>DATGLT010000134.1:0-5549 GCA_035294005.1 Verrucomicrobiia bacterium
CGCTGCGCTTGGGTTCGCACGGCGCTACCCCGTTCGGGACTCGGCTCTGGGAACCTCCAAACTGTAACCGATGTGCTTGGGAGAAAATGTCACCTATGTGCTTGAACATTCACAACGGCAAAATCCCCATTCCGGGTGGTGCTTGAAATTTTCGGCGGTGCCACGTGGCGTCACATTTGCTGGCACCCGTCCGGGTGCGGCCTGATTTTTTTGAGGCATTACCGGGCGTCTCCGCTACGCTGCGACGGCCCGGCTACTTGCTGTGAACCCTGCGGGTTCATTTCGAGTTCACGCCGAACCTTGCGCGAATCCATTCGGTGGATCGTTTGACGCATCGCAATCTGCGCGGCATCTCTTGCCGCAAAATCGGCGTCGGGGGCAAATGCTGCGCTGCCGACCAGGAGTATCTGCAATCATCAACGGCTAGTTGCAGCAGTATTCGAGTTTTCGCTAATGTTTTTTATTCCGCCATCGCCAAATTGGACCTCAACCAGGTTCCTGACCGGAATTACCAGTGGGCCCAGGTCGCGTCGTTGCGGGCGGGTTATTATCAAAAAATGCGGTGTCAGTCGGCCATAAGCATCAACGTTCCAGGAACCGTTGCCCCCGGGCACCGCCGACGCCTGGTTGAGCCTGGTGAAGCCGTGCGTTTTCCCGTCGGCATCTTTGTAGGAGACCGAGAGGATCACTCCTTTTGTCACCACCGCCTCACGCTGACGCGAGCACCCTGAGCAGAAGACACACGACGCCAACACGGCCAGCAGCATTGGCAACACGAACATTGCGGCGGGCCTCTGCCTCTTGGGGAATCCGGGTTTCATTGCACACCTCACCAAAACTAAATCCATCCGAAGGCCTGTCAATGGGGGCTGCCACGTCAGCTGTTTGCCTCGCGAAAGAGGGTTTAATATCGTTCCTCGCTGTTAAAAACGTGGGGTAAAAAATGGTCGGAGCGACAGGATTTGAACCTGCGACGTCTTGGTCCCAAACCAAGTGCTCTAGCCAGGCTGAGCTACGCTCCGATCACCGGGAGGTTGATTATCCCAGAACGGCGCGCGGGCGCAATGTCTTTTATCCCGTTGCGCGGCGCGCCGGCTATACCGCCCGGAAGCTGCAAAGCGCGACCTTTGCGCTTTTCTTCCATCCTCCGGATGATACTGTGTGTTGAGAATGTCAACCGAAGCTCCAAGCGCTCCGCAAAAGATCAATTTGCGCCGCCCGGACATCATGGAGGCTGTGCAAGCCCAGGTGCTGTCCCATTACCGCAGCGAACTGGTCGAGCGGATTCGGGCCAATGGACACGTCCTGGCGGCGGGGGACCTGACGGTGCGCCTGGCCAAGGAATTCGGCTTTTGCTACGGAGTCGAGCGCGCCATCGACCTTGCCTACGCCGCGCGCAGGGCGTACCCGGATCGCCGGATTTTCCTGCTGGGCGAAATCATTCACAACCCCGAGGTCAACGACCAAATCAAGCGGATGGGAATCGTAACCATCGCGGGCAAACCCAAGGACGAAGAGATCAACCCGCTGCGTCCGGAGGACATTGTGATCATCCCCGCTTTCGGGACCGAGGTGGCTACGCGCAAAAAGCTCGAAGAAAAGGGGTGCCTTTTCGTCGACACCACGTGCGGCGACGTGATGAGCGTATGGAAACGGGTCCGGCAATACTCGAAAGATTCGGTCACCAGCATCATTCACGGAAAGGCCTGGCACGAAGAAACCATGGCCACCAGTTCACAGGCACGGGCCAGCGGCAACGGTCATTATCTGGTGGTCTTCACGCTCGCGGAGACCGATTACGTTTGCACTTACATCGTTCACGGCGGGAACAAAGAGGAATTCCTGTCGAAATTCAAAGGCGCCTATTCCGAAGGGTTCGACCCGGACACCCATTTGCAGGCGATCGGCGTTGCTAACCAAACGACGATGCTGCGCGGCGAAACCGAGGAAGTGCAGCGCCGGTTAAAAGCCGCGATGGCGCAAAAATACGGCGAAGCGGATCTGGCAAAGCATTTCCGGTTTTTCGACACCATTTGCGGCGCCACCCAGGACCGGCAGGACGCGCTCGAAAAGCTGCTGCGCGAGCCGCTGGACCTGCTCCTGGTCATCGGTGGTTACAATTCATCCAACACTTCCCACCTAGCAGAGATGGGGGAATCCAAGCTGCCGACGTATTTCATCAAGAACGCGGCCAAGATGGAATCGGAGAACCTGATTCACCACTACGACCAGCACCGGCACCGGGAGGTCGAAACACGCGACTGGTTCCCGCGGGGCAAACTTACCGTGGGGATCACCGCGGGGGCGTCGTGTCCCAACAATCTGATCGAGGATGCCATCCGGCGATTGTTCGAGCTTCGCGGCATTTCCGTGCAGGAAGTCCTTCAGAAAAACGGCTGAACCGCGCTCGCGCCTGGGTTGAATGGGCCAGCGCGAAGTGAGGGGCTCATCGGTTCGGGTTCGGCGCTCAAAAGCTTGAGAGGCGGCAAAAGGGTTTAAATGCCACGCACACGTGAGGAACTGGAGCAGCTCGAACGCCAAACGCTGGCGGGCTATGCCCAACTCAGCGGGGATTCGCGCGGGCGCAAGCATCGAGAAGATCCACCTGAATGGCGCACGCAATTTCAACGCGACCGCGACCGGGTCATCCATTCGCGCGCCTTCCGCCGCCTCGAGTACAAGACCCAGGTGTTCCTCAACGGCACCGGCGATCACCTGCGCACCCGCCTAACTCACACCATGGAAGTGGCGGGAATCTCGCGCAATATTGCCCGCGCGCTGCGGCTCAACGAAGACCTCACCGAAACCATCGCCCTGGCGCATGACCTCGGCCATTCGCCCTTCGGGCACAAGGGCGAAGCGGTGCTCGATCGGCTCATGAAGAAACACGGGGGATTCGAGCACAATCGGCAGAGCTTGCGAATCGTCGAGGAACTGGAACAGAAATATCCCCGCTTCCGCGGCCTGAACCTGACGTGGGAAGTGCGCGAAGGGCTGATCAAGCATCACACGGCCTGGGACCACCCGGGCAAGGGGTCGGGAGCCGAATCGCTGTCCCCCTCGCTGGAGGCGCAGGTTGCCAACCTGGCCGACGAAATTGCCTATTACAGCCACGACCTGGACGACGGCCTTGATTCAGGATTGCTGTCTGAGAAACAATTGCGTTCAGAGGTCCGACTCTGGAATTACGCGACCAAAACCGTCGAAAACCAGTATGGAAAACTCCCGGACGAATGCCGTAGGTATTTCATTATTCGGTGCATTACGGATCTGCAGGTGAAGGACGTAGTGACAACCACCGAAGGCATGATTCGGAAGGCGGATATCCAAAAGGTTGCCGACGTGCGGTCGCAGAGCAAGCCCCTGGTGGGATACAGCGTGACACGGCGCAGATTAAACGAAGAGTTATGCCGGTTTCTCTACGAGAACCTCTATGACAACCCCGAGGTCAACGAACCGCACGACCGCGCGCGCAAGGTGCTTGAATCCTTATTCCGCCATTATGTAGCGAACCCCAATGAAATTGGCACCGCCTCCAAGAGGCTGGCCCGGCGAGACGGCTGGCCGCGCGCCGTTTGCGATTACCTGGCGGGCATGACCGACCGCTACGCCCTCCAGGAGCACCAGCGCCTTGTGCTGGCCGGACGGATTTGGCCCGGCAAAGGCTAGCTTTTCTTCACTGTTCCAACTTGGGCACCAGCGTCAGCTTGCCGTCAGCGACCCGAATTTCCTGGAGATGACTCAGGGCAACCGAGACTCGCGGGTTTTTGTTGAAAGCGTCCGCCAGGTTTTGCGATTTGAATTTATCCATGTACACCGCCGGCAGGGGTTTTCCTTTCACCACGAGAGATTCGGCCGTGACGACAAGGTTTCCTCTCTGGAGATTCAACGCAAAGATTCCAACTCCATTTAAATAGCGTCCGTGAAAGACGCGAAAGCCAAGATCGTCCAGTGGGAGGCTGACCTGGCTTTTGACGCGGTCGCCTTCGATAGTGACGTAGACTTTTCCTTTCACGCCGGCCAGGTTCGGATCGTTCTGGATGTACGCGTTAATTTCATCCGAGGTCACCGTGAGCGGCTCGGTCGGTCTGCCAGTTCGAACGGCGTCCTGGAACGACTCAACGCGCTGCTTCAAGGTATCGATATCGGCCTGGCTCATTTTGACTGTGGGCAATGCCATGGGCTGTGGGTCGGTGTAGAAGGTGAGCATCTTCTTGAGCTGGTAAAGCCCGAGCAGAAACGCCACCAGGATGATCACCAGGCACACCGTTCCGCCCAGGCACCCGAAGAAGAGGCAACCACGCCGCTTGCGCACGGCAACGGGCTCGGTCACTTCGGATTCCTCCGCAGATGCATCTTAGGCCGAATCGGCGGCGGCAAAGGAATGCGCGGAGGCGCATTCAGGGGGGGCTTTCCTCCCTGAGCCGCGCCGGTCTCCAATGCTTTCCCCAGCTTTTGCACGAGTTCCTGGGCAATCGTTGAAACGGTTTCACCCTGTCCGGGGACGCCGACACGAATGGGGCCGATCTGAAATCCGGCCGGAGGCGCGGGCGCTGCGGCCCCGGCCGTACCAGGCGCAAAACTTGCCGCGATTCGTTGCTCCACGGTTTGGAGGACTTCCTTTTCCAACGTTGAAACCACGTCGCCTATCTTTGCGTCGGGAAACCGCAGCTCACCGAGTTTGAAGTCGGCCAACGGCGTCAACAGGCCGGGCGAGGGCTGGGGTTGCGCAGAATTCTCGGGACGGGACCCGGTGGCACCCAGGGTCTCGTATCCATTGACCAGCCATTCCAGCCTGCCGGTTTCAATATCGATGAGCAGACCCTGGACGGGGATCCTTGGCCCAATCAACGGGCTGGTTCGAACGTGATCGACAGCCTTCATGACATTCTGCCGGTCGCTGCCGAACATGCCGAAGAACTCGTTTAGATTGTCGGGCAAGAGATGACGCTCGATGCCGAGCGCACGAAAGCGCTCGAGCAATTGCATGGCGGAAGTTTTGCCAACCTGACAATCGGTGTGGCCGATAATCACGATTTCTTTTCCACCTTTGACGGCGCAGGCGAGCGCGAGCGACCGCATGGTGCTGCTGAGAGGCCCGGTGATGATGTTGCCGGCGTTGCGCAGCCAGATGAATTGCTCGGCGGGAACCCCCAGGGCCTGCGGCAGAAGCGCGTTGAGACGGGGGTCGACGCAGGTTAACGCAATTAGCGGAAGTTCGTCCGGATATTCCTCCGGGTGCAACCCGGCCTGGGTGTCACCCGCCACCGCGCGGTGGTTGGCTTCGATCATCGCCTCGAAAAGTCGTTTGCTCATGGACAAGGCGGCCCGCGCCGCGGCTATCCAACTGCGGACCGTCCCTTAGGACGGCCCACGAAGAAGTAAATAATCGAGCCAATGAACGGCAGAAAGATAATGACCAGCACCCACGCGATCTTTTCGCCGTTCCCGATTCCCTTGTTGGTGACTGCGTGGATTAGCATCCACAGCCAGAAGGCGAAGCAAGCCAGGCTGAGCGCGGCCCCGACCAGAATCGACACAAGCCCGAA
>DATGLT010000135.1:0-7153 GCA_035294005.1 Verrucomicrobiia bacterium
GAGCAAGGCGCTAAGGACCCGGAGAGCGATCATCGCACGGTAAAACCAGGCTAAAAGTGAGTTCCGACTCAGTAAAAAGAAGTGGTGGTAGGAGAAGGATTCGAACCTTCGAAGGCGTAAGCCAGCAGATTTACAGTCTGCCCTCGTTGACCGCTTGAGTATCCTACCACGGCAGTTGAGAGTTGAGGGTTGAGAAGTGAGAGAAATGGAGGCAGGCGCGGGAGGCCCGCCGTTCTCGGGTCTCAGACCCAAAACGTCAAACGCGAGGGCGGAATGTAGCCAGAGGCCGATGGCCTTGTCAACCCGCGCGCAGTGCCCTAGTTTAGACCAATGTTCGATTCGTTAAGCGGCAAACTCCAGAATGCGTTTCGCAATCTTCGGGGCCTGGGAAAAATCTCGGAGGCCAACGTCGGCGATTCGTTGCGGGAAGTCAGGCAGGCGTTGCTGGAGGCCGACGTCAATTTCAAAGTCGCGCGGGATTTCATCGAACGCATCAAGGCGAAGTCCATCGGGCAGGAAGTCATCCAGAGCATTCAACCCGGCCAGCAAATCATCAAGATTATTCACGACGAAATGGTCGAGTTGCTCGGTTCGGAGAATGCCGGCATCCAGGTGAGCGGAAACCCCAGCTGCGTTATGATGGTGGGCCTGCACGGATCGGGCAAGACCACTTCCAGCGCCAAGCTTGGCCGTTTGCTTCACAAGCAGGGCCGCACCCCGGTTCTGGTCGGCGCCGACGTTTACCGGCCCGCCGCCATGGACCAGTTGGACACCCTTGGCCGCCAAACTGATTTACCCGTTTACTTACACCGCGGCGAGAATGACGTGCTCAAAATCGCCCGCGAAGCCATCGAGTTCGCCCGCGCTAACAACCGCAACACGCTTATTTTCGACACCGCCGGCCGGCTGCAAATCGACGAACCGCTCGTCCAGGAACTTGTGCGATTGCGCGACCTGGTCAAGCCACAGGAAATCCTTCTGGTCCTGGACGCCGCGACTGGCCAGGAAGCAGTCAACGTAGCGACGCATTTCGACAAAGCGCTCAGCATCACAGGCTCCATTTTGACCAAACTGGACGGTGACACCCGCGGCGGCGCAGCCCTGAGCCTAAAGTCGGTCACGGGCAAGCCCATCAAATTCGCGGGCGTCGGTGAGAAGCTGGAAGATTTTGAGCCGTTCCACCCGGAGCGCATGGCTTCGCGGATCCTGGGAATGGGCGATGTCGTCAGCCTGGTTGAAAGAGCGGCCGAGGCGGTTGACCTCGACGAGGCCAAACGCCTCGAAGAGAAGATGCGCAAAGGCCAGTTCACCCTCGAAGATTTCCTGGAACAGCTCAAGCAGATGAAACGGCTGGGATCCCTCGAATCCATCATCAGCATGCTTCCAGGAGGTTCCGAGGTCCTCAAAAACAGCGACCTGCGCAAGCAGGAAAAGGAATTCAGCCATATGGAAGCGCTGATTTGCGCCATGACACTGCAGGAGCGGCGCAACCCGCATATTCTCAATGCGAAGAGGCGTCAGCGCATCGCCAAAGGCAGCGGTGTGGGCGTTGCCGAGTTAAACACGATGCTCAATAAGTTTAACCAAATGCAACAAATGATGAAGCAGATGGGCAAGCTTCAGAAAATGATGACGCGCATGGGCGGCGGCGCGGCGAAAATGCTCAAGAAGTAGGGGTGAGCCGCGTGCGCCTGAGTGGGACTCGGCGAGCCCGCTCATAGGGCAAGTCCACGGCGAGCGGAAGGCATCGCTCACGCAATGAGATTTCAGCAGGCACTCGTACGAAGCGGAACCCCGGGCTCCACAGACAGCGCTCCACAACAAAAACAAAAAACGCGCGGAACCTGGTCCGCGCGCTCATTTTGCGGTTGAAATTTGTTTTGGTTTAGAACGTGTTGGGCTTATCACGTCCTCCGTGATAGTTCATCCAGGCGATGTCGGCATCCCCGGCTTTGGGAGCCAGAAGGCCTGGCATGTCCGATCCATCGGTGAACTTGACGGCAAGGCCCCGGGGGCTGGACAGAGAGGCGCGCCATTTGTGGATTTCAGAGTGCCCATCAGCAAAGGCAAAACCGCAGGCGCCATTGTGGTAGGTTGCCGGCATGTCAATCCATGACCAGGCATGGGGATTGAACAATCCCGCATCATTAATGCTGTCCGGGTGTTCGTCAGTGTAAACCCAGGTGCCATCCGGACCAGGATACGTGAACTGGGAATACTTTTTGATATGACGATACGCCGCATCCCACGGTCCGTCCGTGGCATTTCCCTCACCGATACCGATATTACCCGAGACGCTACGGGCGCGTTTGGCCCAGCCCAAAGCACGTTGAGGGGACGACAGGTAAGTATCGGCGGGACATTTGAAGATATTGGCGTTCTTGCCGATGTAATTCGCCAGTCGGGTATATTTGTCGCTGATTAGGAAGGCCAGGTTCGTATTATCGGTGCTGCTAGTCCAGTCTTCCCAGCCCTCGCACCAGCCCGGCCCGATGGTTGGATCGAAAGCTCCGCCGCGGGCGTCGCCGCCGTGAAACGAAGGCACCAGCTTGTCCTGGGCGTCGTGGGCATACATCGACCAGGCCACCATTAACTGGCGCGTGTTGTTCATGCAGTAAACGCCCTGGGTCTTTTGTTTTGCTTTGCCCAGGGCGGGAAGGATCATTGCCGCGAGAATCGCGATAATGGCAATAACGACGAGGAGTTCAATAAGAGTGAAGCCGCTGCTTTGGTTCAGGCGGCAATCTGAGGGAGTGCTTGTTGCTGCCGCATCGAGTGGTTTCATATCTGTTTCCATGACCGGCCGGGCCCCGGGAAAAGGGTGGCTTATTATGAGCATCATGCTTTTTTCACAACTTTTTGTCAAATGGGGACATTCATGTAGGTTATCAGTAGAATTAACGACAAGCTGGGTAGACGGATTGGAGGGCGTCCGACCCGGAGAAGCTGCCCTTTTGCACCGCTCAACGTGTTAACGGATCTGATTCATCCGGCTTACCCTCGCTTGATCCGTCCACGGTTCCTGCTATCCTGCGGCATCCTCATGAGACATTTTAGCCTTTGGCCCGTGGTTCCATCGGGTGCCGTGCAGCTTTTCTTCGCCTTGCCGACTCCAGCGAGATGAAGAGTACGGACGTTAAACAATCGACTCTGCTCCGGCGCGCTTTCCGGATCTTTGTCAGTGTGACAATCGGGTTGGCACTCCTGGCTGGTGGGATTTGGGTTTTGACTCAAACTGTGGGGGACCGGGTCGCGCTTTACGCTGGAAAATCGCTCTACGAATGGAGCGAACAAATAAAAGGCCGGGACACAACCGCGAGCAACCATGCCAGCCTGGTGTTGAATCGCGAGATCATTCCCCGGCTGACCAAAACAATGTTCGAGGACACCCGCGATTCGAGTTTAAGAATGGCGCTCGTTGACAAACTAAATACGCTGCCGGGCGTTAATGTTTTCGCGCAGGTCGCGTATAGCCGCCGGGCAGAGGCTGCGGCAGGCTTTGGCGAATTTGGCCCGGCCGCCGAGGCCGCCGGTCCCGCTTTACTTCAAGCGCTCCAAGGCCGGGATCCCGCTGTGAGGGGGCCTGCGGCGGTGTCCTTGGGTAAAATCCATTGGAAACCGGATGTCGTCATTCCATTACTGATCAAAGGTCTCGAAGATGATGACCTCCGGGAACCGGCGGCAGAAGCACTGGGTGAGCTTGGGAGTCTTTCGAAGGCGGCGGTTCCAAAGCTCCTTTTATTGTTTAGGGTTCCAGACAAGGACCTGCACCACGCCGTTGCGGAAGCGCTTAAGAAGATAGACCCTGAGGCGGCGGCACAAGCCGGGGTGCGCGTCGAGGCTCGGCCCGCTGCTTTGCCGAACACAGGCGCTCGGTGAACCGGTTCTCCTCGGCGCGCTGTCAATCAGGGCCTCGACCTCGGTCATGCATCATCCCGTATGCAGGCAGATTCAAGCCGCTTGCATCCGTATCACCCCTCAGGTCGAATGCTATCCCGGGGTCCTGGGGTGCGCACCTTAAAGCCCACCAAGGGCTATGCCGGCTGGCAACCCCTGCGCCGGTCTTCAACCGGCAATTGCAGGGCAATGACCTCAGGAACGGCGCAGACTTTTACCTCAGCGCGGTCGAATGGTCGGCAAACCAGATGACGTCGTTTACGTCCCCGGAAAAGCCGTTGTATTGCGTTCGCTTGACAGGCTGGATGGTGGCTCCATGCCACTTGTGGATTTCCGAATGGCCATCGGCAAAAGTGAATCCGCAAGCGCCGTTGTGGTAGCTGGCCGGCTAGTCAACAAAGCGGGCGCGGTCAACCACGTCTGGAATCAGCCAGCCGTCGTTGATGCTGTCGGGATGTTCGTCCACCAGGACGAAAGTTTGTGCCGGACCCGGGCGGGTAAACTGGGTCGTCTTAAGAAACTGGCGGAAAGTTGGGTACCAGTCGTTGGCGCCGGTCGATCGGACGTTATTGCGATCGCCGACAAACCCATTCATCGAAAGGCTTCGCACGCGATTCAGCATCGAACCTCCCTCGTTCGCCGGGTAAAGGTCTGCTGGACAGTGGTAGACGCTGACGTTTTTGGCAGTGTATTGGCCAAGCGCGCCAAAAATCAGGTTGAAGACATTCGTATTATCGGTGTTATTAGACGTAAAATCCTCCCACCCACCGGCCCAACTGAGCGAGGAATAGGGAACCGGGTTTTTCCAATTGCCTGTAGCTCCCGCCCAGCCTTGAACCGCCCCGCCATCCCGGTTGGGAGGGGTCCAATCGTTGGCATCGGTACAATACATTGTCCAGGCCAAGGCCAATTGCTTGGTGTTATTCAAGCAGCCGATGCCTTGGGCCTTCTGCTTGGCCTTGGCAAGGGCAGGCAGGATCATAGCGGCTAAAATCGCGATGATAGCGATAACCACCAGGAGTTCGATCAGTGTGAAGCCCGCCGAGAATTTTTTTGCGGCTGGCCCTCGAGGACTGGGTTCGCGCGCAGCGAGAGGTTCACTGAAGTTGACGTCGCCTTTTGGGTGCAGGCGGCAATCTGAGGGAGTGCTTTTTGCTGCCATATCGATTTCTTTCATATCTGTCTGTTTCCATGACCGGCCGGGCCCCCGGGAATAGGGTGGGGTGACGTCAAACATCATGGCCTTTTGGCGATTTTTTGTCAACGGGTATATTCACCTACCCTATCAGTAAAATTAACGACAGTTGACCTGTGCAGCTGGACTTGACGATCAGGCGCCGGGGTGCCTCTTTTCGGCCCGGCGCGATGGCGACTTGGACTGCCGGCTTTAAATTGTTGAATTGCGGCGCCGGCAATGCCATTGCTGGACTATGTCAAGGTCAAGAGCCTGGTTCCTGGGAGTTTTCTCGATTGCGGCAGCGTGGACCCTTTCTGGTTGCCGCACCGATACCACAGGCGCCAGTAGCAGCTGGGTGAGCCGGTGGAAAGCCGCCAACCCGGTTTGGCGCGGGATTCATGTCATGGTGCAGAATTCGAAGCAGGCGGACGACCTGGCTGGCATTTTCCCCAGGCTCGCCAGCAACGGGGTCAACATTGTGATAGCCGAGGTCAACTACTCGTACGAATTTCAATCGCACCCGGAAGTGCGCGGCAGCGGGTTTGTTACCCGTGCCCAGGCCAGGCAGCTGACGGCCGCAGCGCATGCGTGTGGAATCCGCCTGGTTCCACAACTCAACTGCCTGGGGCACCAGTCCTGGAGCAAAACAACCCTGCCCCTGCTGGCGAAACACCCCGAATTTGACGAGACCCCGGGGCAGTATCCTGAAAACAAGGGGATATATTGCCGGAGCTGGTGTCCGCAAAACCCGGAGGTCAACCCATTTGTCTTTGGCCTGATTGACGACATGGTCGATGGTTTTGAGGCCGACGCATTTCATGTCGGGATGGACGAGGTGTTTCTCATCGCTTCAGAACATTGTCCGCGGTGCAAAGGTGGCGACCCGGCAAAACTTTTTGCTGAAGCCGCGAACTCTTTGCACCGGCACATCGTGACGGACAGGAAACTGGAGATGTTCATGTGGGGGGACCGGCTTCTGGATGCCGATGCGTTGAGGTTTTCGGAATGGGAAGCTTCGAAAAACGGCACGCAAAGGGCCGCGGACCTCATCGCGAAGGACATTATTGTGTGCGATTGGCACTACGAAAAGCGGGCTGAGTATCCGTCCGTGCCTTTTCTTGCCGGCAAAGGGTTCAAGGTTTGGCCTTCCGGCTGGCAGCCGCTGGAAGCAGCCCAGGCTTTTAGCAGCTATGCGGCCGCCCAAAAGAACCCGGCGGTCCTGGGATACCTATGCACGACTTGGGGCAAGGTCAAAATCAAAGAGGCCGCAGATTGGCCTTGCCTGGTGGAGCCACTGAAGGAGTGGCGCAGCGGCATTCGACAGAACGCCGCACATCGCAACCGCGATCTACTCACGGTCCGGAATTGAGATTGGGAGTATTTGCAATGCGAGCGGGCCGGGCTGGGAGTCGTTTGCGGCGGCCAATTACCAGGGGAAAATTCTCAAAGCATCAATTCTCACCGTTTCAATGACGATCGAAATTCCGCTTTTATCCTTGGCGTTTGACTATAAAGTTCTGTCTCGTTTCGTTTTGATGTCGAGCTTATGAAAGAAATTGTCCCGGCGCCTCCGCCGGTGGTGCGCAACGATGTTGAGGCTGTGCAAAAGCTATTCCAGCAGCACGTCGTGCCGAGCTACGGCCGGTTTGAGATCGTGCTCAGCCACGGCTCGGGTAGTTACGTCTATGACATCACCGGGAAACGGTACCTGGATCTCGGCGGCGGGATTGCGGTCAGCGCGCTTGGGCACGCCCATCCGGCCATTACTGAGGCGCTGGTGGAACAGTCTCGAAAACTGATTCACACCTCGAATTTTTATTTTCATGAACCCCAAGGCCGCCTTGCGCAGGCGTTGACCGGCCATATCGGGCAGGGCAAATGTTTTTTCTGCAATAGCGGAGGCGAGGCGAACGAGGGATTGTTCAAGCTCGCCCGCAAATTCGGCCACGATGAGGGCCGCTTTGAAGTCATCACCACAATTAATTCATTTCACGGGCGCACACTGGCCGGCATTTCAGCCACCGGCCAGGACAAAGTCAAAAAAGGCTTCGAACCCATGGTGCCCGGCTTTCGACAGGT
>DATGLT010000136.1:0-2934 GCA_035294005.1 Verrucomicrobiia bacterium
CCAACGAACTCGACCGCGATCTCCCTACGGCCTTGCCTGTCCCCAATAGCCCCTCGTACCCTTCGGAGCACGCCGCTGCCGCGCAGGCCGCCGCCACGGTTCTGGCCTACTTTCTCCCCGCCGAAGCTCAAAGCTTTCAGACCATGGCCGAGGAGGCCGGCTGGTCCAGGGTCCAAGCAGGTTTGCAGTACCCCAGCGACCTTGCCGCCGGACTGGACCTCGGCCGCAAGGTAGCCGAGCAAGTCATTGCCAAGGCCAAGGCGGATGGTTCCGACGCTGTTTGGGGCGGAACCGTGCCTGTTGGCCCGTGCAAATGGCTCGGCAGCAACCCTGGCAACGTCACCGCCGCGAATTGGAAACCGATTCTCTTAACTTCTCCCAGCCAGTTCCGCCCCCCGCCGCCGCCGGCGTGCGATTCCGCCGACGTCCAGGCGCAGACTGACATCGTTCGTAATTTTCCCAGGACCTTTGTCACTACTTACAAAGCGTTCTACTGGCAAAGTCCTGAAGGATTAAGCACCTGGCCTTACCGCTATGCGGATAAATGGATGTTCGAAAGCAAACTCGACCAGAATCCGCCTCGCGCGGCGCGGGTCTACGCCCTGGTCGCCTCGGTGCTGTTTGACGCCTTTATTGCCAGCCAGGACGGCAAATTCACTTACTGGTATATCCGGCCGCCCCAGTTGGACCCGACGATTAAACCTCTATTCGCGGTGCCAAATTTTCCGAGTTATCCCTCGAATCATTCCACGTTCTCGGCCGCGCGCTCGGAGATGCTGGCGTACCTCTTCCCGGATCATGCTGACTTTATTCGAGCCGTCGGCAAAGAAGCGGGCGATTCGCGAATTTGGGCCGGCATCCATTTCCCCATGGACAACACCGCCGGCGTGGATCTTGGAAAGTCAGTATCACAGGTGTTCATCTCCTGGGCACAGACCGACGGCTCACAATAGTCTTGGTTGAGTGGGGTTGAGTGAGGATAAAACAAGCCGGTGCCGGGCTGCCTCGGGGAGGTGGTCCGGCACTTGGCTTGTCAGGTAACATCCCTGACTTTCTGGAATCGTAGCGGCTGCCGGACGCGGTGTTAGCGCATCCAATCTGCGGCTGATTCGATTCAGCGGGAGGGGTGAGACCAGGGTAATGAATTGAGTGGAAGGTTTGGGTGGGTCCTCGTCCTGGATTATCCGACGAATTTCCTCGAGACCGGCATTGATGAGGCGCTTAGCTGCGAAAGGTGTCTTGCTGGTGAGCGACTCATAGAGCGGCACACCAAGGCTGTTGATGTCGCTACGAGTGATCTTCGATTACTTCCGGAGCGCTAACAGTGTTGGCGATTTCCAATCTCAACAGTTCGCGATCGCCGAGCGCAGGTCCCGCGTTTCTGGCCGCTCCGGGGTTTCGCAGCCACACTAGCCAGCGCATGCGTCTCTAAACAGCAGAAACAATTAATCTCTTTGTAACCTTTGTTTATCGAAGCTTAAGGAACCCCGTGACCGGTTGGGGCCGGTCCGATTGAGGAAGGCGCGGGTGGATATCGGGTAGGAACCGAGGGGAGATTGAGATTTCCAAGTCCACTTCCCGCGAACCTCATGGAAAGCAAAGACACAACAAACAACAGAGTCAGGTGGTTGCCATCTGACTGGGAAAGGTAATGTATGAATCAACGGGACGAAAATAGCGGCGCAACAAAAGGCATCGGCCATTGCCGAGCGACCAAACCGCTTGGGATGTTGCTTGGGGCAATGGTTATGGGCCAGGTGGTGGCCGCGCAGGCTGAAGCCTGGACATTCAAAATCGTGAACGCGCCCATCGCTCTCAACAAGAATAGCCCAAAATACGAGTCCATCCGGCTGACGGGCGGCGGGACGTTCGATCCGGCTACGGGCGTCGCCTCGGCCAGCGGGACGTACACCTTGTTCAATGCCTTCGACCACCCTAATGGCCCCGTAATTAATGCCACCTGGCACTCCAGCACCTTCATCGGCTGGGTTCCGGACCAAAAAGACCGCGGCATGCTTACGATCGATTTCCAATCCAGTGATCCCCTGGCCAATCCCAACGGGCCGGGCCAGATCGTCCTGATGGCTGAAGGGGTCTCGGGCCCCATCGTAGCCGGTGAGCCGTATATCGTTCCTCCCGGAGGTTCGGGTGGAAGCGTGAGGTTCGAGGAAGCCGAACACTCCTTTTTTCCGGGCGCACCAGCCGCCGCACAATGGGCTTTTAGCCTGCACGATTCGCTCAACGCCGTCATCGCGGACAGCGACCACGGAGAGGCGATGACCCTTACCGGATTAGGGAACTTTGATACCGGCGCAAACACAGCCCAGGCATCGGGCAACTTCGAAATCGTTGGGGCGCCCGACGAGCACGGCGGCCCCACCTTCCATGGAACGTGGTCTGCCACCAGTTTCGACACCTTCTTGCCGTCCGGCGGCCGGGGCGAGGAACAGCAGGGAGGCACACTGTTTCTCACCGTGAACTTCAACTTCTCCTCAGGCGCTACTGTCCGAGGGGTTAAACTGACCGTCATTCGCCCCTTCGTAGACGGACATTTCCAAGACAACTATGACGCCGTCAACGTGCAGTTGACGCACACCGAGCTCTTCACTCGACCCGCCGATGGGGCTGGCGGCAAAGTCCGCTTTCAGCTCCTGGATCGCTGAACGACCAACCGCGAGACGACAAACTTCATAACAAGGCAGGCCCCCGTTTTCTCCTGGGAAGCGGGGGCCGGACCTTAAGCTGAATTATCATTATGAAAACCTTCGAAAAACTGGCGAGTCGGTCGGTGACGTGCGGGGTACTACTAGCGGCAGCTTGCATGGTCCAGACACCGGCAGCACGGGCGGGGGACGAACACGCATTGGACAAGCAGCTGACGGCAACTCTGCACGCACTCGGATTTATGGGACGAACCCAATCCAGCCTGGAGCA
>DATGLT010000137.1:0-15741 GCA_035294005.1 Verrucomicrobiia bacterium
GCCTCGGGAAAGGGGTTGTGATACCCGCCTGTCCTTTGGCGCTCAATGCGAGGCGCCGATGGGATGAGCGGCGCCAACTGGCTCTCCTGCGTTATTACCGCGCGGCGGGCGCAGGCGGGTTGGCTCTGGGCGTGCACACCACACAGTTTGCCATCCATGACCCGAAAGTGGGTCTTTTGAAGCCGTTGTTCGAAATCGCGGCCAAAGAACGGGGCAATTTGAGAGGCAGCTGCGTTCTGATCGCCGGCCTGTGCGGTTCAACACGACAAGCGGTTCGTGAGGCTATCGTCGCCAGAGAGCAGGGGTTCGACGCCGGGTTACTGAGCCTGGCGGCTCATCCCAAAGCTTCGATCCACGAATTGATTGCCCATTGTGAGTCTGTGGCAGCCATCCTGCCGTTATTCGGCTTTTACCTTCAGCCGGCCGCCGGCGGACGACTGTTGCCTTTGGAATTTTGGCGGCGCTTTGTTCAAATTGACCCCGTCGTTGCAATTAAGATTGCGCCGTTCAACCGTTACCAAACCCTGGATGTTGTGCGCGCCGTGGTCGAATGCGGCCGAGACGATATCGCCTTGTACACAGGCAATGATGACAGTATCGTCATGGACCTGTTGACGCCGTTTCAGTTTGTGCGCGGTAAAGCCATAAAAGAGCGCCATATTGTGGGCGGATTACTGGGGCATTGGGCCGTTTGGACGCATAAAGCCGTCGAACTTCATGCCCGGTGCCGGAAGCTCGTCGAATCGAAGGAACCCATCCCGCGCGAGTTGTTGCGATTGGCAATGGAAGTCACCGACGCCAATGCGGCAGTATTCGATGCCGCGAACCGATTCTCAGGCTGCATTCCCGGCATCCACGAAGTCCTGCGGCGGCAAGGATTGCTGGCCGGCACGACTTGCCTCGACCCCTCCGAGCGGCTGAGTCCAGGTCAACGCGAGGAAATCGATCGCGTCTATTGCGCCTATCCCCACCTCAACGATGATGTTTTTGTAGCCAAACATCTTGATCAGTGGCTTCGAGCGTAAGCGGTTGCGTGCCGAGAATCGGCGGATCCCGGAAAATCCGTCTGCCCGGTTTCGGAACGTAATATCCGCGTGAAGCAGCGAAAATCACGAAAATCTTGACTTTGTAAGCCGCCATGATTAAATCAAATCATGAAGGCGGGACGGTTATTCAGAATCCCTGGGTTCTTGCTGTGCCTGGCTCTAACCTCTCACGGCCAACCTGTTTCGATGGATCTCCAAACTGGCGGCAGTTCCGTTCAGTTGATTTGGCCGGCCTCGGTTCCTGGGACAAACCAGTCTCAGATCTACCCGGAATATCAGCTGCAATATAGCAGCGACCTGCGTTTGTGGAAAACAGTGCCCGGCAGGTTTCTCGGCATCCCTGGACGTTCGGGCTCTTTGTTGAGCGTTTCCCAACCACTCCAACCCGGCCCTGTGTTTTACCGGGTCCGCGCTGACCTGGCCACGCAGGCGCAATCCGAAACCGCCAGCGGCGGCGCGGATGTCTTTGGATTTAGCGCTGTGTTTGCGCAAAACCTGGCCTCGTTGCAAAACCTGACGCAAGACGATTTCGCGACCAACAGCTCCATGTCCGGGTGTATTCCACAGTTAAGCTGGGACCCGACCACGGCCCAATACTGGTCCAATTTCAACGGCCCGAGCCCAGTCGGGAGCTTTCAGCTGACCAGCAACGAACTGGCTGTATTCATGACGAATGGGTTTGTCGTTAGCGAAGCACAGGCGAGCAAAACGTTCGGGGACGCTTACTACCGGCTGTTCAGCGGGGACGTGCCGTGCTTCGTCACCACGGACTCGATTTTGCATGCATGGCACCGTTCCTACCAGAGCATGCTTGAGGAACTGGAAGAAATCTACGTCTCGACACTATTGTCAGGGATGTTGAGCAACCTGTCGGCGCAACTGCCCGCAACCGCGGCGCAATATGGAAACGGGCCCCTCAGCAATAGCGTTTACGACGCGGATTATTTCCTGACGGTTGCTTTAAGCTTATGGAATGGGCAGTGGATTCACAGTGCAACTGGAAACGGCCAGATCGACTCAGATGTGGCCCAGACGCTCGCCGCCATTGGCAGGTTGGACCTCGAATCCATACCGATTTTTGGCGGCTCACGCCAGGTCGATTGTTCTCAGTTTAAAGTTCGAGGCCATTACGACGCTTCTGACCGACTGCGGAAGTATTTTCGCACCATGATGTGGTGCGGCCGAATGGACTTTCGAATCGTGACGTATCCGCCCAACACGGAAGACGACCTGCGCGAGTTCGGCGCAGCAATCGTAATGAATTCACTGCTGGCCCGCTCGGGGCAGTTCACCAACTGGTCGGCTATCGAGTCGATCACTCGCACGTTTGTCGGCACTACCGACTCGCTCACGTTTGCCCAGCTGCAAAGTTTGCTGCAGTCCGCAAATATTCAGTCGCTTGCAGATATTCCATCGACGGAGGTGCTGAGGAGCCTGCAAACCCGGCTCTTGACGGGCGAGTTGGGCGTGCAATCGATTCCCAGCGATATCTTCTATTCCCCTTTGGGACCTGAGCAGACCAGGCTGCCGCGATCTTTTACCGTATGCGGACAAAAGTTTGTCATGGATAGTTGGGCGCTTTCACAGATGGTGTTCGACAAGATCCTGACGGTCGTTGAGGGACAGCCCAACAAGGTTCTTCGGCGGCGATGCAGCGCCCTGGACATGGCGTTTTCGGTGCTGGCAAACGATTCTACTGTTCCGGAAATCGCCGCCAGGATGAGCAACACGAATGGAGAGTTGTTTCGCGACGGCTTGCCTTACCACCAAAACCTGGTTGCCGCCCGGAAGGCAATCGATTCTCAGCCGCCCGACGCATGGACGAATAATATCTACACGGCGTGGCTGGCTGCATTGCGGGCGCTTTCCGCACCGACGACTGCTTCCCATTACCCGGAAGCCATGCGAACGAGGGCCTGGGCAATGAAGAATCTCAATACCCAGTTGGCTTCATGGGCCGAACTTCGACACGATACCATTCTCTATGATAAGCAATCATATTCGGGGAACGAATTGTGTGGGTACCCCGCCGGGTTTGTTGAACCCCGTCCCGAGTTTTGGCACCAAATGAAAATACTTGCGGAAGTGACTGCGAACGCCATCGCAGCGCTCCCAATGTCGGGGTATGTCGTCGTCCCCAGCCGCGATCCCTTTTATCCGTCGCCAATCAGATTTTCACTGAACTGGACTAAGTCTCGGCAGGTCACATTGGCGCTTAATTTTGCCGGTGTGATGGCAACATTGGAAGCCATGTCACAGGAGGAACTGAACCAAATGCCATTCACCTCCGGTCAGAACGATTTCCTGAAAAACATTATGGAGGTCGTAAAGGACTACACGGGAATCAAAACCTGGAGCGGTTGGTATCCCGGCTTGTATTACGTCAACCAGCTTGGAGGGTCTCTTACCCAGGTGCCGGGTTGCGCGATCCAGGACCTAATCGTGGCCGATGTTCAGACTGCCCCACCGGACCCCGATGTCGGAGACCCCGGGGCGGTCCTCGAAGAAGGCATTGGCAATGTGAACTTTCTCCTGATCGCGATCGACAACGGCCCGGACCGGATGGTCTATGCGGGACCCGTGCTCAGCCACTACGAATTCGAGGTGCCCGGTCTTACAAGACTTTCGGATTCTGATTGGCAGGGAGTTTTGGGATCGAGTCAAAGACCTCGTTGTCCGGACTGGACTCAATCTTACCTGGTTCCGCTCGGTAATTAATAATGAGCCCGGGTGAGGTTGAAGTCCTGCCTGGCGTCTCTTGACAAGAGCCCAAACCGGGCGTTTTGTAATGGTATGGGACTGATCACAAAATCGGTGGTCCTGGCGGCGCTCCTTTCAGCACCTTTGACCCTTCTCGCGCAGACGGCAGCTACCAATTCAACCACCTCTGCCACCAATTTCAGCATGGTTGCGGAGACCGCAAGGAACAGCATGCCACTGCCTCAATCCGCAATGATGGGACTCAGACTTCGCGAACCCGGAGATACTAATTCTCTCGATTATCTTGTTGGGCGGACCAAAGTCCACATCTCCGGGCCCGCAGTCAGACCGCTTAAAGCCAAAAGTGCCTCCGAATTTGGGCAACGGTTGCTGCACCTTTTCAGTCCTTTCGCTGATGTGCCTCCCAACGTTCCTCCGGGCGCCGAAGTGTCAGCCCCCGTGAGGGCGCGTGCCTGGAGTACTATCGTCGGCTGGAGCCCAGGACGAACCGCCTTTCCGGATGATTCCTGGCACGAACCGCCTCAAATCCGGCTTCTCTCGATACGGACCGAAAAATTGCCAAAAGAGCCTTAGTCGGGGCCATTCGGAACCAAACGCAGGATACAAAGGAACCAAAAATCTCCAGTTTGGAAAAAAGGGTTAAGCCGCTCATGGTTCCTGAACGGCAGCCAGGCGCAGGAACCTGAGGTCTGCGTGGCCGAACAGACTGGCGGAACTCAGCTTGAAGGCGATCACTTGGACCTTTGAACGAGCTTCCGCGGGAAGCCATGACGGATCCAAAGCGAACCTCAATCTGGCCCGTGCTTTCGGCAGTAATTGAACCGGTGCGTCGTAGGACACGTCGTTTATTCGTAAGGACAATCCGATGCCCGAATCTGATGGCGTTTGCCCCGAGCCATCAAATTCCAGTTCCAGTGCTTTGACCGCCGTGAGGTCCAATGGAGGATTTAACCGCGCAAAAAGCGTCGGCCTGGCAAACCTTGACAAATCCAAGTGAAGAACCAGCCCGTGGTCGGGGGATATCTCGGCTCCAACCGATTCGTCAAAAGTTCGCCAGAGCAGGGGGCGTTCCCAACTTTCAACCAGCTCGTTTGTTGAGGGGCCGCCATGCCCTTGTCTCAATACTCTGAAGTTGTCGAAGACCACATACCCTCCTGAGCCTTGCCTCACTCCCGAGATATTCCATTCCAGGGCTTCTATCCTGCGCTTTTCTCCGTTTAACATCCAGGGTGCCGTTAACGGGGTAACGACAGTATTCCAGCCTTGGTTGAGATTTACTCGGGGTGCTTCGTTTTTAGTGCGGCCTTGCAAAGCAAAACCAAGTCCGGCGCCGCTCGTTTGTTCCGGGACGTAAACGTCGATGCTGAAGGCTTGGCCGTTATTCAGGTCCCAAGGCGTCGATAGTGCGAGAACCACAGCCGGGTTGGTGCACTGTTGCGCATCATAATTCAGGCGCAATGCGCGCGTGCCCTCGCTGGCAAGGTTGCTGACCAGTTCAACGTTGGCCGAACGATCCCAGGCGTACCACATCAAACCCTGGGCCCACGTCTCCAGGATTTCTCCCGGCTTCACTGCTCGTGGGGACAACAGTTGGCCGGCCGGAGCGCAGACTTTCCTGAGTTCCACTTCGGCCTGGTTGCCGTTGACGTGGACGGCGAGGTAATGATGAAGGCCGCCGAGTTCAGGCGCGGTGTAGAGCGGGGCTCCGGCACCGCCGCTCGTGTAATACGCGATCCCATCGCGCTCCTTGAATGCGTAGAGGTGCTCGTGGCCTGCGAAAACGGCCCTGACGATGTGGCGATACCGAACAAACAACTGATGCAGTTCATTGCGTTGCGCTGGGTAACGGTCCAGCGAGGTTCCAATGCCGCTTTCCACTGGAAAGAGCGGGTGATGAAAAAAAAGAAACACGTTGGAATGAGTGCATTGGCGCAACTCCTGTCGAAGCCAGTCATACTGGGCCTGGTCGATTTGAGCGCGCGCGGTTTCGGTATCCAGGGCAATAAACAGCGAGTTCCCATAACTGAAGGAATAATAGGTCGGCCCGAAAAGCTCTTGATAAATGCGCGCGCTTTTCTGGTCCCAAATGTCGTGGTTCCCAGGGGCATGGAAAATGGGAGCTGACAAACGGCCCACGGCGCGGAGGTACGCGCGCCATTCACTGCGCACGATTTCCTCATCCCTGCTATGTCCATAGATCATGTCCCCGGTATCGAGCACAAACGCCGGATGTTCTTTGCCGGCGGAATCGAGTACTTCAAAAAACGTCGCGGGCGGGTCTCCGGGGTCAGCGCCGCGGTTGTCGCCAAACACTACGAACGAAAAAGGTTGGTCCGCCGGGATCCGCGGCAATGCGGCCGACCGGGCCTGCGCGCCGCGGCCCCCTCCGCTTGCCAACACTGTGAAGGCAAGCGTCAATCCGAAGATGTGCAGAATTCGCGCGCAGGGGGTCATGGAAAAAGAGGCCGCAAGGATATCGGCCTGGACTCGTCGGTGGCAACCTTCAAACCTGCGATACGCGCTGATGTTTCCAATCGGATGACGCTTTGCGGCGGTCCGTGTGTACGGCTCGTTTGACTCTCTGTCTAACGGCGCCAGGCCTTGCTTCCGTCGCTTTTCCCTTTATTTCGCTCCCCGGTTCTGCGATAGTCTACCCCGACTAAAAGACATATGGAAAAGTTTACAAGGAACTTTGTTTTCGCTTGGATGGCTGTACTGGGTCCCTTGAACGCGCTTGCCGTTGATAATCCGCCAGGGACAGTGCCTGCCGCCCAGCCAGTTTCACCCCAGCCCGCTGCGTCGCTGCCCCAGCCGCCCGCTCCGGTTCCCAGCGGCAAAATCCAATTCGCCACTCCCATTTACGACTTTGGAAAAGTCCAGGCCGGCGAGTTGGTGAAGTATAGCTATGTCTTCACGAACACGGGAGAGGCGCAACTGGAGGTCACCGATGTCCACCCCTCGTGCGGTTGCACCACTGCCGGGGATTGGACGCGCACGGTTGCTCCTGGGCAAACCGGCAAAATCTCCGTTCAATTCAACAGTGCGAACTTTAACGGGCCCGTATTCAAGACGGTCACCGTCGCCAGCAACGACAAACAGCATCCTTCGACGGTTCTTCAGCTCAAAGGCACGGTTTGGAAGCCCATTGAGATTGTCCCTCCTTACACCGTGATGAACGTTGCGCCGGATTTAACCAGGGCATCGTCCACGATCAAAATTCTGAATCACCTGGACGAACCGCTGGCAGTGTTTTCACCCGAATGCAATAACGCGGCATTCAGCGTCACCCTCACCACCAATGTTCCAGGCAAGGAATACCAGGTGGCCCTCAATTCGATTCGCGACCTGACCGCCGGCAATGTCCAGGGAAAAGTCATCCTGAAAACTTCCTCGCCTCAGACCCCTACCTTGGATCTGATGTTTTGGGCCAATGTCCAGCCGCCCTTGACCATTCTGCCGCAGCGCATCTCGGTCCCTCCGCCTCCATTGAAAATGCGGCCAACCACGATCACTATTCAGAACAACAGTACGAACCTGCTGACGTTGAGCAACGCAGTGGTCAATGTTCCAGGCGTGGATGTCCAACTTAAGGAAATCCAACCCGGCCGTTTGTTCAACGCCGTGCTGACGTTTCCCGATGGTTTTGAAATGCCCGCCGGGACAGAGATCGCGCTGACCATGAAGTCGAGCCAGCCCCGGGTTCCGGAGATAAAAGTGCCGATCATCCAAACTCCTCGGCCCGCAGTGATGCCGCCGCCGATTCCAAGGCCGGTCGCGCCCACGGCATCGGCTGCCAAGCCAGGGGAAACGCCCACTGTCACGCGCTGATTTCAAGGTAAGTTGCGACGGCGGTGCCGAGCGGGCGTTCGACGAGCCCCGGCGTAAGATTGATCCGCCAAGGCATGAGCTTCAAAGCCATTTTCGGTGAAGCGCTCCTGATCGGTATCGCCGGGGCGATCCTGGCGTTCGGCGCAAATAGCATTTCGCGCCAGGGACTGAAATTGAATCGCAATTATTTTTCAGGTGGCGCATTGTCCCATTCCGCCGGCGAGGCCGCCGTAACCTCGAGTAGTGACGCTGCTCCGAAATCGCTCGCAGAAAGACTCCGTTCAGAGGGGCTGCAACTGGCCGATAGCAACCTGGTCTCCCGGCTTTATGCGGATCCGAACCGGGAATCGGGCCTGGTGGCTTTTGTGGACGCCCGTAATGACGAGCACTATCAAGCGGGCCACGTGCCGGGAGCTTACCAGTTGGATCATTATCATCCGGAACGATACCTGGAGGCAGTTTTGCCCGCCTGCCAGGTGGCTCAGCAAATTCTGGTTTATTGCAAAGGCGGCGCTTGCGAGGACAGCGAGCAGACGGCCCTGTTCTTGCGAGATGCCGGCGTGCCTTCAGCGCGATTGTTTGTTTATGCCGGCGGTTTCGACGAGTGGTCTTCCAACCGTTGGCCGGTTGAAATTGGCGAGCGCAACAGCGGCCAAATTCACGAGTCGCAACCGGCCGGCCACCCGGGAGCGAAATGAATTCCAAAAGTCGCTACCTGGAATATTTTGGAGTAGCTAGTAGATGGATTTTGGGTGGGCTCTTTATTTACACCGGTTGGACGAAGGCCATGCACCCGGAAATATTTTTGAAGGTTATCCGGCAGTATGACATCACAACCAATCCACTCATTCTCAATTCGATTGCCGCGGCATTACCCTGGTTCGAGATTTACTGCGGACTTTTGTTGCTCGCCGGGGTGGCGGTTCGGGGAGCGGGTCTCCTTGTGCTTTTGATGCTGGTCCCCTTTACGGCAGCCATATTCAAACGCGCCCTGGCCGTCAGTAATTTGCAACACATCGCCCTTTGCGCGGTGCGCTTCGATTGCGGTTGCGGTACCGGCGAAGTGTGGATTTGCCGCAAGCTCGCTGAAAACCTGATCCTGATGGCACTAACACTATTGCCGCTGGCAGGCTTGGGCCGCTTGTTGTCCGCGCGGTTCACTTTAGGCGCGCCCAAAGCGACGGGATCATGAGCAAGGGATTGCGCCCCCGCAGCGTCGGTTCGGACTCCGCTTCATCAGCAATACTATCTTCACAGGACGTGTATAAAGTAAGCAACGTAAACTCGCAGTTCCTGTGAATTCATCCGCCCGATGGTATCCCAGGATCTCCAATCGTGTGCTTTCCAACGATGCCTGCTTGTCGTAGGTTAATCAGCCGTTTTTGAGCAACATCATGCCGAGCGTGTATATTAAAACCTACGGGTGCCAAATGAATGAGCGCGACAGTGAAGCCGTCGCGGCTCAATTGGTCGCTCGGGGCTACTCGCTTGCAGCTTCGGAAGCCACGGCCGACGTCGTTTTGCTCAACACCTGTAGCGTGCGCGACATGGCCGAGCAGAAGGCGCTTCACAAAATGGAAGCGATGATTGCCGACACCCGCCGTACTCGTCCGAACACGATCTTCGGCTTCATGGGGTGCATGGCCCAAAGCCGGGGCCGCGAGTTAATCGACCGTTTACCCGATGTAGACCTCGTTCTTGGAACTCAGAAATTCCACAGGACCGCCGATTACCTGGACGAACTGACGCGGGGCCGGCAGCGAAAGGTGGTTGACATCGCTGAAGAACACAAAAGCGAATCCACGATTCGCGAACACCTCCTGAACGGGAATGGCAAGAAATCCGTGACGGCGTTTGTGAGCATCATGCAGGGATGCAACCAGTATTGCACGTTTTGCATTGTGCCGTACACCCGTGGAGAGGAACGCAGCCGCGCCATTCCCGATATCCTTGCTGAATGCCGTGAACTCGTCGAACGCGGCGTGAAGGAGATTACGTTCCTGGGCCAGATTGTCACCAGCTATGGCAAACGGGACATCCCAGCGCGCGACGGAATCTCGGCCTTCGTCCAGTTGCTGGAAGCTGCGCATGAAATTGAGGGATTGGAGCGGATTCGCTTTACGTCTCCGCATCCGAAGGGATACGGGGATGATCTGGTCGAAGCTTACCAGCGCCTCCCCAAGCTGGTTGAGAGCGTTCATGTGCCCGTGCAGAGTGGGAGCGATCGAATTCTCAAACTGATGCATCGCGGTTACACGCGCGAACGGTATGTAGCTCTTATTTCGAAACTGCGCTCCGCGCGGCCCGGGATGGGCCTGAGCACGGATTTCATTGTTGGTTTTCCGGGTGAAACGGAGGACGATTTTGAACAAACACTGTCTTTAACGCGGGAAATCCAATTCGACCAGGCCTACATCTTTCGGTATTCGGAGCGGCGGGACACTCCGGCTGCGGCCCTGCCGAACCAGGTTCCCGGGGAAGTCCGGGAGGAACGCCACCAGCGTTTGCTGGCCCTGGTAAACGAAATTGCGGCTCGCCGGTACGAAGCGTTGGTTGGACGCCAGGTTCAAATTCTGGTCGAAGGCCTGAGCCGGCGGAACCCCGAACGGCTGACCGGCAGGACTCGGTGCAACAAGATCGTAGTTTTTGAAGGCGCCGAACGGCACCGCGGGCAAGTCATGGACTTGCAGATCACGCGCGCCGGCTCCTTTACGCTTTACGGCGACCCGGCCATAATTAATCTGAGGGATGCTCGCGCTTAATTTATCAACCCTGGCGATAGCTCTGGGGCTGGGCATCGGCCTGCCGCAGATTTACGGGTTTGTGAACCCGGCCGGTTTTGCGGCTGCCGTTCGCCGTTTTCCCCGCTCAATGCCTTGGGGATACGCGCTCATGCTGCTGGGGACGGCATGGTTTGTTTATAACCTCAGCCAGGAATCCATCTCCGACTTCGCCGCCTATAAAAACTTTTTGTTTGCCGGGTTCATCGCGGTTGGCATCGGGAGCTGCGTTTATGTTCAGGATTTTCTGGCCGTGCGCGGGCTAGCGGTGGTTTTCCTGCTGCTTGCGAAACTAATGGTCGATACGGGCAGACCGCATCTGGCCGACGGGCCATGGGTGTTGGTCATGCAAAGCTGGGCTTACTTGCTGGTGATCGCCGGGATCTGGCTTACGGTGTCGCCCTGGCGCTTGCGCGACTTTCTTCAGTGGGCTACCGCAACAGAAAAACGAATCAAGGTTGGCTGCACAATCCGGCTGGCTTTCGGCCTGCTGGTTGTTGTGCTTGGCCTGACGAAGTTCTAAACCAGCCTAACGTCAAAGTCTCTTCACGTGTGAGCTCCCTGCGGGGAAAGATCCTGGTAATCAGGGGTGGCGCCATCGGCGATTTTATCCTGACCCTCCCGGCGATTGCCGCCCTTCGCAAGCAGTTCCCGGACGCGCACCTGGAAGTGCTGGGCTATCCTCATATCATTCAGCTCGCCGAGGCAGGTGGATTGGTCGACAAAATCAGTTCCATCGAGGCGCGGCAGCTTGCGGGGTTCTTTGCCAGGCAAGGCGAGCTTGCGGAAGAACTGGTTGATTACTTTTCCGAGTTCGACCTCATTCTTTCTTATTTGTACGATCCGGATCAGATCTTTCGCACGAATGTCGGCCGCTGTTCGCCGGCGCAATTCATCGCGTGTCCTCATCGGCCGGATGAAAGGGCAGAGCTTCCCGCCGCCGTTGCGTATCTCAAACCGCTTGAGCGCCTGGCGATATTCGAAGCCGACCCGGTACCTCGATTGCGGATAGATCCTCGCCCGTTATTCGATGCAAATTCGGTATTAGCGCCTGGTCAGGCAATTCCCGCCGAGAGCCCGGGCCAGCCGGCGCCTCGCCTCGCGTTGCATCCCGGCAGCGGTGGCGAAAGAAAGAATTGGCCTGAGCACTCTTGGGCCGAACTCCTGCAGCGCCTGGTTAATTTGACCCGATTCGATCTGCTTTTGGTTGGAGGAGAAGCTGAGGGAGAACGACTCCAGCGATTGGCCGCAGCTCTGCCCCCCGCTCGCACTCGAGTGGCCCAAAGCCTTCCACTGGCGGACTTGGCCCGAATCCTTGGCCGATGCCATGGCTTTGTGGGCCACGATTCAGGAATATCGCACCTGGCGGCCGCCGTGGGCTTGCCGGGCCTGGTCCTTTGGGGCGCGACTAACCAGGCCGTTTGGCGGCCACCTAGTGAGAAAGTCACTATTTTAAGGCACCCCGCGGGCCTGGACGCGCTCTCCGCGCAGACCGTTTTCGAAAATATACTCCGGCTCTGGCCTGTTTGAAATGAGCCATGATACAGCTTCAACTATGAGTTCGCGAATCCGTGCCGTAATTTTCGACATGGACGGTGTCTTGACCGATTCCGAGCCGCTTATTAATGCCGCGGCGATCGCCATGTTTCACGAGCGCGGACTGAATGTCCGCCCGGAAGATTTCCGGCCGTTCATCGGCACAGGTGAAGACCGGTACATTGGCGGTGTGGCTGAATTGTACCGGTTTCCCCTGGATCTTTCCGCCGCGAAACGCCGCACGTATGAGATCTACCTTGAGCTTGTGCCGCGCGAGTTGAAGGTTTTCCCAGGTGCTCCGGAGTTGGTCAAATCCTGCCGGACCGCTGGCCTTCATACCTCCGTTGCCTCGAGCGCCGACCGCGTGAAAGTAGAGGCGAACCTCACCAGGATTGGCCTTCCCGTTGGTTCCTGGGACGCGGTGGTGACCGGCGAGGATGTGATCGCGAAAAAGCCGGCTCCGGATATTTTTCTGAAAGCCGCGCAGAAATTGAATGTGACTCCGACCCAGTGCGTCGTTATCGAGGACGCGGTCAACGGCATTGAAGCAGCGCGCGCCGCCGGCATGCGATGTGTCGCGGTGGCCCAAAGTTTTCCCATGGAGCTTTTGCGCGCAGCCCACATCGTTCGAGCGGCAATCTCCAATGTAACGGTCGCCGACCTTGTGCAGGATACGGGGATAAACTGAACCTCCGGCTTCGGTTTGCGAGAAAAGGGCAAAAGACTTGCTTCTGATTGTCGTTAGAATCAGCGAGCGATCGCTGGGTCGGAATGCCTGTGGACAATCCAGCTCAGGGTGTCCTAGTCTTGTGCTGTTTTAGGACATTTCGGGGAAAAACTGTCCAAAGTTCGCCGGGCCACGCAAAGAACCCGGCAAGTTAGCCCGTTGGCCCGATTACGGCCTTGATTTGAGATGAAGCGAATCCTAGTCATCGACGACGAAACCTGGTTGCGCGAAATGGTCCACATGGCGCTGGAACAAAAAGGCTTTGAAGTCGTGGAGGCGGAGAACGGGGCGGCCGGAATTGAGGCCGCGAGAAAAGTGCTGCCGGACCTGATCCTGTGCGACGTCAACATGGAAAAAGTGGACGGCTATCGTACTCTTTCATCGCTCCGAGCCGAAGCGGCCACCGCATCGGTGCCGTTCATCTTGATGACAGGCCTTGCCGATCACGCTGGGATGCGCCACGGAATGGAACTGGGCGCCGATGATTATCTACCCAAACCTTTTTCGATAGAAGCGCTGTACGCCGCGGTTGATGCGCGCCTCAAGAAGGCGCAGACCGTGCGGGAGGAAGCCGAGCGGAAGCTCTCGGATTTGCGCGACAACATCAGCCTGATGCTGCCGCACGAATTGCGGACGCCGTTAAATGGGATTCTGGCCTATGGTGAAATGCTCAGTGCCGGGGCGGCGACGCTGCCCCCCGAGGATGTGGCCGAAATGGGCCAGGTCATTCATGAATCGGGCCGCCGCCTCGAGCGCTTAATCGAGAATTTCCTCATTTATGCCCAGATCGAGCTCCTGGGAACCGACCCGCAGAAGCTCAACGCGATGCGCAGCAAACGCACCAGCGCGCCGGCCCAGCTGATTGAAAAGCATGCCCGGGCGCAAGCGCGCAACGCGAATCGGGAAGCCGATTTGAGCTTCGATTTGGACGAGAGACCGTTGCCCATTTCCGAAGATTACCTCGCTAAGATCGTGGATGAGATAGTTCAAAACGCGTTCAAGTTCTCCGATGCGGGCCGAGCGGTTGGGGTCTCATTGAAAGATTCTCCTGGAGGCGTGAGCCTGTGTGTCACGGATCACGGGAGCGGTTTTTCAACCGAGCACATCACCCGGGTGGGAGCCTACATGCAATTTGATCGCAAAATGCACGAACAGCAGGGGCTTGGCCTGGGGCTGTGGATCGCCAAACGTCTGACCGAATTGCATGGTGGAACCCTGACTATCAACAGCCAGGCTGAGTCCGGCACGACGGTTACGATTAGATTACCCCGCGCGATTGACAACGGATTCTGAGGCGTTCCGCTGCTAGAGCGGCCAAATGCTCACATTGGCGGCTGTCAGCCTGCTGAGGATCAGATTGGGCAGCCACTGCAATGTCCCCAGAACCAGCAATACGGCAATCACCGGCGCCAGGTCGAGTCTTGCCCAATGCAGCGGCAATCGCCGCAACGGCGCTGTCAGTTGCTGCGCCGTTCCCGTGACAAATTCCCAAACCGGGTTGGATCCGAGGTAAACGTAGTTGGCGACCAGGTGCAATAGAAGGAGTGGCGCAAGCACAAGCTTCAAACTCAATACTAACCCGAGGGTGACCAGCAGCCCTTGCTCGACCATGTGCGCGGTGGATGTGGCGGGAGTCATCACACCGCAGCGAACCAGCAGGGGATAGACCGCCAGCCAAAGGCCAAGCACCGTCAGCATCGGAATCAGCCATTGCAAAGGCCAGGGCCAGTTGGCGAACCGGCCAAGGTTCAACCGGACCAGCCTCAAGATCGGGTCGGGTTCGACTCGTGTTTGGTTGATGGACGCGAGGACGAGCAGCCAGAAATAGAAGACCACCATCGTTCGAACGAAGCTTAGGCATGAGAAAAGCGCAACAGGCGCGAACGCATTGTTGCGGAAGGCGAGCACAACCAGTTCTAGATTCAGTCTTGGAGTCCACTCCGCTGGTCCACCGATAAACTCGTAAAGCCATGCGCGAACTGCCAGGAGCAAAAGCATCAGGATTGCAAGTTGCCACCCTTTGATCCGGCGTGGCTCGGGGCGTTTGAGGGTTCCGACCAGTGTAACGGGTGTGCTTTTGACCAGCGGATCAAAGCCTGATGAACGCCAGCCAAGCCAAAGCAGGAGACCTGCAATATTGAGCAGGAAATCTATTGCGCCCATTTATGCCGAAGGGCCTTTGGATCCAGTTTCGTGCCGGCTCGAGAGCGCAGGACTTCCTGCGACAGCTCAGTCCCGGCCGTTCTCACATCATTTTGAGCAGCGTGTCCGCCATTTCCGACGGTGTGGGGGCGACGCCAATGCCTGCCGCGCGGAAAGCCTCTATTTTCGCGGCAGCCGTTCCTTTGCCTCCGCTGACGATCGCGCCGGCGTGTCCCATGCGACGGCCGGGCGGCGCCGTTGCCCCGGCTATAAATCCCGCCACCGGCTTGCGGCAATTGTGTTTAATCCAGTCGGCGGCTTCCTCCTCCGCCGACCCGCCGATTTCGCCGATCATAATTATGCCGTGGGTCTCCGGATCGTCGTTGAAAAGCTTGATAACGTCCAGGTGCGAGGTGCCGTTGACTGGATCCCCGCCGATGCCCACGCAAGTGGATTGGCCGACTCCACGGCAGGTGAGTTGCCACACAGCTTCGTAAGTAAGCGTGCCGCTTCTTGAAACGACACCGATATGGCCCTGGCGATGGATGTAGCCGGGCGAAATCCCAATGCGACAGCCACCCTCGGAATCTTTGCCCGTGCCGGGGCAAACGATTCCCGGGCAATTGGGACCAATCAAACGGGTTTTGCTTCCTTCCATGGATCGCTTGACTTTGACCATGTCATTCACTGGGATCCCCTCGGTGATGCACACCACAAGGTCCAGGCCGGCGTCCACACCCTCCAGGATCGCGTCTGCCGCAAATGGTGGCGGCACAAAGATGACCGATGCAGTGGCTCCCGTCTGTTTCATGGCCTCAGCCACGGTGTCGAAAATGGGGACTTTGTTTTCAAACATTTGTCCTCCCTTGCCGGGCGTGACTCCCGCCGCCACCTGAGTCCCGTAAGCCAGGCTGAGTTGAGTGTGACGCGCCCCGAAACTTCCGGTAATGCCCTGGACAAG
>DATGLT010000138.1:0-24074 GCA_035294005.1 Verrucomicrobiia bacterium
ACTTCTCGCGATATTCGGCTACCAGCTCTGATTCCCTGGCTTTGGGGTCCTTTGCCGCGCTGATTTCCTTTTTGTAGAGCACCTTCACGGCTCCCTCGGCGCCCATGACCGCGATTTCCGCTGTCGGCCAGGCATATACAAAATCGGCGCCCATATCCGAGCTGCACATGGCGAGGTACGCCCCGCCATAAGCCTTGCGCAGGATAAGTGTAATCTTGGGAACGGTTGCCGAGGCGTAAGCGAACAACATTTTCGCGCCGTGCCTGATGATTCCGCCGCGCTCCTGCTGCACGCCCGGCATGAACCCCGGCACATCAACCAGGGTGACCAGTGGAATGTTAAACACATTGCAGAACCGAATGAAGCGAGCGGCTTTGTCGGAGGAATCGATGTCCAGCGTTCCGGCTTTCACCAGCGAGTTGTTGGCGATGATGCCCGCAACTACGCCCTGGATCCGCGCAAACCCCACGATGATATTTCGCGCAAAGGCCTGGTGGACTTCGAGGAAATCGCCGTTATCGACCAGGCGCGTTATCACCTTTGTAACATCGAGCGGGTCTTTTGAGCTTTCGGGGACGAGTTTGCCCATTTCCGCGTCGGGGCTCATATCGACCTGCGGCGTGGGGTGGTGAGGCGGATCCAAAAGGTTGTTTGCAGGAATGAACGAAAGCAGCCGGTGTGTGATTCGAACCGCTTCGGCGTCGTTTTCCGCAATGAAATGCACATTGCCACTGACGCTGGCGTTGGCCATCGGACTGCCAATTTCTTCCATGGTGCATTTTTGTCCCGTCACGGCCTGGATGACATCGGGGCCGCAGATGAACATATTCGAGCTTCCTTTCACCATGATGATGAAGTCCATCAACGCCGGAGAATAGGCGGCCCCGCCCGCGCACGGCCCGGAGACGATCGCAATCTGGGGCAGCACGCCGGACACGAGCACGTTCCGGAAGAACACCTGGCCGTAGCCTGAAAGCGAATCGTCTCCCTCCTGGATCCGCGCGCCGCCCGAATCGTTGAATCCAATGATCGGGCACCCCACTTTCAAGGCGTACTCCATCAATCCACAAATCTTCTTTGCGTGGATCCGCCCGAGCGACCCTCCGCTGACCGTGAAGTCCTGGCTGAAAGCAGCCACCAACCGGCCGTCGACCATGCCCGTGCCGGTGACCACCCCGTCGCCGGGCAGAGATTTCTTTTCCAGGCCGAAATGGTGGCAGTCGTGTTCGGCGTGCATTCCCTGTTCCAGGAATGTCCCCGGTTGAAAGAGCGCATCGAGGCGGTCACGCGCGGTCATGACGCCCTTTTTGCGGCGCGCTTCCATTTTGTCCTCACCGCCGCCGGCGCGGGCGGTGGCACGCCGTTTTTCCAGGTCTTGTAACAGTGCTTTAGGTAGGGGCATAAAAGTGGATTGAGCGGAGACTACCCCGCGGTGGTGGTGGCAGGTTTGGACATGCAGAACTCGGTCAAGACGCCGAAGGTCGACCTTGGGTGAAGAAAGGCCACAAGCTTGCCCGCGGCGCCGTCGAACGGCTTGTCATGAATGAGCTTTACGCCCGCGTCCGAGGCCCTCCCCAGTTGTGTGTTGATGTCGTCCGTGCCGAACGCAACGTGATGAACTCCGCCGTTGGGATTCTTTTCAAGGAACTTTGCAATGGGACTTTCCGAATCGGTCGGCTCGAGCAGTTCCAGGTGCACCTCACCCACAGTGAAGAAGGCGGTTCGCACCTTTTGCGAGGGCACCTCTTCGCGATGTTCGCATTTGAGGCCGAGCGCTTTTTCGTAATACGGCACAGCCTCGTCAAGCGAGCGCACCGCTATCCCTAAATGATCAATTTTTGTGAGCATAAATCAGAAGCGTTGAAAGTGGAGTTGCGGCCGTCATCGGGCCCCTCCAAACAAATCGAGCAATTCACGCGCAGCGCGCACGGCCGTTGTGGTGCCGGCAAGCAACTCGCGCTGGAGGACAACCATGCGCTCTTTCACTCGGGCATCGTGATAAAACCTGCGCAACAGGCCGTCATTAACCAGGTTTGAAAGCCACTCGAGGGTTTGCTGCTGACGCCGCTTTGCAATCGTCCCTGCAGGTTCAAGCTGCGCATAAAACCGATCCACCAGCGCCCAGGTTTCCGGAATGCCCTCACCAGTCAGCCCTGAGCAAAGGCCGACCTCGGTTGTCCATCCCGGAGTGGCCGCCTGCAGATAATGAAGCGCGTTTTGTTGCTCGGCTCTTGCCTGCTCCGCTCGAAGCCGGTTGTCGCCATCGGCTTTATTGACCAGGACGGCGTCCGCCATTTCGACGATGCCCTTCTTTATCCCTTGCAACTCGTCGCCCGCACCGGGCAACAGCAGCAGGAGAAAAAAGTCCACCATCGATCGCAAAGTCGTTTCGGACTGCCCCACGCCCACCGTTTCAACCAGGATCGTGTTGAAGCCGGCCGCCTCGCAGAGCAGCAACGTCTCACGGGTTCGCCGGGCAACTCCACCGAGGCTTTCCCCGGAAGGGGACGGACGGATAAAGGCCCGGGCGTCACGGCTGAGCTTTTCCATGCGGGTTTTGTCCCCAAGAATACTGCCCCCCGAACGTTTGCTGCTCGGATCGATCGTGAGCACCGCCAAAGTCAATCCTTTTTCAATCAAATAGCAACCAAAACTCTCAATAAAAGTGCTCTTGCCCACCCCAGGCGATCCGGTGATGCCGACCCTGCGCGAACGGCCGGTATAAGGAAGCAACCGTTGCAGGACTTCCTGTGCCTGGGCCTCATGAAAAGGCGAAGTGCTCTCGATGAGCGTAATGGCGCGCGAAAGCATCGCGCGGTCGCCCCCAAGGACTCCCGCCACGTACGCATCCGGACTCAGCGCAGTCTTTTTGCGAGGCGTTTTTGAGTCGGCGCCGTTCATGTTGTACTCACCGAAACTGGTTTCATCTTCCCAACCGCGGAACGCGAAATCCTGCGCCCATTCGACTGCAGCTAGAACAGACATACGCCCAGTTATTCAAGCCGCGCCGTGAGTTGAGCCAAAATCTCGCTGGCGGCATCGGGAATGAAAGTGCCCGGACCAAACACGGCATCAGCGCCGTTTTGCTTCAGAAACTCGTAGTCTTGCGGAGGAATAACTCCGCCAACCACCACCATAATGTCGTCACGGTCAATCTTCTTGAGTTCCTCGACCAACTGCACGAGCAACGTCTTGTGACCGCCTGCCAGGGAACTGATGCCAACGACGTGAACGTCGTTCTCGGCCGCCATCCGCGCCGCCTCGTCGGGTTGCTGAAAAAGCGGCCCGATGTCCACGTCAAACCCGAGATCTGCATATGCGGTTGCCACCACTTTGGCGCCGCGGTCATGGCCATCCTGCCCCATCTTGGCGATGAGAATTCGCGGCCGACGCCCGTGCCGGTCCGCAAACTTGTCGGTTAACTGGCGGACCTGCTCAATCCGGGGGTTTTGGCCAAATTCAGATTGATAAACTCCCGACACCGAACGGATCACAGCTTTATGGCGGCTAAACACTTTCTCAAGAGCAAAGGAAATCTCTCCCAGGGTAGCCCGGGCTCGGCCCGCTTCCACCGCAAGGGCCAGGAGATTGCCCGATCCCGATTCAGCCGCTTTGGTGAGAGCTTCGAGCGCCGATTGCACCTTTTTGGAATCGCGCGCCGCTTTGAGCCGGTGAAGTTCCTGGATCTGAGCATCCCGCACAGCTGTATTGTCGACTTCGCGGACTTCAAGCTGCTCCGCTTTTTCGAGACGGAATAAGTTAACGCCGATAATGTTTTCTTTGCCGGAATCAATTTGGGCCTGGCGCCGTGCAGCGGCCTCTTCGATCCGCAGCTTAGGCAGCCCGGTCTCGATGGCTTTAGCCATGCCGCCCAGCGATTCGACTTCCTGGATATGCCCCCATGCCCGTTGCATCAGGGCTTGCGTCAGGGCCTCCACGAAGAACGAGCCGCCCCAGGGATCAATCACTTTGCAGATCCCGGTCTCCTCTTGCAGGAACAGCTGGGTGTTGCGCGCGATGCGAGCCGAAAAATCCGTGGGCAAAGCAATCGCCTCGTCCAGCGAGTTGGTGTGGAGCGACTGGGTATGGCCCAGCGCCGCGGCCATAGCTTCGACGCAGGTGCGGACCACGTTGTTGAAGGGATCCTGCTCGGTCAAGGACCAACCCGAAGTCTGAGAATGGGTGCGCAAAGCCATCGACTTGGGGTTCTTCGGATTGAATTGGTGGATCAGTTTGGCCCAAAGAGCGCGAGCGGCGCGCATCTTGGCGACTTCCATGAAAAAGTTTTTACCCTGCGCCCAGAAGAAAGAAAGCCGCGGCGCAAAAGCGTCGATATCGATCCCGGCTTTGATCCCGGTCCGCACGTACTCCAACCCGTCGGCCAGGGTGTAGGCCATTTCCAGGTCCGCGGGCGCGCCGGCCTCCTGCATGTGATAGCCCGAGATCGAAATGGAATTGAACTTGGGCATGTTTCGGGACGTGAAGGAAAAAATATCGGCAATGATCCGCATCGAAGGGGCCGGCGGGTAGATGTACGTGTTGCGGACCATGTACTCCTTGAGAATGTCGTTCTGGATGGTTCCCGAGAGTTGCTCGAGCTTCACCCCCTGCTCTTCCGCGGCGACAATGTAAAAGGCGAGCACCGGCAGGACCGCGCCGTTCATCGTCATCGAGACGGAGATTCGATCCAGCGGGATTCCGCCAAAAAGCACTTTCATGTCCTGAACGGAATCGACGGCAACACCGGCCTTGCCAACATCCGCAAAGGCCCGGGGATGGTCCGAGTCATAACCTCGGTGGGTGGGCAAATCGAAGGCCACGGACAACCCCTGCTGGCCGGCCGCGATATTGCGCCGGTAGAACTCGTTGCTTTCCTGCGCGGTCGAGAACCCGGCGTATTGCCGCACGGTCCACGGGCGGCTGACATACATCGAGCCGTAAGGGCCGCGCAGGAACGGCGGCAGGCCGGGCAATGTGTCCAGGTGCTCGCATTGACTGATATCCTGGGCCGTGTACAAAGGTTGCAATTCGATCTGTTCAAGCGTTCGGCAAGCCCATTGCTCGAGGGATTCACCGGTCTCTTCCTCGAAGCGCACGCGCCATTGATCAAACCCAATGGCCGCAGGCTTTGCCTCGAACGCCACATTCGTGAAATCGGGAAAATTCTTCATATCTCAATGCCCAGTTTCTTATGGAAATTCGCCAGCACTTCCCTGGCATCGGCGCGAACGTGGATAAACTCGTCCACACCCGATTTTCTGTGAGCCTCGACCTGGTCCTGCGGGAATCCTGCCAGCACAATGATCGCGTCGGGCCGCTTGGCGCGAAGTCCTGCGGCCAGCTCAGGCACCAGCGCCGGGTACTGGGCGTCGGTCGAACAAATGACGGCGATTCGCGCGTTGGCCTGCGCGAACGCTTCAACCGCATCTGGCGAGGTCTTGAACCCGGCTGGCGAAATGATTTCGTAGCCTGCAACGCTTAGAAATCCTCTCGAAAAATCGGCCCGGGCCTTGTGGTCCTTCAGGGATCCCATGTTGCAAAGGAAAGCCACCGGGCGTGAGTGACCTTCGGCGACGAATCGGTCGGTCGCGGCCCTGAGCTTCTCCAGGTCAGCCGCCGCCCGCGACACCGACACCGGAGTAATCGGCGGACTTGGACTGTCGTTGATGCGCACTGCCCGCGTGATCTCACCAAGAGTCGCCCCCGCGCGGACTGCCTCGACGCAAGCCTCAAACAGTTCCGGGCCTTTGGCCTCGACGACTTTGGCCAGCTTTTCAAGGACGACCTCGCTTTGATCCTCTTCGAGCGACGTTCGGTGCGAGGCGACCTGCTGAACGCGCCGCTTGTGAAACGCGTTGGCATCCTCGACGGTTCGCGGCAGCGGGGCCTCTTTGGGATTGGCGTACTGATTGACCCCCACAATCGAATCACGGCGGCGATTGACTCCCTTGATCTTTTCCGCGGCTGCCGCGGCTACTGCGCGTTGAGGGATTTCAGCACGCATGGCCGCTTCCATGCCGCCTGACTTTTCAATTTCCTGGAACAAGCTCCAGGCGCGCTGGGCCAATTCGGCGGTCAGGGACTCCACATACCACGACCCGCCTGCCGGATCGATCACGTGGTCCAGATGGCATTCCTTTTGGAGCACCAACTGCGTATTGCGCGCGATGCGGCGGCTGAAATCGTCAGGCCGGCGAACGACCTCGTCGAAGGCGCCAACCTGCATGCTGTCGCAACCGCCCAGCACCCCGACGAATGCTTCCACAGTGGCTCTCAACATGTTGTTGTAAGGATCGTAAACGGTTTTGTCCCATTGTGACGTGCGGACATGCAACGCGAGGCGCTGCGAAGCTTCACTTCCGCCGATAACCGAAACGGCGCGCGACCAAAGCATCCTCAACGCGCGCAGCTTGGCGATTTCCATGAAGAACTGAACTCCCACCGTCATGGCGAAGCGCATCCGCGGGGCAACCTGGTCGACCTCCAATCCGCGCTTGTTGGCGGCTCGCAGGTATTCCACCCCGGTCGCCAGTGTGAAAGCCAGTTCCTGCACGGCGGTGGCGCCGGACTCATGCCACGCGCGTGAATGGACACAGATCGTTTGGAGATGAGGCGCGTGCTCCACAGCCCAGCGCGTTAGGAGAACCATTTCGCGGTAAGCACCGTCGATGGATTGCGGAAGCTTGCCTTGATGCGCAAGCACGCCCAGCGGATCCATTTCGATGCAGCCTTTGAGGGCCGTGGGCGTCTTTTTCCGCTGGCGGGCCAGCGCCACAAGCAACGCGCAAAACGGCATTGCCGACGCGCCAGATCGGATGAACAACGAAGTGGTTTCGAGATCAATTCCTTCAAGCGCCTGGTCGAGGTCGTTCAACGTGGCGATCGACATCCCGCCCAATCCGACCTGCTCCGGAGACGCCCAGTCCGGGTCGTGCCCGTCGCGTGAAGCCTGGTCGAGCACCATGTTCAGCGCTGAAAGCCCGCGCCCGATCAAATTGCGCGCGGCGTGGTTGAAATCACGCGCGTTGGAGAATGCGATCTCCTGAGAAATGCTCCAGGGCTGCTTCAGGTAACCGCCCGCGCGCGACCCTCGCACAAAAGGCGCAAACCCGGGAAACGAGTTGACGTGGCTCAGGCCGGCAATGTCCTCGCGTCGATAGATTGGCTGTAACCGGATGCCCTCCCCGGTCGTGGTGTACATCTTCTTGTCAAAGGGCAGCTCCTTCAATTCGCTTTGAACGAGCTTGCGCCATTCCTCGAACGCCGGCGGGGTAAATTCGCCGAGTAACCTCGAGGCGGGGGGGCGTGGAGCTTGGGGATTCATATCTGTGTTCTTTAAGCTTCAGCAGAAACGGCAGCCGCGGCAACTGTTCTAATTCAGAGATTCTACGCTCACTTCGTGGCGCTTGCCGTTCACCGTAACATAAAGCCGTTTGGCGTTCGCGCTCGCAGGGCGCGCAGGGACCGCCGCCGGTGATTCAGCAGTCGCGGTCTTGACCTGAGGCGCAACGGGGGCCGCAGCCGGCTGCGCTTTGGGTTTGAACAAGGCCTCGACCTGTTGCGGAAACATCGCAAACAAAACTGCGATCTCTTCACTGTCGGGCAACCCTTTGTCACGGCATTGCGCGCGGCAGGTTTCGAGACCCGGTTTCAGCAGGTCGGCTGGACGCTCATGAACAGGTTTTTTGCCGGTCTGCTTTTCAACCTGGTCCAGCACATTGGGCGCAATCGGCCCGGGCGTTCGGCCGTATTTGCCCAGAGCGATATCCTGCGCCGGCTGGCAAATCATTTTCCATCGGCCAAATTTAACATTCATCATGGCTTGAGTGCCGACGATTTGCGACGTCGGCGTCACCAACGGGATCCACCCAAGGGCTTCACGCACGACGGGAATTTCCTTCAGGACAGCATCGAATTTGTCGGTCATGCCTTGCTCTTTGAGTTGAGTGCGGAAATTCGACAACATTCCTCCCGGAACCTGGTAAATCAGAATATCGCTGTCGACGCGTTCGTTTGCGGGGCTGGTAAAAGCAGCCAGTTCCTTGTAAACGCCCTCAAAATAATCACGCAACTGCGCCAATTTCTGCGTATCAAACCTTGGACACCGCGGGTGCCCTTCCAAAAGTGCCAGCATCCGCACCGTATCCGGCTGAGAGGTTCCGTTTGCGAAAGGAACAATGGAGACCTCGACGCAATCAACACCCGCCTCGATTGCCGCCAGGTAACTGGCGGCGCCCAGGCCCGCGGTGTCATGTGTGTGGAGCGTGATTGGAATCCCGACGCGGGCTTTCAATTCCTTTACCATGTGAAAAGCGATTTGCGGCTGAATAATCCCGGACATGTCCTTGATGCCGATCGAATCGCACCCCATCTTTTCCAGCTCAACGCCCATTTGAACGAAATTGTCCACGGTATGCACCGGGCTGATGGTGTAACAAAGCTCGCCCCGTGCATGTTTCCCATGCTTTTTCACCGACTGAATTGCCGTGCGCAGGTTCCGAACATCATTCAACGCGTCGAAAATCCGGATGACGTCCATTCCATTGGCGCACATGCAGCGGACAAAAGCCTCTACGATGTCGTCCGGGAAGCTTGTGTATTGAACAATGTTCTGGCCGCGCAGGAGCATGATCTGGGGCGTGCGCGGAGCCGCTTTCTTGAGAGTTCGCAGGCGGTCAAATGGGTTCTCGTTCAAGTACCGCAAACAGGAATCGATCGTGGCCCCGCCCCAGGTTTCGAGTCCGTGGAAACCCATTCCATCCAGAATCGGCGCGGCGGGCAGCATCTGCGGAGTGGCCATGCGCGTGGCCGCCATCGATTGGTGGCCATCCCGCAGCACGGTGTTATTAAAGAGGACGGTTTTCACATTACTCATTACATTATATTATGATATACTACTTGTAAATCAATATGAATTAATCTTCCAGGCACAGAGCTCTTCGGTATCCTGTTCTTGTCGGGCGTTCACGTTCCAAATCTCTGAACCAATATATTCAGGATCGTTGCCGAGGCTTAGCAGGAATTGTCAAGAGCTAGCTCTAATTTGCAGCCGCTGCGGCTTGCATCGCGGTTGTGCGGCGCGTGGGCGGGGTGCCCCAGCCTTTGGGTGTCTACACCCACAACGGAACGGAGGAATAAACCCGGTCCGTGTGCAAAACGTGTCAGCGCACCGGCACTCACCGGTGATGCGAATGCGGAAAAGTGCCTGCTTTTTCAGGAGTTTCAAAGCCATTTGCAGCCTCGTGCGTCCGGATGAAACATTGCTTGGCACAACTCCTGCCTAAGCGTCTTTCCGAGCAACAAAAGCTCAGACCCAAGAAGTAAAAGAGAAAAACCTGGTACTCATATGAAGTTGTATCTACCCCATGTATTCAAAGTCGGTTTGGCGGCGGGCGTCTTTGCCGCCGCACTGCCCTCTCACGCGCAGAATTCGACGTCCAATGCGCCCCTGGTCGTTGTTGTGGCGCCTGATCCAACGGCTCTGGAAGGAACCAGTTCCGGCGCCTTCACGCTGATTCGTTTCGGCTCGAGTGCGAATGACCTGAACGTGAACGTGCTGCTTTCCGGCTCGGCCTCAAACGGCGTCGATTACGCCAGTATCAGCAACATCATCACGATTCCCGCGGGATCCCTCGCTGCCGACATCAAAGTCGATCCCATCCTCGATACCGCAAACCGGGGCAACAAAACCGTGGTCCTGACCCTCCAGAGCAACGCCAATTACACGATCGGCGACAGGCACTGGGCCGTGGTCAAAATCATCGATGATATCTTTGACCTGGCTCCGCCGACCATCACCATCACTTCGCCCACAAACAACAGCGCGTTCACCAACCCGCCGTCGATTACGATTTCTGCCGATGTTAACGATCCCGATGTCAACATCCGCAGCGTGAGTTTTTACGCAAACGACGATTTCCTCGGACGCGCCACCAACAGTCCGTATACCATCAATTGGAGCAATCCCCCCACGGGTCACTTCAGCGTGTTTGCTCGAGCGGTAGACCAGTTCGACCGTTCCGCACTCGCCGCTCCGGTCCATATCACGGTCGTGGACCTCGATCCAACTGTTAAACTAACCAGCCCTACGAACGGAGCCAACTTTATCGTCCACCAGGACATTCCGTTGTCGGCTGACGCCAGTGCTCCCGCCGGCGATACGATCGCCAGCGTCAAATTCTATGCAAATAATCATCTGTTGGGTATGGCGACCGCGCCTCCTTACACGCTGGTCTGGAGCAACGCCCCGGCCGGGTTCTTCGCTTTAAGGGCAGTGGCGACCGATAGTGCCGGGGACAAGGGTTACTCCCGCCCGGTGCTCGTCAATGTGACGCCATTCCTCCTGAGAACAATCTCCAAGTAAGACGCACATGACTACCCCCCGGCTGGGGTTCCGCTTGGAGAGGCGGAACAAAGCCGGATTCTCCTGAATGCACGGAGTGCGCCGGTGGTCCCGCCCGCTGGCGCACTCTAATTTTGTTCTTAGCCGCCACCACCGCAGCATCGGGCCCTCCGGGCGTTTTCGGGTCTGGACGCCTGCATTTGACGTCTTTACTGTTGGCCGTCGTGAAATGTTTGGGTCTTATTTGCGCGATCGCCTCGGCCTGCTCGTCCCTGCTTCGGGCTCAGCCTGTGGGGCAAGGAAACCAATCGGTTACCAACGCTAACGATCGGCTGATCACAATCTCCACTGCAAACTCGAGATTGGATTTATGGGTCGGATCCGACAAGCGGCTGTACCAGCTCGGAATGGGCTCGACCGGAACCGAGACCGCGTTGCCCGTGAAGGACCCGCCGCGAGAAACCGAGTTCTACCCAGCCTCCGGCGACGGGTTTATCCTTGAACCCGCGCTCCAGGTGACGCACGCCGATGGTAATACCTCAACAGACCTGCGCTTTGTTTCGGTGGCTTCGACCAATTCCGCAGACGGGGTTCGCGTCACAACGATTCAGCTCAAAGACGGTTTTTATCCGTTTTTTGTGACACTGCTTTTCAAGGCCTATGCGAAGGAAGACGTGATCGAGCAATGGACCGAGATCCGGCACGACGAAAATCGCCCCGTCACCTTGCTACGGTATGATTCAGGAAGTCCATTGTTGCCGGGGGCGGGTCCATTCTGGCTCACCCACTTTCATGGCGATTGGGCGGATGAAGCCCAGTGGGTCGAGGAACACCTGACGTCGGGCGTGAAAATGCTGGATTCGAAGATTGGCGTCCGCGCCCATCAATTCCGAACCCCATCCTTTCTGGTGAGCCTGGACGCGCCCGCTGAGGAAGAAAGCGGCCGCGTTTGGGGCGGTTCACTGGAATGGTCGGGCAGCTTTCAACTGGAGTTTGAAGTCGACGTGAAGAACAGGCTCCGAGCGCTGGCAGGAATCAATCCCTTTGGCGAACAATATCGGTTGCTGCCGGAAAAGACGTTCGTCACGCCGGGCATACTCTGGAGCTGGAGCGACAAGGGCAAAGGTCAGGTCAGCCGGAACTTTCATGCCTGGGCGCACGTGTACGGGATGAAACATGGGGACAAGCCGCGGCCCGTTCTGCTGAATAACTGGGAAGCAACCGGCTTTAATTTTGATGAGAAACGGATCGTGGCGCTGTTCGAAGGAGCGCGGACGCTTGGCGCCGAGACGTTTCTTCTGGACGACGGCTGGTTCGGAAACAAGCACCCTCGCAACGATGACAAGGCGGGACTCGGCGATTGGCAGGTGAACACCAACAAACTTCCCCACGGCTTGACGTACCTTGCCGAGGAAGCCAACCGGCGCGGCGTTCATTTCGGGATTTGGATCGAACCGGAGATGGTCAACCCGGCGAGCGATCTCTTCGAGCAGCACCCGGATTGGGCGATAGGCCAAAAGCATCGCGAAGTGATATTGGGCCGCAACCAGCGCGTCCTTGATTTGAGCAGGCCCGAAGTGCGGGAGTTTGTTTGGAAAGTTATCCAGGACACGCTCACCCCCAACCCGGGAATCAGTTACGTAAAATGGGATTGCAACTGCTACGTAACTCAACCGGGGTCGACTTGGCTTGGCCCGCAGGAACAGACCCACTTGTTGGTCGATTACCAGCGTTCCCTTTACGACGTGATGGGGCGCATGGCAACCAACTACCCCCAGGTCATGGCCATGCTTTGCTCAGGCGGCGCGGGGCGGCTGGACTACGGCGCGTTGCGGTTCTTTGATTCGTTCTGGCCCAGTGACAACACGGACCCGGCCCGAAGAGTCTTTATCCAATGGGGATTCAGCCACTTTTTCCCGGCTGCGGCGATGGCCGCGCACGTGACCAGGATGGGCAACCGGCCCTTGAAATTCACTCTGGACGTGGCCATGAGCGCCGCCATGGGACTGGACCTGGATGTCGCCAAACTCAGCGCCGTCGAACGCAAGCAGGTCGCCCAAGCCGTCAACCTGTACCGCACCGAACTCCGCGACATTGTCCAGCAAGGGGAGATGTATCGTCTGGAATCCCCCTACACGGGGCGCGCGTGCGTCAATTTTGTCTCTCCCGACCGCAAACGGGCTGTGTTATTTGTCTATCAACTCAAGGCCGGGGATGGCGCCCCAGTTAAGCCGCACGGGTTGGATCCCAAAAGACACTATACCATCCACGAGGTAAACCTGGCGCCGGAGTCAGTCTCGAGTCTCAAACTGAATAGCGAAACCGTCACCGGCGAGGCGCTCATGCAGGAGGGATTACCAGCCCCGGTACAATCGACCCTGAGCAGCTCGGTCATCGAGTTCACTTCGGATTCTGAAAAATAGGGGCAGTTCGTCAGCCAACTCCAAACTGGCGCCGGTCATGATTGAGCCGGCGAAGATTGCGCGCGCGTTTCACCGGTGCCTTCGGCGGAATTGAGCTTGAGCGGGAGCGACAGAATGAAGGTGGCTCCTTTGCCCGGGCCTTCACTGTGGGCAACCAGGGTGCCTCCCATTTCCCTGGCCGCCAAAGCTCCGCTATGCAATCCGAATCCATGCCCATCTTTTCGCGTGGTGAAGCCGTGATTGAAGATCCGGGTCAGGTTCTCGGAAGCGATCCCCACGCCGTTGTCGGCCGTGCTGATGCGAACACAATCTTCGCCGCTGGTGACGCGCACAACAAGCTGCTTGTCTTTGCGGCCGGATTCATCGCAAGCGTATTTCGCATTGCGGATCAGGTTGACCAGAATCTGCAGCACCTTGTGCCTTTCAACGATGATTTCCGGCACGTCCGGATCATACTCCCGCTTCAGCTCCACTTCATGCTTCGCCAACGTTCCCGAGTTGAGCCGCAGCGCGTCCTCAACCAGGTCGGTCACTTTGACTTTTTCAGTGACTCCAACCACCTTCGCGTAGCTCTGCTGCATTGCGACGATTTCTTTTATGTGCTCGATATTCTGTTTGAGCGCGTGGAGCTCTTTGACGGCGAGGCCCTGCTCGGCGGTGAGGCATTCGGCAAGCCTGGCCAGGTAAGTGATCAGCTGCTTGCCCCGGGGATCGGTTTCAAAAAATCTGCCCAGGTCATGTTCGTGTTCACGCAGCAGCGCGACGGCTTTAGTCAGGCCTGAGGATTTGGACCGCTGAATGGTGTCACCCACGACGCTCGCCGATACGTTCACACTGTTCAGGACATTTCCCACGTTGTGCAATACACCCGCGGCGACTTCCGCCATGCCCGCCTGGCGCGAGGCGTCCACCATTGCTTTCTGCGCCTCTTCCAGCCTGGCCTCGGCGAGCCGCCGCTCGGTCACATCCCAAAAGATAACCTGGGTTCCAATGATCTGATTGGCCGAATCGACCAACGGCGACTTAATCACCTGGACGAAAATGTCTTTCCCCGAAGCATTTCGATTTTGCTCGACCATTTCGAGCATCTTGCCGCTGGAGATGACCTGTTCATCATCCCGGCGGAACTTGGCCGCAAGTTCGGCCGGGAACAGGTCGAAATCGGTCTTGCCGACCACCTGGTCCATGCGTTTGCCAATGGTGCGGCAGAAAAACTGGTTGGCGAACGTAAACCGGCCGGCAAGGTCCTTGCGAACGATGCTCTGCGGCAGGCTCTCAACCAGCGAACGCATGAAGCGGTCGGAAGTCGCCAGCGCTTCCTCGGTCCGTTTATGCTCCTGAATCTCCTCGTGCAATTGTTCCGTCCGCTGAAGGACCTGTTTGCGAAGCGAACTGGCCCACGTGAGGGCAATCAGCAGAACGGTTCCCAAAGCCCCTGCCACCCAAAGGGTATGTTGCGCTGTCCACCAGGATGGCTGGTGCAGAACCGCGATGGCCTGGGGCGAACTCAAATAAAGCTGGAAAGAGGTGGCCACCGGGCCTTGATCGGCCATGATCTCGGTTTCCGTCCTCAAAACACCGGTCAGCTTGAGCTGACTGCCAATTGGAATGGCCGGCAATTCATCGGTCGTTATGGGAATGAATGCCGAACAACTTTTGTCTCCGTGTTCATCGGTTAACTCAAGGACCTGCACGGCCTTTCCAGGTTTGATTCCCGCCAGGGTCGCCTGGACCTGCACCAGCGTAGCATCCTGGTCGGTGATGTCGGGCCCCGTGAGGTCCACCACGTTGGGCGCAGGCAAACCGTCGTGGCCAATGGCTCGAACTTGCGCCTGCACCAGTCGCGGGGAGAAACCGTCCGGCTCAGAAAACCCGACCGCCTCGACTCGATCCCCGACCTGGACAGCGACTTCGGAGCGGGTCAAAATCCGAATACCGTCATTGCCATCCTGAATAAACAGAAGCTTGGGTTCTTTATATGTCACAACACCGGTTGTCTTGGTCAGTCGCACAGTAAGATTGGTGCTGCGCGAAACCTGGTTGGCCAGGTAGGCAATGCGCCGCGTGGGAAGATCGAACGGTTGGGCGGGGGCGGGCTGCAGGACTTCAATACAATCACTGTAGGGCGCCATCAACTGCAAACCGACGCGGCGGTTGCGGTTGTCCCGCACAGGGCTGCACACACCCCGCAAGCGCACCAGGCTGCCCAGGAGGCGTTCCTGGGATCGTTTGTCAAAATCATTTATAATAGCCGTCAGGCGTCCGCCGGCCACGATGAGAGTCAGGCCGGTGTCCTGCAAGTCACTGACAACGCCCTCGATCTGGACCCATTGCGCATCGTCCTTCCCTGTGATCATGTAATCCCACGAATGCCGGCGCGGTTCGGGCATTGCCCCTCGGCCCAAGATGGTCACAAACCCCTCCGGAACCACGGCTTGGAGGTCAGGGTCGATTCGGCCGCGCACCTCGATGTAAGCGCCTTCCTGCCTGACCAGGGGCGCAAGGCCGGCGTCCAACTGGTTTATTATCAGGATCCCTTCGGGGCCGTCCTGGAGATAAAACGAGTCGAACTCCAGGTCGATATAAGTAATGACTCCTCTCAACCGGACCGCGAACGGCTTCCCCGGGTGAGCCTCAAGCCTTTCATAGACCGTGTGCACCTCCGTTACCGGGCGGAGGGCGTCCTGTTCGGAAAGATCTTTTCTGTTAGTCGACGCGGTCACTGGCAGCGCCTGCCTTGTTTTCCCAAATACAATGGAAGGGATTCTGGTGCTCTGGTCCAGGAAACCCACGGCATCAATTATCGCGCCGGGCGCCGACGCCGCGGGTGAGGCCGTTCGAACAAGAACAACATTTGTGCCGTTATCGGTGATCGTGATTCCATTGGAATCCTGTTGCACAACCGTTCCGGTGACTCGCACCGGGCTGCCCGGAGCGATTGGGGAGTTCGTCTGAACAATCCGTTTCAAACTGTACAGCGGCCATTCGACCCAGTCTTTTTCGCTCTCGAGCAGGACGGAAACGTTTTGCAACCCCGGCACCCAAATCTCCCCCGCCACAACCTGGTCAGCATCCTCCAGAAGCGTCTGTTCAATTCCTTCGAGCCGCAGACGGCAGCCAGCGAAAAACCGGAACGCGTTTGTGCCCTGCCGAATCTTGGCGACCATGCGGCCGGGTGCGCTATCGGAATCAAGATCAAGAGTGGTCCAGTGCGCCGAGTCCTCGGAAGCCGAGGTCACCCTGGCTTCCACAATCGCCGGAAAGAAATTCCTGCCCGGCGCCACTTCGTCCCCAACCTCAAGTTTTACCGGCGGACTCGGGCTCGACAGCCGCGTCACGCGACCGCCCACGACAGTGGGGATTTCCGAGCCGATTTCGAATCGCCCGGTGAGAAGGACCCGGTCGCCAATCTGAATTTGGGCATCCGCGGAGCGTAGATTGAATTGTTGAAACCCGGTCTCATCCAAAAAACCCAGAAGCTTTGTCGCGGGATTCCAATACACCACCACGCCTTCCAAATTCAGTTCGATCGGTACGAGCCTCCTGGCCTGGAGCGCCTTGACCCATCGCAGGTTGATGACTTTAGGCTCGCCTCCGGGCAGGTACTCCCATTGAACCCAGCTCGCCCGGTTCGTATTGTCGTCCTCGGGGAAGTTGAGCCACTTTGTGCGAGGCTTCCCATCAAACACGCACTCGACGGCTTCAACCGGCGGGTTGTCTCCCTCGGCCGACGCAAGGATTGAGTACTTTCCGCCGGGGTCCCGCGCCGAGTAGATGGGTTCGATCTCCGCCAATTGGACGCAAGTGGCCCCGCCCGGCTGGTCGGCAGGAACTCGGACGCAATCGATTTGCAGCCGGTAGAGGGAATAGGGCGCTTCATTGGTGAGCGAGAAAACGCGCCGCTGAAAACGTTGGCCGAAAGTCTCGTTCCTCCGGACATCAAGGACCTGCCAGGTGGCGCCGTGATCTTTGGATCCAAGCAGCCGCCAATCCTTCGGATCCCGAGCAGGAACATCGTTAGCAGAGGTGAGGGCGTAGCCGGCCAAAACTCGCATGGGCCGGGTAGCCAGGTTGGTGTAATCGGCCAGCACCTGCCCTGCTCTTTCAAAAAAAGGGTTGTGAGCCGCCTGCAGGCGCGCCGCGAATGCCAACTGCGCCACATTCGTCACGAGATTCTTTGCGTCGAGAGTGTATTGGCATTGGATCCAGCACGTGTTGGTGTCGACGCCGAAATCAATCCAGCGGCTGGACGTGTCACCATCAAAAGCGTTCGCTGGTGCGCCCATGAGAGGGTGTGCTTTTGAAGCCGAAGCGATGATTTGCAGCTCGGACGGATCGTTGACCCCGATGATCGGGCCGCCCAACTCCCACTCCGCAAGTTGAACACCGGGTCCGCCCTTGATCAATAGCCGAAAGGTGTTGTATGCCGTCTGATTTTCAACGTGGTAAACACGCCGTTGAGAGCGAGCTCGAAACACCTGGTTGGATTGGGCATCCAATTGCGTCCAGGTATAACCCCCGTCATTGGACCCGAGCAGCACCCAATCACGCGGATCGGGGTATCTCTCGCGAGCTGAAGCGGAAGTTACCGCGTACTCGCGCAGGACACGTGCTGGAAAAGGGGCAGGATCTGCCCATGCAACTAGGTGGAGAACCACCGCCGCAAAGCAGAGCCCGCCGGCTCGCAGGAGCCTCAAAATCAATGGTTTATGTCGCAATTGGGCGACTGTCATATAGACGACCACACAGAGTGTGAGGTCGTCGAGCATTCCAAGAGCAACTTTCAATCCATCGTTGCGATGCGGTGGTGGCATCGGGCGACCCGCCGGGTTCAAGCTGTGAGAGAATATTAGCTTGACTCATTCGCTGGATCGAAAGCCGAAGTTGTGCTAGCTGTGATGCGCTTTCGCAGATTCTTCGAATAATCACTTTCGACAATCGCCAGAAAGACTCAATGGCATGACCGAGAGACTTTCAATTGCGATTTATGTGACTCATAGTCTGTGGAGTTTCATTTTAACAACTGCATAGTTTTGAACCGCTTGAGCCAATCATCAGACTTGAAGAAAGGATTTGCAGCGGAATTGCGGCGCCGCCGTATGGCAAACGGGATTTCCCAGGAGCGGCTCGCGGAGCTTGCGGACCTCCACAGGACCTACATCAGCGCTGTTGAATCCGGCCGACGGAACCCGACGCTGGAGAGTATTCAGCGGCTGGCAACCGCGCTTGGCGCATCCGTGGGTTCATTTTTTACGTCAGTGGAAGGCACAAAGCAGGGTGCCCCAGCGGTCCACAACATGCGCCAGCGCGAGAGTGCCACCAAGGCCGGCGGGATTTTGCTGGTTGAAGATGATCCGCGTGACGTCGAGTTCACAATGGCCGCGTTCAGGGCGTCTAAACTCGCCAATCCAGTTGAAGTTGCAACGGACGGAGAAGCCGCGCTGGAAATCCTGAGCAAACTGGCATCCAACTCCAATCCGGGCAGTCGTCTGCCGCAGCTGATCCTGCTGGACCTGCACCTCCCAAAGGTGCACGGACTGGAGGTCTTACGTCGAATCAAAGCCGATCCGCGCCTGGCTCACATTCCCATTGTAGTCCTCACCGCCTCGCGCAGTGATCGCGACATCCAGGAGGCCACTCGACTTGGTGCGAATGCTTACCTGATCAAGCCGGTTGACTTCCGCAATTTCGCTGAAATCACACCGAAGCTGAGATTCCAGTGGATGTTGCTGTAGGAGTCGGTCGGCCCGCTTTACTTCGTTAGGCCCTGAATGCCTTGCAACCCTTGCTTCAACGAATCCGACGCCTTTTTGAGACCCGGCGCGTACTCATCGGCCAGAGTGGCGAGGAGTTCTTTTTGATGTGAAGTAAGCGACGCGTTTTGAGTGAGGGATTGCAGGGCAGGCAAAGCCTGGGCGACAGACCCTTTGCGCAATGAGTTTACAATCGTTGCAACGTCCCCTTTCGCACCATCCAGGGAAGCGAAGTTCTTTTGAACAACGTAGGCGGAAGCCAGGTTGCCCATGTCTTTGACCAGTTGCGTTTGTTGCGGAGTGAGATTCGCCTGCTTGACCTCCTGGAAAATGGATCCCAAGGCGCTGGCATCTTTGCCAGCGGTAAGAGATTGGAGAGCCGAGCCCATCCGGGATTTCAGGTCGGTGTTCCCGGCCGCCGACTGGGCGAGAGACTTGGCTTTGGAGGCAAGCTCGGAGCCAATAGACGCCGCTTGGGGATCGGGCTCTGTCGCAGCGACTGAGGCCAACTGCGCAGCCGGCGCGGCAAGCGGGTCCTGTGAAGCCTGGGTGTCAGCTGCCGAAGGCGGAGCGGCCGGAGCATTTTGAGCATCGGTAGCAGCAGTCGTTGCCGGAGGCGCAGCTGCTGGAGCCGGGCTCGCAGCAGAACCCGCATTTGCATCGGCGGGTGGCGCCGGCGGGCTTGACGAACCGGTCGAAGTGTCTTTCGAACTCGAGCCGGACTGACCGCATCCAACCAGGAAGCACGTTGCGATTACACACGTGCTGAAAACAGTCATCATGGGTTTCATCATGCGATGAGAATACTCCCTTCGACGGTCGCAGACAAAGATCATTTGGGACCGTATGGATCGGTCGCGCAAAACCTGGCCAACAAGGAACCTGCGTAGATCAGCAGGTCCAGCGTTGACTAGTTTACCAGTTGCGAAGAAACTTAAAGCGCTTCAAAACGTGACGCTTAAAGGAGAACGACATATCGCAGAATTCAAGCCTGTTCATTCCAAAACGCGGGGTCACTCGAGGTGCCTTGCCGTTCTATTCGCGTTCGCGCTCGGGCTCACCGCACACGCCACGGTTGTCTCAACGCGCTTTGGCAAGAGCTCCCAGGTGAATGTCGATGCCGCTGGCCGAAATATTCCAGGCGACGCAGCGAACGAGCCTTCGATGTGCATCGACCCGACAAACCCAAACCGAATGGCGATTGGATGGAGGCAATTTGACAGCACCAACAGCAATTTTCGCCAATCAGGCGTCGCTTACAGTACCAATGGCGGGCTGAACTGGACTTTCCCCGGAAATCTCGAACCGGGCACGTTTCGCAGCGACCCAGTGCTGGCAAGTGATTCGGCTGGTAATTTTTATTTTTTGGGGATTACGAATCCGGCCACATTCGCCTGTGACCTGCTGCGCTCCACCAATGGCGGGATGAATTGGCAAGCCCTTGGCCCGGCGCTGGGAGGGGATAAGGAATGGATCGCCATTGATACGACCGCCGGTCCGGGTCATGGAAACATCTACCAGGTCTGGAGCCCGGTGGCCAACCTCTTCACCAACTCGAGCCTTATATTCACGCGCTCGATTGATGGCGGTTCAAGCTGGATGCAGCCCATGGATCTGCCGCATTCCCCTTATTTCGGCACCGTTGACATTGGGCCCGACGGTGAGGTTTATCTGTTTGGGTCGGCCCTGGATATAGAACCGTTCGTATTGAACCGCTCAACCAACGCGCAAGACAGGCTGCAAACCCCAACCATCGACCTGACAACCATTGTTGACCTGGGAGGCCCGCCGCTGGGAGGCGGAATCAACCCGGACGGGCTGATTGGGCAGGCATGGATCGCGGTGGACCGCTCATCCGGGCCAACACGCGGAAATGTTTATGTCTTAAGCAGTGTTACCAACGATCCCGGAAACGCCTGTAACGTGATGTTCAGTCGCAGCGTGGATCGCGGGCAAACTTTTCGCACGCCACTGCGCATCAACGACGATTCACCCACGAACATGACTTATCACTGGTTCGGCGCGTTATCGGTCGCCCCGAATGGCCGGGTGGACGCTTGCTGGTACGACACGCGACACAGCACCAACAACGCTCTTTCTGAACTGTATTATTCGTGGTCAGATGATGGTGGCCTGACCTGGGCGCCAAATCGGCAGATAAGTCCTCCCTTCGACCAGTCCTTGGGATACCCGCAGCAAGACAAGATCGGAGATTACATTCAAATGGTGTCGCTGGATGGGGGTGCGTGCATCGCCTACACCGCCACCTTTAACGGCGAGGAGGATATCTATTTCGTCAGGCCTGAACTGCCAATTATTGCCACGGCCTCGCAAGGGCCCAACGGGGTGCGCATCACGTGGAACTCCGTGCCAGGTATTAACTATTGTGTTCAGGCCAAACCAGATCTCGCAACGCCATGGTCGAACTCGACGAACGTCGCCTGTATTGTCGCAAGCGGGACTACCACGACGGTGACCGACCCTGCTCCGAGCGCTCCCAGGTTTTACCGGGTAACCAGGCCTTAGTTAAACGGTGAGCCTGCGTAACGGCCGCATTTCCGAAGCGACCGCAAGGTTCGGCCTGGCGCAGTCTGTTTTCCAGCAGCAAGGTCGCCTGTTCATAAGCGCTGGAGAAATATTTCACTCCATTTCAATCGCTTAACGCGATTGGAGAAATTTCATGTAAGGCCGGCCCGTCCCATCCGTTAGATCTGTCGGGACCCTTGCGCTGAGGAACCGTCGGACGTGGCAGCCGCCGATATGCATGGCGCAAAGGGATGTCCAGGAAGGGAGTGTTTATGACCGAGATAACTGTTGTCGCTAAGCCTTCATTACCGCTGGCAAACCGTGCCATGCCGCAATTGGACCGCCCACGCGCGGGAACCGGCGCGAGCACAAGCCGTGGCCAATCCCTGGTTGGGCTGGTCGGCGAAAGCCGTCGCGTTAACCGTGCCGAAAATTGGGCCTGGCTGTTGTTAGGCCTGAGCGCTTTGTTGCTTGTGGTTCTGTGCTTTGTGGTCCCGTATTTGGCGCGCCACTCAAGCCCGCCGTAACGTGCCTGCTGTGTTTAGAGCAAGTACAATTGCCTGCCGTTGGGTTCGCATAAACCCGACACCCCAAGGCCAAGCAACCTCAATGGCCGGCACACAAGTTTTTCACGGCCAAGGAGGAAACATCCTAACCTGTAGATCTCGGCCGTTTCGTTCAAGGGGTCCTCAACCGAGATCTGGCGCGTCAGTGTCGTAAAATCGCTGTAACGCACTTTGACCTGCACCGTATGGGCCGCGAACCTGTTCTTCTTGAGGCGGCCGGTGATGTCTTCAGCCATCGTTTTCAAACACGACCGCAGCACTTTTCTGTCCTCGGTATCTTTTAAAAAAGTCTCTTCCGCGCTGATACTCTTAACTTCCTCATCTAATTCGAGAGGGCGGTCATCCTGTCCAAAGGCATACCCCTGCAACTTCGGCCCGAAGGATCCGACCAGGGCTCGCAAATCTCCCTTGTAATCCTGCAAATCGCCCACCGCGATCAGACCCGCCCCGGCTAAAACCTGCTCCGTAACCTTGCCTACACCATACAGCGCGCGAATCGGCAACGGTCTCAGGAACTGAACTTTGTCCTTCTCGAGGATGGCCAGTAATCCGTCGGGCTTGGCCTGGTCGCTGCCTATTTTTGCCAGAAGCTTGTTGGGCCCGATCCCGACGGTTGCCGTCAACCGGCGTTCCGATCGGATCCGTTCCTTCAATGCGCGACAAACCGGCACGCCGTCCAAGAGGGCCACATCTTGTTGGGTCGGATTGCAAAGCGACGACAAATCGATGTAGGCCTCGTCAATTGAGGTTTGCTCGACTATCCCGCCGCACTCAGCCACCAATTTCATGACCAGCCGGGATTCCTCCCGGTAAACATCCATTCTGGGCCGCACAAAAATTGCGCCAGGGCAAAGCCGTCCCGCGGTCGAGCTGGGCATGGCGGAGCGGACGCCGAATTTTCGGGCTTCGTACGAGCAGGCCGCAACAACACCGCGTTGGTTGGCCGGTGCGCCGACAATTACAGGTTTGCCTCGCAATTCGGGGTTGTCTCGCTGCTCGATGCTTGCAAAGCACGCATCCAAATCCAGATGGGCAATGACTCGGACCACTCCGAAAAAGTAATGCAAATCCGACCTGTCCTGCCAGCGTAACCCATTTTTGCAAGGTCGCCGAATATGCTGGATTTGCAGCCAGGACTGGCGCGAAAGGCGTTTATGGGCAATGATCCCGCCGTGTTCGAGGCCACCAGAGACAGCGCGGCGAATCTGCTCAAAATCGTTTATTCGGGAAAAGTTTCCCCGGAAGAAACGAGGGATTGCCGCGATCAAATCCGACTGTTGCTGGCTGATTTGAAACCCGGGTTTCGGCTGCTCAGCGACTTTCGATCCCTAGACGTCATGGACTTGGGGTGCGTGCCATTCATTAAAGAAGTCATGGATTTGTGCAATGACGCCGGCATTTCGCGGGTGGTTCGAATCATCCCTGACCCGCACAAGGATATCGGTCTGAATATCATGTCCCTATTCCACTACCGCCGGGGAGTGCGGATCCTCACATGCGAAACGCTGGATCAAGCCGAAAAAATGTTGGGCCCCGATTAAAGCAGCACTTTGAGCAGGCCGTACAGGCCAAAGCTCAAAGCCGCCAGGGCGTCACCGGCAATGAGTCCTCCGCCAACAAGTGACATCGTGCTCATGTCCTCGGGCAGATCTTCAGGGCTGGCGTTAGCCGATTTGCGCCGGTTTTGGAAAAAATCGAAAATCGAGGAACCGACGCCACCCAGTGTCCACCAATAGATCGCATATAGTTCCAGGAATCCGCCAAGAGAAGAGGCGTAGGGGTTCGGGAGAATCACCGCATCGAGGAGGAAATCGGTAACCCGGCCGAAAACGGAAGCCGTGCTGAAGCTTTTGTATCCCGGAAGTTTTTTGATTAGGCGCCTGGCGATCTCGATAAACAGCCCAATCAAAATTCCAAGCTGGAGGGCTTTCATGATGTGCGGCTGTGCCTTCGTGATGCCACGCAATGCCCCCACGAATTTAAAAGTCATGGCCGATTGCCATTTCTGAGTACCTTCAACTCCCTGGTGGGCGAACTGGTCCACCTTGAGAATCGGATAGGCGTTCATGAACAACTTGGCCAGCACGATAGCAAGGACCGCCCCGACGGCTATCCCGATAACCTGGTAACGGAACTGGACGATCCGGTTTGTTCCCAAGCGCCAGCCGGTTGAGCGATCCTGCTGCATGTCGCCGCCTTCGCTCGTGGCGATCAAAAGGATGGCCGCGCAAATCAACCCCACACCGGGATCGCGCAAACCGAGTTGCGCCAGGATAAATACCGTTACCACGAAGGCGCTGGAAATGGGGTTGGAATCCGAAATTCCCTGTGAAATCCCATTAACCATCACGAACACAAATGACAGCGCCACGGCGACCACGAGGAATTTGACCGGTTGATGAAGCAATTGGCTGCCGACTAAAATGATGCCAGCGGCCCAAAAACCAATCCACAAAACCAGCTT
>DATGLT010000139.1:0-48749 GCA_035294005.1 Verrucomicrobiia bacterium
TGGCCTTTGAGACGTTTGACGAGGAACGAAAGTGTGGCGGGTGCCTTTTGGAACGAAAGTATGGCGGCAACCCGCCAATGTTTTGGTACATGCACATGAAGATTTGTGCTGAAAAAGATGGAGCGAGCGAAGGGATTCGAACCCTCGACATTCACCTTGGCAAGGTGACGCTCTACCAGACTGAGCTACGCTCGCACCCGCACAAGTGCCGGTTAATTTAAGGGAAAGAGACGGGAAGGCAAGCGGTTTCGAACACGGTTTTCTGAAACGGATTTTGGTCAGCCCCGGTCACGCTTTCCGGCACCAGTCAGTTTTTCGGGCACCACATCGCGGCACTAACCGAAGCGCAAATTCAACGCCAATGGCCACCGATCCAAACGTAGCCGTGGCCGCGCAGGCCCCAATGGCCCGCAACCCAAACAGCGTGAGGATGCGGTCGGATCACCCATGCGCCGCGGACCCATACCCAACCGCCACGCCAGGTGTAATAGCCCGGCGTCCAAACGTATTCGGGACCTGGCGAGGCCACGATGACTTCTTGGGGCGGAGCAGGAGGCGCTTCGTTCACAACTACCTCGCCACCCGGAGGCGGGGGCGGTGCCTGAATGTATTCGACACGGCGTTCTACACAACCGGGGGCCAAAGACAACGTCGCTGCGGCTAAAAACAGGCTCGGAAAGATGCGTTTCATAACTTCAGTTGAGCATTGGACGCAGCACCCGGTGAGCATCTTCATTAATACTCATCGCTGAATCCGAGACGCTCATGCAAACCGGCCGACGTTTCAAGCCGTGCGCATCTGTTCGGGTCCGCGTTCCCGCTGGAATTCAGGCAATGCTTCTTCGGTCTCTGCCGCGTCGAGATCCAGGCCCTCCGCGGCCGTGCTTGGGGCTTCCCCCGTATGCTGTTTTGCGAGCAGAACGTAGATGGACGGAATCACGAGCAACGTGAAAATGGTGCCGATAGCCATGCCGGCCACGACGATGATTCCGATGGAATTTCTAGCGGCTGCGCCGGCGCCGCGGACCAGCGTTAAAGGGAAGTGTCCGCAAATGGTCGCGGCACTCGTCATGAGCACAGGGCGCAACCGAACCAGGGCCGCTTCGCGGACGGCCTGGATTTTGGGAAGTCCGCGTCGCTGTTGCTGGTTGGCGAATTCGACGATCAAAATGCCGTTCTTGGCGACCAACCCGACTAGCGTTACCAGACCCACCTGCGAGTAGATGTTCAAGGTAGTCGTCCAGCCACTTGTGAAGAACGGAATCGTCGGTACGGGCATTTTGAGGAAACTGAACATGAGCGCGCCGAAAAGGGCCAGCGGCACGGAGCCTAAGAGGATGATAAAGGGATCGCGGAAGCTGTTGAACTGGGCGGCCAGGACGAGGAAAATAAGAACCAAGGCTAGCGTAAAGGCTGGTAGGAACTTGCTGCCCTCAACCCGGAGCTGACGTGATTCGCCGGTGTAATCGAGTTTGTAGCCTTTCGGAAGAATCCTGCCCGCTTCGGTTTCAAGAAAACGGAGGGCTTGGTCAATTGAGCCCACAGCGACTCCGCTGATCTTGACGGCGTTGAACTGCTGAAAACGGTTAAGCGAACGGGGCTCGGTCTTACGTTGGAGCGTGGCAAAGGTGCTGAGGGGGATGACCTGGCCATTCGGCCCCTTGACGTAAGTGGACTCCAACTGACTGGCGTTGAGCCGTTCGATACGCTTCAGCTGCGGGATAACCTTGTAGCTGCGCCCGGCAAGGCTGAACCGGTTGACAAAATTTCCGCCAACGAGAGTTGAAAGGTCCGAACCCACGGTGGCCATATCCAGGCCCAGCGCCGCCACTTTATCTCGGTCCATTACCAACTCGACCTCGGGTTGGTCCAATTTCGTGTCGATTATCGGAGGAAAAGCGAACAGCCCGCTTGTGGCGGCTTTCTGCTGGAGTTGCTGGGCGAACTGCACGATGACTTCGGGATCGGCGGTGGCGGCAATCACGAACTCGACAGGGAACTGGCCTCCGCCCGGCAGAGCCGAAGGAGTGGCCATCATGGTTCGGACACCCGGAACGCTGCTGACCTTTTTCTGAATTTCGGGGATGATTTGAGAAATGGCGCGCTTTCGCTCGCCCCAGGGCTTAAGCACGAGCCCGGAAAACCCGTTGTCCGGGAAAGTGATTTGGAACGTTTGCTCCTTGTCAGGAACGCTCATCAACTCCCGGTTGATAGCCTCCGCATAAAAGCTGGTTTGATCGATCGTGGCATCGGCCGGTGCTTCAACAATTCCAAAAATGATGCTCTGGTCCTCGGCGGGAGCGAGTTCTTTATAGCGCCAGGCCATCATAAACATGGGAATGGTCAGCACGACCAGCCCGATCCAAATCGTGTAGACAGCGGGGCGCGCTCCCAACGTCATGTCCAGGACGCGCGCGTAGCCTTTGCGCAGGCGATCGAATCCGCGGTTGATCCGAGCGGTAAGCCCGTGCTCCTCAGTGCTGGCATCCAGCAGTTTCGAGGACATCACCGGCGAGAGAGTCAGGGCAACGACCCCGGAGATAAACACCGCGCCGGCCAATGTAAAAGCGAACTCGCGGAACAAAGATCCGGTCAAGCCGCCCTGCAACCCGATGGGGGCATACACCGCCGCCAGTGTAATTGTCATCGCGATGACTGGGCTGACCAACTCGCGCGCGCCCAGAAGCGCCGCCTGTGTAGGCGTGCGCCCCTCGCGAATGTGCCGCTCGACATTTTCAACAATAACGATGGCGTCGTCGACTACGAGTCCGACCGACAACACAATGGCCAGCAGCGTCAGCAGGTTCAGGGTGAATCCAAAAACCTGCATCAGAAAAATACCGCCGATGAGCGAAATGGGGATGGCTACCAGTGGAACCAGCACCGAGCGCAGGGATCCGAGGAAGAGGAAAATGACAATGGCGACGATGGCCAGGGTTTCGGTCAGGGTTTTGAGAACCTCGTTGATGGCATCCTCGATGTACTTGGTTGCATCGTAAGCAATGCGGCCTTTCAATCCGGTGGGGAGCTCCTTCTGGATGGCGTCCATTTCGGAGCGAACGCGCTTGATGACATCCAGAGAATTGGCGTTGGGCAATGGCCAGACTCCCATAAAAACGGCGCGTTCGCCGCTGAAGCGGACCTCCGAGTCATAATCCTCGGCTCCGAGGACGACATCGGCTATATCCTTTAAGCGTACGAGAGTATCGCCGGATTGGCGCACAACCAGGTTCTGGAATTCCTCGACCGAGCGCAGGTCGGTGTTGGCCGTGAGATTGACTTGAACGAGCGATCCCTTGGTGTGGCCGACTGCGGAAAGGAAGTTGTTGTTCGCCAAAGCATCCCGGACCTGGGATGGGTTGAGATTCAAAGCGGTCATTCGATCGGGCTTGAGCCAGATGCGCATGGCGAAGGTTCGTCCGCCGAGGATGTCGGCGCGTTGCACGCCTTCCAGTGCGGAGAGGCGCGGCTGAACCACGCGCACGAGGTAGTCCGAGATCTGGTTGGCTTCGAGGATGTCGGAAGTAAAGCTCAGGTAAGCGGCTGCGAATTGTGAATCGGCCGACTCGATATTAATGACCGGCACCTGCGCTTCGGGCGGCAGATCGTTGCGAACCTGGTTCACCTTGGAACTGATCTCAGCGAGGGCTTTGTTCGGATCGTAATTGAGCTTCAGGCGAACCGTGATCGTTGAAAGGCCGAGCTTGCTGCTGGACTCGATGTAATCGATGCCGTCGGCCGCGGCGATTGTGCGTTCGAGGGGAGTCGTAATGAACCCGCGCACCAGGTCCGCGCTTGCTCCGACATATACCGTGGTCACCGTCACCGCCGCGTTGTCGCTTCGGGGGTACTGGCGGACGGTCAGAGTTTTGACCGCCTGTAGCCCCGCGATGAGAATCACGAGGTTGATCACAATCGCCAGAACGGGGCGGCGAATAAATAGATCGGTAAAAGATTTCATGCCGGTGACGCGTTATCCATCAGCTATCGGAGGGTTTCGGCGCCTCGGCCGATTTCGGGGTAATACTGTTTTGTTCTACAACCGACATTCCGGTCCTCAGTTTGAACAGGCCCGAACCCACAATGCGGTCCCCGGGTTTTACACCTGACAGAATGCTGACAAAGTCTCCACGGTCGGCTCCGAGCCGGACCAGCTGCTGCCGCACTTTCAGAGTGTCGTTGGTCGAGCCTGATTCGATAATGAAGACCGAGTCACCGGAAGGTGCGCGCAGGACTGAAGTCGAGGGAATGACCAGAACCTTCTTTTGCTCGGGCAAGAGCACCTGGACCCGGGCAAACATACCCGGGCGGAGGAGTTGGTCGGGGTTGTTGAAAGTGGCGCGAAGGCCGACGCTGCGGGTGCTTTGGTCGAGTCCGGGATTTATCGCGGTGAGAGTTCCATCGAATGAACGGTCAGGGTAAGCGTCGATTTGAAGGCGCACCGGCATGCCATTGGTCAAAAGGGCCAGATTTTGTTGGGGCAGGGTGAAATCCGCATACACCGGATTGACTGTTTGGAGCCATACGATCGGTTTACCTGCGTCGACGTATTGGCCCAAATTAATCTGGCGAATGCCGGCCTGTCCGGTGAACGGCGCGCGGATGGTTTTCTTCGCGATGAGGGCGCGTTCCGCATCGGCATTGGCCTGCGTTTGTTTCATTGTGGCTTCAGCGGAATCAAGTTCGGACTGCGAGACCATGTTCTGCTCACGAAGCTTCTGTTCCCGTGAGAGGTTAATGCGCGCCAGGTCGAGCTGCGCTTCGATCGCGCGGAGCAGCGCTTCCTCGGAGGAAGTGTCCAGCTTGACCAGGAGGTCGCCTTGAGAGACGGAAGCCCCGGATTCAAAAGCAATTGAGCTGACGGTCCCGGTCAACTCCGGTGTGATCGTCACACCCTGAATGGCGACAATCGAGCCGATCGCGCTTAAGGTTGATTGCCACGATTCCTCCCGAACGACGACAGGCGATACCGACTCGGGTGGCGGCGCGTAGGCTTTGCCAAACTCGGTCAGTTTATTGACCTGGAGCGCCTTGATGCCGACCAATCCGCCGGCGATCACCAGCACGATGGCAACTGCGATTAGTATCTTCCGTGTCATATCGAGTGTCCTTGTTTGACCCTTACAGGCCGATCAATTGTTCGATGAAGCCGGGCCGCGCCCCCCGCCTGAATTGGCGTTTCGGCGATCACTGCTTCCCGAGGCTCCTTCCATAAAAAGCTTCACTATCTGCCGGGCGGTGTCTCTGTTCACTGTACATTCCGGAACCAGGAGGCGAACCATCACGTGGCTGTTCAGTTGGCCGTAGATTCCCATCGCAAGTTCATCCACGGTAAAACTTCGATCCAGTTCACCGGAACGCTGCCCGGCTTCAATAAGGGAACGGATAAACTCAAAACTGCGTTTGCCCTTTTCGCGGCAACGCATCTGGCCCGGGTGCGGCGTTTCGCCGGAGGCCGCAAAAGCTGTTGCGAACGCCAGGCGCATCAGGTCGCGGTTGCGCACCGAAAAATCAAAAATAGCGGCGGCTATTTCTTCTAGCTTTTCGGCAACCGTGCTACCTTTGGCGGCGGCTTCGTGCATGAGACGGTGGCGTTCATCATGCGCCTGGTCCACGAGCGCGTCAAACAGGCCCGCCTTATCTTTGAAATAGTAGTACAACGCGGGCTTGGAAACGCGCGCGTCGGTGACAATTTTTTGCACGGACGTGGCGGCGTACCCGCGGTCGGCAAAACTCTTCAAAGCCGCGCGCAACAATTGTCGGCGGACATCGGAATCAGAATGTGGAAGAGTGCCCAAAACTTACCGAACGGTAGGTAGGTTTGGCGCGCCTGTCAAACGGTTTTCGGACTCATCGGAGCCTTCGGGCCTGTCAACATTGTGGCAGGCACTCTTTGGCCGAACCGTTAGCTGTTGAGCTTGAATTCCATGCGTCCTCTAAAGGTGTGCGCTGGCGTCCTGCACCCGGGCTGGCAATGGCTTGCAACCTGCTCTGGAACCTGATGAACCGGCAAACCGTGGAAGATAAATCTGCAACCAGCCATTCGGCATGGCCCTGGGTTCGGTGGGGTCTGCTGCCCGCATCAGCCCTGGCAATCCTTACGCTGTTCTACGCTCGCGAGAATTGGCGGGGCAAACGTGATTGGGAGCGATACCAACGCCAATTGTCCGCCCAGGGACATGCAATCGCATGGGAAGCGTACATTCCGCCCGCGGTCCCTGATGATCTGAACATCTTTGCCGACCCCAATATCACGGCCTGGTTCGTAGGCCGAGGTGGAAATGCGTTATCTTTGCAAATCACGTCGCAGCGAGGGGTTTTCCTCGAGCAACGGAACACCAATTGCCTGCTTCAGGTGCGGTTCGTGGCACCGAACGCGGAAGTTGATCCCCGGGAAAACGATTTGATTTTGGAGTATCACGATCATGTCCTGTCGCTGGGCGGGCCTGCTCCTAAAACGTTTGCCGCCCCCGCGATTTTTCCAAAGATCGTGATGGACGCCACGCCGCTTAGCGCAGCGATCGAAAATCTGACCAGGCAAATCGACCTTCAATGCACAATCGATCCAGGCCTGAAGTTGAACCGGGATCAAAACGATCCCCCAGTATCGATTGCGTTCGAGGGCGAGACGGGTCTGGGAGCCCTGCTTCGGATTCTTGAGAGCTACGATCTGAGTCTTGAGCTTGATCCGGGAATGCGCGCCGGGAAAGTCGTTAAACGCACTGGGCGGAGTTGCTCAACTACGGACGCCCAGGTCGAGCTTGCGAAGCTCATTGCGACTAAGATCAGTTCGCTCACCAATGACCCTGCGCAGCCCAGCGCGGCAGCGGCATCAGCCTTTACCACGTTTGTCCGAAGCCCCCCTCGCGTTACACCGGGGCGCATTGTTATCCGGTCCGAACAGGTCCCGGCAGCGCTGGAGGTCGGCAAACTCTTTTCCCGGAGGGTCGCCAGCTATTTTTTGAACCCAGAACAAATGCGCGCCGAACTGCAGGGAACGAACTGTTTCGACGTTCGATTGTCTCCTGGGCGGTACACGCCGGCGGCAGATTACCTGGAATGGAGTGATCGACTGGAACCCCAGTTCAACGCGCTGCGCCAGGCATTGAAGAAGCCCTTTGCGAGAATGCCCGGAGACTACAGCAACCCGACGACGATGCCTGTGCCAAACTTCGTCGTCATCAGGACGGTGGTCCAATGCCTGTCCGAACGAGCTCAGTGTCATTTGATACTGAGTCAGCCGGAGGCAGCTTTGGAGGACCTCGAGTTGATGCATGGCCTGTGCCGAATTTTGGAGGGCCCGCCAGGAGGCAAACCCGAGACCCTGGTGGCGGCGATGATTGATGTGGCCGTAAGGGGACTGTACGTGGGAACCGTTGAAGAAGGGTTGAGAATGAACGTGTGGCGCGAGCCGCAACTTGGGGTGCTACAGGACCGCTTATCGAATATCAACTTGCTTCCGATTGTAGCTGAGTCATTCGAAACAGAACGCGCTTCGGTTTGCGGGATGCTCGAGAAAGCGACATACCAGCAGTTCGATAATTTATTGGGCAGATCGGCGCCCACCACCGTTTGGGAACGATTAAAGGATCCTCGCTACACGATGCTGGCAATGGCTCCGCAGGGGTGGTTTTACCAAAATCGCAGAACCGTGGCCCTGCGCGAACAGCACGCAATTGAGGCTCTCGATTGTAAAAACGGACTGATTTTGCCGCAAAAAGCCAGGGAGTTTGAGGACGACATGTCCAAAAGCCATGGACTTTCACCCTATGATTTCCTGGCTGATCTTGTTCCCAACGCCGGGCGGGCGATTCAAACGCTCGCGCGAAACCAAGTGTTAGTCAGAGAGGCCGTGGTGGTCTGCGCCTTGGAACGCTACAGGCTCGTTACTGGACGATACCCGGACAGGGCAGACATGTTGAAACCGCGATTCCTGACGAGCATGCCCGGAGACCTGTTTGGCGGAGCCTCGCTTAAATACCATTTGGGAGCAGACGGCCGCCCGGTCGTGTATTCAATCGGTTGGAACGAAAAAGATGACCATGGCGTCCCAGGCACGAAAGAGCCACATGGATTTGACCTGCAAAATGGCGACTGGGTCTGGTCTTTCGGAGGCAGTTTTATCAAATAGGCCTCGCCTAATCGTCATCGTTCTTGACCATTCGCGAGCTTACGAATGAGCGGAAAAAAGATGGAACCTGTGATGTGGATTTGAGCATGGCCTGCGCTTCAGCTTGCTGATAGTGCTGTTTGTTCTCTTTCACGGCCTCGACGCCGCGGAGGAAATACGCCGTCGTTTCGGAGAGGTTCGCGCCGCGAGCTTTGTCGTACGCATAAATGCCCTTGGCATCCTCAACCAGCCGCTTCAGGTCGGCCCCCGTAAAGCCGTCGGTTGCTTCGATCAGTTTGGATACGTCCGCTTGACGGATCTCTTCCGGCAAATCTTTCAAGTAGTCCGAAAGGATGTTTGCCCGAGCTTCGGGGTCGGGCAGCTTCATTTCAAGCCACAGTTCAACTCGGCCCGATCGGACGAGAGCGGGCGGCAGGTGAGCGACGTTCATGGCAGTCATCATCACACATACCCGTCCGGCGCTCTCACTTTCCAGCCCATCGATCATAGTCAAAAGATAGCGATACAAACCGCGTTCCTCTCCGTCTTCAAAGATGGCATCCGCATCGTCGATGAAGATGACCGAGGGAGCATTTTCTTTTGCCGCTTCGAAAACCTGGTTGATACGGTTATAAAAGGAATCGGTCCCGGCAATGAACGTGCCGTCGATAAGGAAAAACTTCCCTTTCAACCGGTGGGCCAGCGCGCGACCGACTGTCGTCTTTCCGGTACCTGGGGGGCCGTACAGCAAAACTCCGCGTTTGGATCGCAACCGCAGGCGGCTGGCGAGTTCATCGTTTTCGAGCGGAAGGACGATATCGATCTCGAGTTTGCGCAGCACGTCGTCGACACCGCGCAGGTCTTTTAAGTCAACCGCCTGGACCTCGCCCAAGTCGACATTGCTGGCGAGCCGCTGAGAGCGCAGGTATTCGATGAAAACGTCCGTCGAGAATTCGCTGAAATTCGCAAGCCAGCGGCATGCGGCCTTCAGTTGATGCCCGTTGAGCTTTGGGGCGAAACGGTAAATTTTTTCAAAGTCCAGGCCCCCCTGGCGGTTTTCGCTAAAGTTCGCCACAAGGGCTGCGTAATCGTCCGCCTTGAACCGCTCTATCCCGAAGGAGTAGCTGCGTTGCTCGGCGGCTTCGGCCAGGTGTTCTTTCGTGCCGAAGATGAGCTTTTTGCCGGATTCCGTGGCATAAGTGCAAAGGGCCATCATGATGGAGTTGATGTAGCCGCTGCGCGGGTAAAAGTGGCAACCGGCTGAAAAAAGATCGAGCAGATGAACATCATCCAGAATTACCACTGGGTGGGAGCGCAAGGCGTCAAAGACAAGCCGGTACAAGGTCTCCTCCAGTGCCATCGGATGGTTCTTGGAGGAGCTTTCGACAAAGTCGCGGAGGTTTAAAAAAGCTCCCCCGGTTCGCCGGTGCATTTGGCCCAGAATCGTTGTCTTGCCCCGGCCGACTCCTCCCCATAACCGGAAAATTGATCCGGCCTGCAGGCCGGCGGCCAATGCATCAAATACCCTTTGTTGGGTGGGGCACAACTGCGCGTCGGAATTTTGTGGCATAGGTGCTTTTGATTAAGTCAAACTACCTCAAGACCACCGGAGCGCAACGGACGATTTCCGAGGCAGCACCGGCCTGGCAGCGATCCGAAGTGATCGGGGATTGTCGACCCCCAAACCGTGGAAATACCGAGCGACCTTCTCCTTGAATGGCGAGATGAGCCAAACCGCCGAAGCTGAGCCGAAAGAAAAGAAAGGAATCTCCCGGCCGAGTGGCGCGTCCGCGCTCAAAATCACGGCGTGGTTGGTTGTCGGGGGAACTTTTGCCACGGTCGCAATCGGGTTCGCGTATTATTCCCTTTTTTCGGTTTTTCAGCCTTATGACGACGAGGGATTCATTCTGATCTCGCTCAGGTCGTTCTTCGAAGGAAAGCCTTTATACGACCAGGTCTACTCGATGTACCAGCCTGCATTTTACGTCCTGTATTGGCTGCTCTTCGAGGGGTGCGGCATACCGTTATGCCATGACAATATCAGGCTGGTGACCCTGGTCCTTTGGCTGATGGCGGCAGGGTTAAACGGGCTCATCACTCACCGCCTTACTGGGAGCAAGCTGCTGGGACTGCTCGTTTGCCTCATTACCGTTCCATGCCTTGCGCCATTTGCAAATGAGCCAGGCCACCCGCAGGCGCTAGCGTACGTACTGGTCGCGTCGTTGGTGGCACTTCTCAGTTTCGCGCATTGGCTGGAACGACCGTATGTCGCCTTGGGTGCAGGCGCGCTGCTAGGCCTGTTGCTGTTAGTAAAACTCAATGTTGGCATTTTTACCCTTTTACCGGTCGCTTTGCTCTGGGCCACCCGAGCGGGCAAGAACTGGCGGATCTGGCTTGGGACGACGATTGGCTTTCTAATGATGCTGCTGCCCTTGCTTTTATGGCGTGCGCAATTATTGGCTAAGGGCACCCCAGCCACCGTGCTTTGGGTGTTCGAAGCATTCGGGTTTGCGCTCGCCGTCGGCCACCTGCGGATTCACAGGATTACGGTTTTAATGTGTGTGCTCTTATTCGCCGGATGCGCAGTCGCTTTGTTGGGGATGAATTCAAACTCGGTTGCTGCATTGCCAGTGTTCACTGCTGGTCTGCTATCTTTGTCCATCTGCTCCAGCGTTCAGATGTGTATTTCCTCGGGTTCCATTGAGTTCCGGCCTTTGCGCTGGGTGTGGGGATTGGCGGGCCTGGGCGTAGTGTTGGCTGGCGTGATTTTCTTCGTTATGTCGCGCGGGACGACTTTAAACGGGCTCGTGGATGGGTTGGTGCGATGGCCGGCAAAGGTTCCGAGCAGTTTCCTGATTCGAATGCGGTCGAACTGGCTGGGACTCTGTTTGGGGCTGCTTGGGTCTGGTACCTGCGCGACGTATCTGTACTTGCGACGGGATTGGAAGGACCATCGATGGCTCCGAGGACCCATTGCCGCTTCCCAATTGCTGCTTGGCGCCGCCATTCTCGCTGAGTTTTACCTTCGCATCCCGGGATCGCGAACGCTCATGCCGATCCTGAATGACTTGCCGCATTTCTGGATGCTGCCATTCGCCTGGTTGGCGGCAGTGCCGGAGAGCGGCTCCGATGACACGCGGTTTGGCCGATTGACGCTTGTCATCATTGGTGTGATGCAGCCGCTCATCGCGTGTCCCATCGCAGGCACGCAACTGGTCCCAGCCTCGATGCTTTTGCCTGTGATAGGCGCCGTCTGCTGCGCCAATGGACTTCGGCATGCCTGGGCGTCTTTGCCCGCGGTGTTGTGCGTGAATCGATGGGGACCTCTCATCGGCGTGGGGGCCCTTGTTCTCCTGTTCGGCCTTTTTGCCAAGGAAACGACGACGCTGAGGCAATCCTATGAGTCGCGCGTGCCTTTAAATTTGCCGGGAGCGCGGCGGCTTCGGCTCACCGCGGAAGAAGTCGACACTTACCGGGCTGTCGTCGCCGAACTGGCAAAGCCGGAAGTGACCACGTTTTTGACATTACCAGGCATGAACAGCTTTTATTTCTGGTCAAAAAAAGAACCGCCCAACGGGCTGAACGCCAGCGCCTGGGTGATTCTGCTCGATGATCGTGCTCAAGAGCAAATCTGGCAGGCGGCGCGCGATCGCGGCGGGCTGAAGGTGTTGCGCAATCGAAACGTGATTCGCAGTTGGGTTGGAGGGCGGTCAATCCACCAATTTCCATTGGTGCGGTACATCGAAGAAAATTTTCACACCGTTGCGACCTATGGCGGATACGAGGTCATGGAGCGGCAATGACTCCCGCGGTTCTCACCAGTTAAATACCGTCACCGCGTCCAGGTCCTTCCATTGGCCATGCTGCATTTTTTTTGGGGCGGTCCGTCCCGCGTATTGAAGCACCCGGTGTGGAGAATCTTTTTCGATAACGAACCGGAGCGGTTCGACAAAAAGCGAAAACAGGAGATTGCTGGGCTCCATTTTGACGATCGCGACTTTGCGGCCACCCCGCTGCTGGTCGGACTCTTTGCTGAAGGTAAACGCAATCGTCTCGCGGCGCGATACTACGACGCAGCGGCACGAAACCTTTTCACCTCGATCGAGTCGATCCCAGTGGGAGGCAAGAAACGGCCCCACCATGTCGTTTATCAGAGTGTCCGGCTGCAGTTGCTCGGTTCGCGTTGAAACATTGGCCCGCGAGGACGCATCCTTCGAATAGCGGAACACGATGGTCCCTTTGGCGGGATTGTGCGGATCATGCTCCAGTGTTGCGCTTCCGGATGCGCCGGTTTGATAATCCTCCACTTCGTATCGGGTCAGCAGATCATCGTGGTAAAAAGCACGTTCGCGAACGGCCGGCTTGCCATCCGGATAAAAGTACTCCCCCACCACAGTCAGAGCCGCCGGTTCGTGGGTGGCGGACCGTTTAAACCGGAACAGCGGCTGGTTCGTGCTTGTGTCGCTTCCGAAAATGACTGCTGTTAAAGCATCCGGCGCCTGGTACGCGGCTTCGGGCCGGACGCCTTGCGGCGGCAAACTTTCTCCGGCTTGGATTGTGCATCTGCTGATGCAAACGAGAATTCCGAGCCCGAGCCGGAATCCCGCAACGCCTGCTGACGAAAACATTGTGACAGCCTACATCAACAGGCGAGGGGCATTGCGAGCATAAACTCCCAGTGGCACGAATTCCGGCATCTGAGGCGGTTACGAAGCGGTGGTCCCTGGTCTGCGGATCCGCCTTTTCGCGGATAGGTTGAGGCAGTAGTTTTAAGTAGGCTGTTTAGGAGTTCCCCTGAGCCTTTCGGGACTCACCGAGCGTCGGCACGGGGAGCTTTGTAAAAAGGGTTGGAAAAGACCCGAACATCGGGAACATTAGAGGCATGGTACAAAGTGTGACGGCAGGGGCTTGCCCGCCTATGACTGCCCACGAGATGCAAAAGGCCTGGCAGGAAATCAGGCACAGAGTCGAACAGTTGGAAGCAGAACGGGTTTCACTCGAACAGGAAAACAAAACTCTCCGACAGTTGCTGGAACGAACGATTGAGCATCGGCAGAAATCCCACAGCGAACTGGTGCTCCTGCTGACCGGGTTGGTGAGCAAGCTCCCCATTAACGACGTTGGTGTCGTGGTTTCCAAGTTGGTGGAGCACAATACGAACGTCAGCCAGTATCTTGCCGCGCTGACCAAGGGCACCGTGGACGCCAGCGCATTTTCTCAACCTGCTGTCCTGAAGAACCTCGAAGAGACCAAGCGTGAATTGATGGCTGCCATCAAACCGCTGGTGCAGGAACTTGTCCAAATGGACACAAATCTTGAGAAGGAATTTCTCGAGTCGTTGGTTACAGAACCCGAAAATTTCTTTTCGTCAAGCGCCACCCGAGCCAACCGGTGCTTCATAAAAGGCCAGGTGCCGCGTGACCGTATCCTGAGGGAATTTGGCGAAGGCGCCCTGCTGTTGTTCAACGACGTAACGACGGACGCGAAACTCAACCCGCATCCCAAACCCGAAGAGATCGTGCTGTGTTTCAAAAGCGATTTTGAGTCTGTCCTGGACCAGACGCCGGCTTTGGCTGACAAACGCGAGAAGCTGTTGGCGTTGCGGCAGAAGATTCACCGCAGCAAAGCCCAGAACGAAGAGGGGCGATTGCAGAAGCTCGCGTTCCAGAAGCTTTCCTTCATCATCGAACTGCTGCACTATTATGTTCACCAGAACACCGAAGCGGCGGATGTCATTTTTGCTCAAAGACTGCCTGCGGTAGTGGAACAGCTCGTTCACACCGGCTGTCATGAGAAAGTGGAGGAGAAGCTCGTTGTGCAGGTTGAGGGATTGCTGTCGTTCATCTTGAACCCCGACCATCGCCAGATGATCATCAACAACCTGGGCAAACCCGGCGGGCACTCGAGGACGCTGAAATACGTGTTGAAGCTGCGGGCGGAGAAGGTTCCGGACCAGGACGTGGTAGCTGCCGAATTCGTCAAGCACCTGATTCCGACGGCGCCTCAAAAGCCGCCGCTTCCCGCCGCATTGGCGGATGTATTGCGATTGCTCAATCCGTCGATGCAGAAACTGGTGCTGCGGTACCTTATCGCGAGCGACCGCATCCGAAGAACCGATGCCGAGAATCTCGCCAAAGCCGCCGCCGAGGTTCTTGGATTAAAGGATCTCGCCGAAGAAGCCAAGGCGCAGCTTGCCGTACCGCCCGAGGTCGAGCAGCGCATGGCTTGGGAAAAGGTCAAAGATATGATCGCGCGCCGGACCGATGCCACTACGGTGGCGGCCGCCATTCGCGACCGCCTTAATGCCCGCTATGACGCCGATGAAATTCGCCAGAGCTGGCTGGCCCTCACCGAGGCAGACCCAATCTCCCTTATTCGGATTTTCTGCCAGGTCCCATACCGGCCCGACGGCAAAACCGACTCTATTGCCCGTCCTGTGATCGAGACGTATGTAACGCGGTTATTGCACGAAAAATACGCCGCGACTTACCGGAAAGTCGTGAACAGTCTCAAGAACATGTTTGTCGCCAAACCGGACAGCCCGACCCTGCTGAACTTTCTGGCCCTGGTCCGATGGGTGGACACCGCGGCGGCTGATAAATTGTCGGCCGATATCGGCATGGCCGTCCCGGCCCACTGATCAGAGTTGCGTGGCTACAAAAATTCGGCCTGACCCGGGCGTCAAGCTGCCGGCTTTAGCACGTTGATATGAGCGCGCAGGGCCAACTCCAGTTCCTCGGGATTTGTTTGGTCCAACCGCCGCAACACACATTCCCACCGGTAGGCAAAGCTTCCGCCGGGATCGTACCGGCAATGTTTAAACAGCGTGTCGAAGGCGCGGCGCCTCTTTCGATAGTCGCCCTGCATGATAACGATCTGCCGTTTGAAGGCGGCCAGGTAAGCCTCCGCGAACTGCCGCGGATCCGGCAGGAACGATTCCCGAATGTTGACCGGGCGGGCGTATTCCGGGGCGAAGCTCACTAGAGGCTTTTTATACTCGGTAAACGCCCCGCTATGATCTCCCACGAGCACTTCGGAGGGCAATCCATATTCGTCCTCCCGGACGATCTCGTCGCCGTCATCAAACGCCGGGCGCGCGCTGTCGAATGAGCGGCCAACGATCATCCCGGCGGCTGCGGCTTCGCCCAGCAACGAGGCCAACTTCAATGCATACCCCTCTCGGGAGTAGCGATCCATGGACAGCTTGTCGGTGGCGATGCCCGAAAGATACTCGCGTTCAAAATAGGTGCTGCGAATTTGCTGACCGAAATACAGGTCGTTCTTGCCACGGTACGTTTCCGTAAGCCTGCGCATGGACACCCGCCGGCACATGTTCATCCCCAGTTGCCGGCACCCAAGCCGGCGGTCCAGCCAGTAATCCGTGTATTCGTCGCTTTCCTGGATGGATTGGAGCAAGCCCTTGCCCTCGTCGAGGTGCTCCCAAACGCCCCATTTTTGCAGGCGTAAGAATCTGCGCAGCGCTATCGGCTCGCCTTCGGCCTTGAACTCGGCCAGGAAGACTCCGCGGCGGACCTCTTTGAGCGGGCGCTCGAGCGAAAGGGATTCGGGCACCCGTCCCAGGTTGATGTACGCCAGGTCACCGTAATCCCGAATAAAGTTGAAGATAATGTCTTTGGCGCGGGGGTCACAAATCCGCTGCAGTTCCGTATCTTCCGGATGGCTCTGCGCCTCTTCAAACACCGGGTCGAGCATGAACTCGCCCTCCTCGAACCTGCCGCCGGCAAGCCACTCGATCTGGAGAAAAAATTCGGGGCTCAAGCCGCTGAGCAATTGCTCGGACTCTGTTTCGTTGCCTTCCAGGAACAACGCGGAGACCAGGCGTTCGGACCAGGCTTTGTTGTCGGGATTATCCTGCCTGAGATTTGGGTCTACGGCCGCTTCGAAGCTCTTGACCAGCGCATTGTAGCGGGACTGCAGTTCTTCAGCCGGAATTTGCTCGAAATTGACCCCTGCGAATTGCGCCGGCCCAAAGTTTTTAGCCTCGGCCCCGAGGAATTCCACTTCGAGCCTGCCCAACCGATTGGTGCGACTGCAGTAATCGGCGATTTCCTGCAAGTGCCGGGCCAGGATCGGTGGTTCGAGTTTCCCGAGTTTCGCAAACTCGCCGCATGTGAGCCAGCGGGTGCCGGTGAGTCGATTGTAAAAATAAATAGGTCTATCGTGGATGGCTACTTTCGAACCAAGCACAAGCCTTTGCTTGGCCTCGCGGCCCTTAGGCAAAGAACTCAGGCGCCAATATTCGCCCCGCAATTTGATGGCTTCCCTCACCCGAGGGTCGGACACCGAAAGGAACTTCACCTGCCGTTTTGAAACCATGGTTTGCAGCAATTCATCGGCCGCAAAAGCCAGTTCCATTCGCTCCGGATCGGGCCGGATCAGGATATGGTCAGCCTCAAAAATAAGGTCGACGGAATTGGCCGCGACGGATGCCTCTTCGTCCGGAGTCAGCGCGGGTTGACCGGCCGCCAATCGTTGAGCGTTCAGGTGGTCCGTGAAGTTGACCCTCTGCCAGGCGTGCACTGCAGGCGCTTGAGTGAAAAGGACGCTGTATGGAGGAAACAACGTTCCAATCCGCGACAGGAGCTGACCCTGGGGGTCTCGCGCGAATGGCCGCGGCCCGATTACTTCGAGTTGCATGGAAGTACAAACATGAAGCCTCTGCCGCGCTTTGTCCACTCCCTCAGAAACATTTTAGCCTCACGCTAAGACGCCAAGACGCAAAGATTTGGGTCTGGAAATTCTTTGCGAGTAACCGATTATATCGGTTGCGAGGCTCCACGGCCTGGAAGTGCTTACTTTTATCGTGGAAGCGTCAAAGCGCCCTGGAGCGGACGGCGTTCTTCCGAATGCCGCTGCTCGTAATGAAGAAATCAGAACGGCTTAAAGGCGTAGAGTTTTCGATCCTCATCGCGCACGGCCCACCGGTTCTCGGGCCAGACTGAGCCCCCATAACGAAGGAAAATCGCCGAGCCGTCGACAAAGGCGAAGTTTGATCCTCCCGCGCCGCCCCGAGGCACACGGAACGGCGAATGGCACCCGTGTTCGACCCGGTCCGCGTCATTTCCGGTGCCTTCGAAAAGATCCATGTAGTAATCCTGCGCGAACGGGGGGTTCTCGTTGGGCTCATTTTTCTTCTCACCGAAAATGACAGTGTCAGAGGGTTTGAGCACATTGAGCTCCTTCATGCTCATGGGGACCGTGAGCACATTGGTGAGATAATCATTCCAGCCATTGATCAGGTAACTGCGCGGCGCGCGATCCGGAGCGGTCGGTGAATTGACCATGGTAGGGGGTACGCCGCGCTGTGCGTCCGTGGGACAAACCAGGAGATTGGTGTTGTGATAGTATTCCAGGAGCAGGGTGGGCCATCGATACGAGTTGGTGCGCGGAGGATAATATCCGTTGTTATCGTCGGCGTAGAGTTTGAGCGAGAGGCCAATCTGTTTGAGGTTGTTGACGCATTTGATGCGGTTCGCCGCCGCTTTCGCTTTGGCCAGCGCGGGCAGGAGCATGCTCGCGAGGATGGCGATGATCGCGATCACCACCAGCAGTTCGATCAGGGTAAATCCCGTTCGGCCCCGCGGTCTCCGGGATCGGTGGCAGCCCGCAAAAAGGCCTTGATGCACGTACTCAGTTTTTTGATTCATAAGCTGGACAAGTCGACTCGCCATTTCAGTCGCCCGCTCCGGAACGTATCGCGGTCGCCCGGCAGTTTTCAACCCGCTCGAATATTTCCATCGCTACTACGTCCACCCTATGACGCGTATGACGAAAAAAAGTTGGACCTGGCTCGGGCTGGCCGTCCTGCTGGGCGGCTTCTCGCTTTACCTCAATAAAGACTGGTTCGCGGCTGACAATATTCAATTAATGCACCGCTCGCGTCCGGCCCGCGGAGCTTTTCGGAAGGCAAGAGGCGATAATCCGCTCATTGATCCAATCTCATTTTGGTTTGACCGCAAAGTCAGATTGACTTCGCTCAAGGTTGTCCCCGTTTTTGATCTTGAGACCAACAAGTTCCCCCAGCCCGTCTGGGCGCTGGTTTCTGAATCCAACTCGGTCCCGATTAAGGAATTCACGTACGGGATGCCGATTCGCGGCATGCATCCAGCTGAAAAAGGCAGCGCCCCCGACCCTTTGCTCCCGGGGATCAAATACCGCCTCTTTGCCGATACGGGTAAACAGAAGGTCCAGCACGATTTTGTGCCCGAGCAGCGGACCGAATAGCCAGCCTGCAGACATCTGCCCCGCGATCCTTCGGCCACTACACCCAAGCCGGCCGGTCGAGGATTGCCCCTGAAAAAATCGAGATTTTGTTGAGGGCGAGCCTCCCTTGCGGCGTAGTAACGAGGGACGATGCTCATTATAGGCGCATGGAACTGGCTCAAATGGCTTTTTGCGTTCACCGCCGCCCTTGCCGGGGCGTTCGCATTAAGCGGCTGCAAGGGTATTCCCACCCCCAGCGAAAAGGCCGCCCGGTACGATCTTGAACGTGTGTCCGCCGTGTACCGGCCGGGAGGGCTGCCCCCGGTGTTGCCCGTGCTCACGTCGAATTCCTCGCTCAGCAACTTTATCGAGTTCGCCTTCCTCAATCAACCGGCTGTCTCCGCCGCTTATTACGATTGGGTGGCGTCGGTTGAACGGATCACCCAGGCTCGCTCGTTTCCCGATCCCCAGTTTGCGTTTCAGATGGATATCCAGAACGTGGTCACGTCGGTAATGCCCGGCCTGATGGGAACGCTGCCGTGGCCAGGCAAACTCCGGGCCGGTGCCGACGTCGCTTCGGCCGATAGCCGAGCCAAATATTATGCCTTTCAATCCGCCATCCTGCAGTCGGCTTTCGAAGTAAAAAGAACGTACTACCAGCTCGAATTCCTATCGGAGAAACTTCGGGTTAACCAGGATACCCTGCAGCTCCTGGGAGGTCTGGAACGGCTGGCACGCGCGCAGAATGAGGTTGGCAAATCGACGTTGCAGGATGTCTTGCGGGCCCAAATCGAGCAGCAACGCCTGCGCACCGAGTTGGCGAACCTCGAAGATTCCAGCAATGCGCTTGTTGCTCAATTCAAAGCCGCCTTGGGCTTGAACGCTTCGGATCCTGGCCCGCCGATTCCCTCGAAGTTCGAGCCCAGCACCCTGGACACGGATCCCGGCAACCTGCTGAACGTTGCGCTTTCACGCAACCAGCGGCTTCGTGGGTTACAGTCAGAAATTCAGGCGGCCGAGGCTTCAATCAAACTCGCTGAGCAGGGCCGGTTTCCCGATGTCACGCTGGGCTTCATGGCCGACGCAAAGACCGACCCCACGCTGTATCGGTTCCCTGGAAACCCGGGCACAATCTCATTGCCGATTTGGCGAGACAAAATCGCGGCGCAGATTGCCGAAGCCGAGGCTAATAAGCGCTCGACTGAAGCCCGCCTTTCTGCCGAGGAAATCGCCCTTGCCGTGGCCGTTGCCGAGAAGTCGTATCTATACAACCAGGCTAACCGGAACGTGGCGCTGCTCTCTGAGCAGCTCCTGCCGAAGGCAAGCCAATCCTTCGAGCTCGCCCAAACCGGGTACCTCGCCGGGCAAATTGATTTTTTTAACCTGACAGATTCCGAGCGGACACTGCTGGCATTCAAACTCGACCAGGTCGAAGCCCGGATGCAGCGCGAACTGGCTCTGGCGGAGCTTTCGCTGATTAGCATCGGCATGTCACCCGGCGAGAATCGAATGAACACGAGCCGAGCCGGGGCCGCAATGAGCTTGGGAACCCCCAAAAAACCGGCTGGAATGTGATCCCTCCCGTATGAACCGTATCAAGGCCAATTTGAAATTCGCGGCTCTTCTTCTGGCGACGTTTGGCGTTTTCCTGGCCAGTGGGTGCCACCGCCACGACTCGGAAACTGCGCGGCCCCTGTTGTACACCTGCGGCATGCATCCCCAGGTTGTACAGGATCATCCCGGCGATTGCCCGATTTGCGGTATGAAGCTCACGCCGCTGCGGAATGAGGCGAATCCTGCGCAAGTTGTTGGCACGGCCTCGACAGATTCGTCAGCAATCGCCGTCGATCCCGTAACGATCCAGACAATGGGAATTCGCACCGCCTCCGTGGTCCGGGGTCCTCTCCGGCGCCTGATTCGGACCGTTGGCGTCATCGATTATAACGAAACCGCATTGTCCGAGGTTACCACCAAGTTCAAAGGTTGGGTCGAAAAGCTCTATGTGAACGCGACCGGGCAGCTCGTCATGCGCGGAGACCCGTTGTTCGAGGTCTACTCGCCCGAACTTTATAGCGCCCAACGCGAATTTCTTTTGGCGCTGGATGCCGGGATCAATTCGCCAGGCCTGGCTTCGCTCAAAACCAGCGCGCTTACCAAGCTCAAATTCTATGACATTTCAGATGAACAAATCGCGGAACTGGAGCAGACCCGTCAACCCCGGAAGACCCTGAAGATTGTCGCGCCCCAGGATGGCTTCGTGATGGAAAAGGCGGTGGTCGAGGGGCAGATGGTCGAGCCGGGCGCCAGAACGTACCGTCTGGCGGATTTGGGTTTGGTCTGGGTTCAAGCCCAGCTGTACGAGCAGGACCTGCCATTCATTCACCTGGGGCAGGAAGTAAATGTAACCCTGTCGTACCTGTCCGATCGCGAGTTCCGAGGGCGAGTCACGTATATCTATCCCAACATCGATGAAAAAACCCGGACGGCTCGGGTGAGAATGGAGTTTCATAACCCCGGTTATTTTCTCAAGCCGGGGATGTTCGCCACGGTTCATGTGCTGTCGGAATTAAATTCATCGGCACTGCTGGTTCCGGACATGGCGATCCTGCGCAGCGGCGAAAAAAACACGGTTTTCGTCGCCCTGGACGGAGGGAAATTCGAGCCGCGTGAAGTCGTGCTCGGGCCCCAGGCCGAAAACGACACCTATGAAATCGTTAGTGGCCTCACCGCGGGCGAGCGAATCGTCACATCGGGCCAATTCATGCTCGATTCTGAAAGTCAGTTGCGGGAAGCGATTCAGAAAATGCAAGGGGGCCGAGCGCCAGGCGCATCTCCCGGCGTGACGCAAAGTTCACCTACGAACCAACCGGCACTCGCCTTGTCCACGACGAATGCAGTCAAATACATCTGCCCCATGCCCGAGCATGTCTCCATCGAGTACGATCATCCGGGCAAATGCCCAATTTGCGGGATGACTCTCGTTCCCGTCACCCAGGCAACGCTGGCCCGGCTTCAACCAGGAGGAAAGCTTCTCTACTACACCTGCCCCATGCCTGAGCACAACGATGTTCGCTCGGACAGGCCGGGCAAGTGCCCCAAATGTTCCATGACGCTCATACCGGTAATGACGGCGCCGAAGGCCAGCGATGGGGTCGCCATGCCGGAAAACCGCGATCCTTCGAAATAGGCACCGACGGAACATTCCCATGCTCAAGCGCATCATTGAATTCTCCCTGAACAACAAGTTTGTTGTTCTGCTGGGGACGCTCGCGCTCGTGCTTGCCGGGATCTACGCGCTTAAGAACATTCCGCTGGACGCCATCCCTGACCTTTCGGATGTGCAGGTGATCGTTTACACCGAATGGCCCGGACAGGCGCCCCAGATTGTTCAAGACCAACTCACTTATCCAATCACCACAAAGATGTTGTCGGTCCCGCGCGCCAAAGTTGTCCGGGGCTATTCGTTCTACGGGTTTTCGTTTGTTTACGTGATCTTCTCCGACGGGACTGACCCGTATTGGGCGCGCAGTCGTGTGCTGGAATACTTGAGCGGGCTTAGCTCGCAACTTCCACGAAATGCGACCCCAACGCTGGGACCCGACGCAACGGGCGTTGGCTGGGCGTTCATGTATTCGATCACCTCGACCAACCGTGACCTCGCGCAACTCCGTTCCATCCAGGACTGGTACCTGCGGTACCAACTGGCATCCGTTGAAGGCGTTTCGGAGGTCGCTTCGGTTGGCGGCTTTGTAAAACAGTACCAGGTGACAGTCGACCCTGCGAGGCTGCGGGCTTACAACCTTTCCATCTCGGACGTGGCCATGGCGGTGCAACGCAGCAATGGGGAAGTCGGCGGGCGGTCCATCGAGTTATCCGAAAAGGAATTCATGCTGCGAGTGCGGGGTTATGTGGAAAAACTTGAAGACCTTCGCGACGTGGCGGTGGGAGTGGGAGAGCAAGGCGTTCCAATTTTGTTGAGCCAGGTGGGCAACGTCGAGTATGGGCCCGATATGCGCCGGGGGATTGCCGAACTGAACGGCGAGGGCGAAACCGTTGGCGGGGTGGTCGTGGTGCGCTATGGGGCCAATGCGCGGCAGGTGATTCAGGACGTGAAGAAGAAGTTGAGCCATGCGATGCAAGGACTCCCCGAGGATGTTTCCTACACCATCGTTTACGATCGGACCGCGTTGATCGATCGCGCGGTAAAGACGCTTGAGGGCAAGCTCATCGAGGAAAGTATTGTGGTCGCCCTGGTCTGCATCGCTTTCCTGATGCATTTGCGAAGCGCATTCGTCGCCATTGTGATCCTCCCGGTGGCCGTCCTCGGTTCGATGCTGATCATGTTCGGCCAGGGTATTAGTTCGAATATCATGTCGTTGGGCGGCATTGCCATCGCCGTCGGCGCCATGGTCGACGCGGCGATTATCATGATCGAAAACGCGCACAAACATCTCGAACGTGACCAGGGTCACAAACCGCATTGGGAGATCATCCGGGACGCCTCTATTGAAGTGGGACCAACCTTGTTCTACTCGTTGCTGGTGATCACCCTTTCGTTTGTTCCCGTGTTTGCGCTCGAAGCGCAGGAAGGCAGACTGTTCAAGCCCCTGGCGTTCACAAAAACATACTCAATGGCCGCCGCGGCGATTCTCTCGGTAACGTTGGCCCCCGTTCTGATGGGGTTTTTTATCCGCGGAAAAATTCCAGCTGAGGAAAAAAATCCGATCAACCGGTTTCTGATCTGGTTGTATCACCCGGCGATTGATTTTGTCATCCGCTGGCGCTGGCTGGTCGTCCTCGGGGCCGGTCTTACCGTTCTTTGGGTGTTTTGCCCCTGGAACCGCCTCGTCACTGCGTTGCTGCCTCAGGGCAAAGCCAGGGAAGTGGCCCTGCGCGCCGGGCCGTTCTTTCCCTTCCAGAACATCGGTTCCGAGTTCATGCCGCCCCTTTACGAAGGCGATTTGCTTTACATGCCGACAACGTTCCCGGGCATCTCCCCCACCAAAGCCCGGGAAATCCTGCAAACAACCGACAAGATTATTCGCCGGTTCCCGGAGGTGCGCAGTGTGTTTGGAAAAATCGGCCGCGCCGAAACAGCAACCGACCCCGCTCCGTTGGACATGATCGAGACTACCATTATGCTCAAACCGGAAGAGGAATGGCCTGCAGTGGATATTCGCGATGATTCGGGGAAACTCATCGCGCACCGAGCCCGCACCCCGGACGAATTAAGTGACGCTATGAACACGGCAGTCCAGATGCCGGGCCTGAATAATTCCTGGACGATGCCCATCAAGACCCGGATCGACATGTTGGCCACGGGCATCAAAACTCCGGTCGGCATCAAAGTGGCCGGCCCGGACCTGGCTGAGCTGGAGCGTATCGCCTCGCAAATCGAAGCGGTCATAAAAACGGTGCCCGGCACCTCGAGCGCCTTTGCGGAGCGCACGATGGGCGGCAATTACGTCGAGTTTACCATCGATCGCAAAGCGATCGCCCGGTACGGGCTCAGGATTGCAGACGTGCAGGACGTCCTGGAAGTGGCCCTGGGCGGCATGCCCTTGACCACCACCGTTGAAGGCCTGGAACGCTACGCCGTCAACTTACGTTACAGCCGGGATTTCCGGGAAAACCTCGGAGCCCTGCGCGAAATTTCGATTCCGACGGCCTCAGGAGCACAAGTGCCATTAGGCCAACTTGCCCGGATTGAAACGGTGCGGGCGCCGATGGGGGTCAAAAGCGAGGCAGCGGTGCCCAACGCGTGGGTTTACGTGGACGTGAAAGGCGTAGACGTCGGGACGTATGTCAAAATGGCGATGCACGCGCTCAACGAAGCCGTTGCGCGCGGGGCAATTCATATGCCTGCCGGCTACAATATTTTCTGGAGCGGCCAGTACGAGTATATGCAACGCGCGCGTCAGCGCTTCATGGTCGTGATCCCATTGACCCTGTTGATTATCGTGCTGATTATTTATCTAAATACAAAGTCCGCGATCAAAACCGCGATTGTGCTGCTTGCGGTGCCTTTTTCTCTCGTTGGCGCCATTGGCGTGCTGGCCCTGTTGCATTACAATTTCAGTGTCGCTGTTTGGGTGGGCATTATTGCCCTGGCCGGCCTGGACGCCGAGACCGGAGTGGTCATGCTGTTATACCTGGACCTTGCTTATGCCGATTGGCGGAGCAAAGGCGCAATGCGCAATGTATCGGATTTGCGCGATGCCATTTACCACGGCGCGGTCAAACGCGTCCGCCCCAAAGCCATGACCGCCTGCGTCATCGTGGCCGGGCTTGCGCCAATTCTCTGGAGCCATGGCACCGGTGCCGACGTGATGAAGCGCATCGCCACTCCCATGGTCGGTGGCGTGATAACTTCCACTCTCATGGAGCTAATGGTTTACCCGGCGCTCTTTTACCTGTGGCGAAGCCGTGGTTTGGCGAAACAGGCGCCAGTCCCGGCTTGAGGTTAAGCAGAGTTGAGGGCTGGAGATGTTTTGGACGTATTAACATATGAAGAGAATGAATGTAAGCGTCGGATTCGAAGTCGAGCCCGCCAACCATGCGGGTTGTTGCGGGCCGGCCCAGGTGTTAATCTCAAATTGCTGAGTTGAGCATGAAACAGAATGATGACCGGGACAAAGGCGTGCTGGAACATGTCCTGAAACAGTGGGTGGTTGACGCTCCCTTGCCGCCAGGATTTCAGAACGCGGTCTGGGACCGTATCGCGCGGGCGGAAGTCACACCACCTTCAGCCCCAGGTTTCTGGGCTTTGCTGGCCCGGGCCGTTGAAATGAATTTACCTCGTCCGAAGTTCGCCTGGGCTTATGTGACGATTCTTCTGCTGGTCGGAGTTCTCAGCGGGACGTTGGCTGCTCAACGGGAGTCCACGCGGATGAATGCGGCGCTCGGGGCGCGATATCTTAAGTCAATCGATCCTTTTCATCGATCGCCATCGGATTAATGAAGAAGGCTTTCCTGATATTGCTGGGAGGACTGCTGCTGTGCACCGCGGCCTTTTCGGGGTTTTATTACATCGGCACTGCCAGCTGTCGTTCGATGATGAACGAGCCACAGCCGGGCCTGGCCTGGCTCAAGAACGAGTTCAAGGTCAGCGATGCCGATTACGCGCGAATTGTTCAATTGCATGAAGCATACCTGCCCAAATGCGGGGAACGTTGCCAGCGCATTGCCGAGCTGAATTCGGAATTGGAGAAACAGGTGAGCCAGGCCTCAACCGTAACGCCCGAAATTCAAAAGCTCCTGGACCAGCGCGCAAAAATGCGAGCAGATTGCGAAGCCGAGATGCTGAGTCATTTCCTCACGGTCAGCCGGATGATGCCCCCCGAACAGGGTAAGCGCTACCTGCAATGGGTGGAACAGCAGGCGTTCCTCAACGGGCAGGCCATGGAGGCGCACCACCATTGACCCGCCTCGAACACACCCGCCAAAGGCCGGTTTTCTTCCTGGCATGAACACGCCGGGACCGGACCGGGAGGACGCGCGCGATATGCAACGCCTCGCGGCGGGAATCGACGCCGCGTTGAACGATCTAATGGCCCGTCACGGGACCCGGCTTTTTCAATACCTCCTGCGCTCTTTGCAGAATGAAGATGATGCCGCAGACCTCGCGCAGGAAGCGTTTGTCCGTGTTTACCAGAATCGCGCCAGGTTCGATTCCAGCCAGAAATTCACGACCTGGCTCTATGCAATCGCGAGCAACCTGGTCCGGGATCGCTATCGATGGCGTTCGCGGCATCCCCAGGTTTCTCTCGATGCCGAGAAGGACGAGAGCGATACGAGCTTCAAGGATCACGTCGCAGCTTCTGAACCAGGTCCGGACTTTCGGATTGAAAACCAGGAAAGGGCGGACGCTGTAAGGAAAGCCATGGCCGCATTGCCCGAGGATCTGCGCCAGCCCTTAATCCTGGCCGTTTACCAGGAACTGCCACAGGCGGAAATTGCCGCAATTCTAAAATGCTCCGTCAAGGCTGTGGAAACCCGGATTTACCGGGCCAAACGGCTTTTAAAAGCTGAATTAGCGGAGCTGTGTGGATCCCAAGCTTGCCGATGATTTCCGCCCTGAAAAGGGCGGGAACGGGCCCATACAGATCAGCGTGCCTCCGGGTTGCCGGTCGGCGTGATAACCCTTAACGCGCTCGGCAGGACGCTAATCCGCACGGGTGTTTGGCCAATCAGTTCACCGTCCGCAGCCACATCCAAAGGGGTGTCCGACGTGATTTCCAGTCGGCTCGAGCTGAAATAACGGACCACGGGCTGGCCTAAATGCAATCCCCGGCAAACCCGCCGCAGCATTGGAATCGCGCGAAAGGGGCTGAGTGCGCCAATCAGGTTTACGTCCAGGACGCCGTCGTCGATTCGCGCACTCGGGGCGATCTTCATGCCGCCGCCCGCAATTGGGGTATTGCTTGCGCCCGCAAAGAGAAATTCGCCCGAGTAACGTTCTTGGTCGCACAAGACGATCATTCGGGGCGAACGGAACCCCGCCAGGGCGCGCAACAATCCGGCGGGATACGCCAACCGCTGGCCCAGGAGGCGCTTGAGCCCGGGTGTCGTTTTTCGCAAAGCCGCGCTAATGATGCCGACTCCTGCGAATAGCAATGCGTACCGGGTCGTTTCCTTGCCGTCTACCTCGCATTGGACTCTGAGCACGTCAATCTGTCTGGTGTGGCCCCCGGCCAAACAGCGCAAAGCATCTTCGCTGCTCTTGATTCCAAGCACCTCCGCCAGATCGTTGCCCGTCCCGAACGGCAGGATTCCCAGCGCCGCCCCGTTCGACCCGGAGGTCACCAGCCCGGAGGCAACTTCGGCCGCCGTACCATCGCCGCCCACGGCGACGATCACTTCGTATTCCCCGGCTGCCTTGGCCGAAAGAAGGGCCGCCTCCCCCGGGGCCTTCGTGAAAACGTGTGCGATTTTCAAGTCCGACCGCTGGAGACGGTGATCAACCTGTTTCCAACGCATCCCTGCACGGCCGGCTCCGGCGGCGGGATTGATAATAAAAAGGAAGCGCATCGGGCGGCCTGTGAATCTCCGATTCAACGCAGCTTTTCGGTTTGAAACAAGCCCGCACTTGATTCAGCCTCGGCTTATGCACCTACCGTTTCGCAGCAGGCTCATTTCCACCGCACTTCTGGTTTGCTTCTGCGCTCGGATTGCGCCGGCTGAGGTTTCCCATATGAGCGACTCCAGGATGTCCATCGACAAAATGCCGTTCGGCACAACCGTCCAGGGCGAGCCCGTCGATCTTTACACACTCAAGAACAGCAATGGACTGACCGCCAAAGTCATTACTTACGGAGCCACTATCTTTTCATTTGAAGCTCCGGACAAGGAAGGCCGATTCACCAACGTAAACGCCAATTGCGCTTCTCTTGCCGATTACGAGAACCGCAGCCCGTGTTTTGGAGCGTTGCTCGGCCGCTACGCCAATCGCATCGCCCGAGCTGAGTTCACCCTGGATGGCCGCGTTGTTTCTCTTTCCAAAAATGCCGGACCGAACCACATCCACGGCGGTGTGCGGGGGTTCCACAAGCGGGTCTGGCGAGCTGAGCCGTTTCAAACAGCCGACGCCGTCGGACTCAAGCTCCAATACCTTTCCAAAGACGGCGAGGAAGGCTATCCGGGCAACCTCTCCTGCACGGTCATTTACGAGTTGAACAATCGCAATGAATGGAAAATGGATTATACCGCCGAAACCGACAAACCCACGGTCGTAAATCTATCCAATCACTCCTATTGGAACCTGGCCGGAGTGCAATCCGGAACGGCCCTCGATCACGAGCTCACCGTCAACGCGGACAAGTATCTGCAAGCCGATGGTGCCCTGATCCCGACCGGCGAATTCCTCCCGGTCGAAGGCACCCCGCTGGATTTCCGCAAGCCACACCGGGTGGGCGAAAGGATCGATCAGATTAAAGAAAGGCAGTTCGGCGGCGGTTACGATCATTGCATGGTCATCAACAACCCCAAACCCGGCGAACTTGTGCTCTGCGCCAAGCTCAGGGATCCAAAGTCGGGTCGAACCATGGAGGTCTCGACCACTCAGCCCGGTGTGCAAATCTTCACCGCCAATTTCGGCACCGGGGCATTCACCGGCCCGGGCGGATACGCGTACCCACGGCATCTGGCCGTTTGCTTGGAAACCCAGCATTATCCCGATTCTCCCAATAAGCCACAGTTCCCCTCGACCATCCTCAAGCCCGGCGAAATCTATCACCAGACAACGATTCACCGGTTCACGGTCGAGAAATAGCTTCCATTCCCCGGCGGCGGATTGAATAAAGTGGCCTGCCACGGAGTCGGATGAGCATGCACAAACCCATCCACGCCAGTGGATTTTGATTGATATTGCAGAACCGATTCTAAAGCTCTTGATTACCTCTCCGAATGCGCAGATAGTTTAGCAGCCCGATGAATGCCCCTGGACGTCAGTTGAACGTGCCCGGATTTTCGCGTAGAAATCCCCTTGTTTCAGACCCTCCTTTTAGTCATCTCGCGGCAGTGCGGCGCCGCGCCCGGGCCGCGGCAACATGCCTGTTACTTGCAACGGCCCTTCCTGCGCTGAGCGCTTCGATGGATAGGGCGGGGGCCGAACCGGTTTCCGGGAAGGTCAGTTATTACCGGGACGTTAGGCCGATTCTGCAGACGAATTGCCAGGGCTGCCATCAACCCGCAAAAGCCAAGGGCGGCTATGTGATGACCGACTTCAAGGGGTTGCTCGCCGGCGGGGAAACGGAAGGAAAGGCGATCGTACCCGAGCACGCCGACCAGAGCTCGATCCTCAAGATGGTGACACCGCAAAACGGCGAAGCGCGGATGCCCAAAGGAAAAGCGCCTCTGAGCGAACCGGAAGTAGCGCTGCTCTCGTCATGGATTCAGCAGGGAGCCGTGGACGACACGCCGCAGGATGCCCGGCGTCACTACGACTCCGACCATCCGCCGATGTATTCGAGGCCGCCTGTGGTGACGGCGTTGGATTTTTCGCCTGACGGGAAACTGCTGGCGGTGGCGGGGTTTCACGAAGTGCTTCTTTATGAGCAGCCCTCGGAGGCGCTAGCCGGCAGGCTTATTGGCTTATCAGAACGGATTCAATCTCTTCGGTTTTCGCCTGATGGTCAATGGCTGGCGGTGGCCGGCGGAGATCCGGCGCGGTTGGGAGAAATCCAGGTTTGGGACGTTGCGCATCGCAAGCTCGCGCTCTCCGCGCCGGTGAGCTACGACACGTTATACGGAGTGAGTTGGTCATCGGACGGCAAGCTGCTGGCCTTTGGATGCGCCGATAATACGGTCAGGGCGATTGAAGCCGCGTCCGGCAAGCAGGTGGTCCAAATGGGCTCTCACAGCGACTGGGCTTTATGCACGACTTTCTCCGTCAAGGGCGACCACATTATTTCGGGCGGTCGCGACATGAGCGTGAAGCTCACCGAAGTGTCGAGCCAGCGTTTCATCGACAACATCACCTCGATTACCCCGGATGCGCTCAAAGGCGGCGTTCTCGCCCTGGCCACGCATCCTTACCTGGACCACATCGTCGCGGCCGGGTCGGACGGCTTGCCCAAGGCCTACCGGATTTTCCGCGAAGTTTCCCGCGAGATAGGCGACGACGCCCAGTTGATTGCCGACCTGTTCCCGATGACGGGGCGCGTGTTCAGTGTGCGATTCAGCCTCGACGGCAAGCGCATTGCCTGTGGCAGCGGCCTGGACCGGTTCGGCCAGTTGCTCGTTTGCAGCTACGATTACACCAATGACGTCCCCAGAACTCTGCGCCAAATCATGGGCAAGGTCCCCGACACGCGCAAACCTGAGGAAAAGCAGAAATTGGCGGAATACAAAAAGCTGGGCATTCGTGAAATAACGAGGGTCGGCATTTCGAACTCGGCGATTTACTGCGTCGCGTTCACGCCGGATGGAGACAGGATAGCGGCTTCAGGGTCGGACGGAATGATTCGTCTCTTCAACGCAACGAACGGCGTTGTGCTCAGAGAGTTTGTGTCCGTCCCAATCGCCAGGGACGCGATTGCGGAAAAGCCGCCTGTATGGGGCAAAGGGCCCGCGAAATCGGCCGGGCCTACCCTCGAACCGGAGTCCCTGCCCGAAGGGACAAAGGTCGTGGCGCTGGAGATGCAGCCATCTCAGCTCAGGTTCACGACCCGCAACGACTACGCGCAACTGCTGGTCACGGCGCGGCTCGATTCCGGCGATACCGCCGATGTCACGCGCATGGTGAAATTCACGGTGCAACCCGCGCTGGCGGAGATCACACCCACCGGACTTTTGTCTCCTTCAACAAACGGTTCGGGCAAACTGGTCGTATCTTTCGCTGGGCGCACGATTGAATCGCCGCTGGCGATTGGCGGGCAAACAAGGAAGTACCATGCCGATTTCGTGCGCGACGTCACCCCGATCCTTTCAAGACTTGGTTGCAACGCCGGCACCTGTCACGGCGCAAAGGAAGGCAAGAACGGGTTCAAGCTCTCCTTGCGGGGCTATGACCCCGAGACCGATGTCCGGTCCCTGACCGACGACCTGGCGGCGCGCCGAATTAATTTCGCTTCTCCGGACGAGAGCCTGATGCTGCTGAAAGCCGTGGCCGAAGTGCCGCACGAAGGCGGGCGCCGAACCACCGTCGACAGCAAATATTACCAGGTCCTCCGCCAATGGATCGCAAACGGAGCCGAGTTGGACATGGCTTCTCCGCGGGTGACCAAAATCGAGGTTCTTCCACACGATCCAGTTGCCCAAAAAATCGGGTCGCGCCAGCAAATGCGCGTGGTTGCGACTTACGCCGACGGATCGACGCGTGACGTCACCAGCGAAGCTTTTATCGAAAGCGGCAACTCCGATGTCGCGACCGCTGGCGCGGCGGGCCTCATCACGACGCTGCGCCGGGGCGAAGCCCCCGTCCTGGCCCGGTACGAAGGCAATTACGCCGCAACCACGCTGACCGTCATGGGCGATCGCAGCGGCTTTGTGTGGCATCAACCGCCCTCGTGGGGCAAAGTCGATGAACTCGTCGCCGCGAAGTGGAAGCGGATGAAGATCGAACCTTCCGAATTGTGCACGGACCTCGAGTTCATCCGGCGTGTCTATTTGGATTTAATTGGGCTGCCCCCATCGCCCGACGAGATCGAGGCTTTTCTCAAGGACACCCGTGAAACGAGGGTGAAGCGCGACGAGGTGGTTGCGCGGCTGATTGGGCGTCCCGAGTATGTGGATTTTTGGGCAAACAAATGGGCCGACTTGCTCCAGTGCAACAGCAAGTTCCTGGGAATGGAAGGGGCTGAAGTGTTTCGCGCGTGGATCCGAAAGGAAGTTGAGAAGAACACTCCGTATGACCAGTTCGTCCGCGAGATCCTGACGGCTAACGGTTGCACTCACGACAACCCTGCCGCCAATTATTGGAAGATCCTCAGGACCCCGGCCGAAGCGATGGAGAACACCACGCACCTGTTCCTTGCCACCCGGTTCAATTGCAACAAGTGCCATGACCATCCGTTCGAACGATGGACGCAGGACCAGTATTATCATCTGGCCGCTTACTTCGCCCAGGTTTCGTTTAAGGAAGACCCGCAGAGCGAAGGACGCAAGGTGGCGGGCAACGATGTGGAGAGCGCCAAGCCGCTTTACGAAGACGTCTCGGATGCAAAAGAGGGCGACGTGACCCATATCCGGACCGGGAAGATCGCGCCGCCGGATTTTCCGTTTGCCGCAAAACATGAAACCAATGAAAAGGCGAGTCGCCGGGAGCAGCTGGCGTCATGGATTACCACGCCGGACAATCGCTTTTTCGCCTCCAGCTACGCCAATCGGATCTGGGGATATCTTACCGGGGTCGGCATCATCGAACCGCTGGACGATATCCGGGCGGGCAACCCGCCTCGCAACCCGGCGCTTCTCGAGTATCTGACCAAAGAATTCGTTGCCAGCGGCTTCAATACGCGTCACCTGGTCCAATTGATTTGCCAGTCGCGCACGTACCAGCTCTCCATTCGGCCAAACAAGTGGAACGAAGACGACAAGCTAAACTATTCACACGCCATCGCGCGGCGTTTGCCGGCCGAAACCCTGTTTGACGCCGTATTCAAAGTGACAGGCAGCGTGCCAAACATCTCCGGGGCCAAGCCCGGCGAATTGGCCACGCAATTATCTGATCCGACGATGGATGCGGGCAGCGGGCTGCTGGCCACTCTGGGCCGGCCGGCGCGCCAAAGCGCCTGCGAATGCGAACGCACCAGCGACATCCGCCTCGGCTCTGTCATGGCGTTGTTGAGCGGGTCCACCATTGCCAATGCCATCGATGAGCCCACCAATGCCATTGCAACGCTTGTCGAAGCAGAGAAAGACGATCGCAAACTCATCGGCGACATCTTCATGCGCGTCTTGAATCGGCCGCCAACCGAACCGGAAATCCAAAGCACGCTTTCCTTGCTCCCGCGCGTCGAGGCCGATTATCACAACATCACCAACCAGCTCGCCCCACTCGAGGCGAAAATGATCCCGGTCATTGCCGAGCTGAACAAAGAACGCGACGACGCTATCCAAAAAGCCAAATCCGACCTGGCGACCTACGACGAAATGACGAAGTCGCTGAAGACGGAACTGGAGAAGCGGCGCCAGGTCGAAATTGAGTCGAAAAAAGCGGCTTTGAAGGAATACGAAAAACTGCTCCCGGCCGAGGCCGCCTTCTGGGAAAGCAAGAACAACCCAGGCGACGCAAAGACCGTCTGGGTGCCCGTGGAAGTGATCGAGGCCTCCGCGACTGGCGAAAGCAAACTGGCCAGGGACAAGGACGGGTCTTTGTTCGGCTCCGGTGGCAAAGGCAGCTCGGACTACCTGATTTTAGCGCGGTCTCAGCTCACCAACATCACCGGAGTTATGCTGGAGGTGCTGCCCGATGATCGGCTGCCCAAGTTCGGTCCGGGGCGGGCGGATGACGGCAACTTCGTCCTCAGCGAATTGGAGCTGTCGTGGGCGACGGGGACCAACGCCCCGGATACCGCGGCGAAGTTCTCGGATGCGAAGGCCGATTATTCCCAGGGCGACTTCCCTGTAAGCCAGGCCATCGACGGGAAAGTCTACAGCGGCCGCAACGGGTGGGCCATCGGCAGCGCTCCATCTATCCAGCGCCACACCGCCACATTCAAACTCGAAGACACCCTCGTGAGCTCCAACGGCGTTACGGTCCGTTTCAATCTACAGCAGCATTATGGTGAGAACTTTCTGCTCGGCAGGTTCCGTTTGTACGTGACCGCGAGCGACGACCCGCTGGACTTCGGGATGCCCGATCCCGTTGTGCAAGCCTCGCGGGCCAATGCCGGTGAGCGCAAACCAGAACAGGCGGCGGCCATTTTCGACTATTACCGATCCACTGACGCCGAATTTTGGAGGCGCCGGCAGGCGGTCGCCTCGGCATCCGAACCGCTTCCCGAGGATCCAAAATTCTCGGAACTGCAGCGCGCGTTGAAAAAGGCGGAGGAACCGGTTCATCTCGACCCGGCGCTGGTTCAACTGCGCGAGGACGCGGTGACCAGCGCGCATCAACTCGACAAGAAACGCCTGGTTGTATTCCAGGACCTGACCTGGGCCCTTATTAACAGCTCCGGGTTCCTGTTCAACTATTAGGAGGAAATGACCTATGATTAAAATTTCCGGCGGCACCTGCTCCGACCTGTGCGATCGAAACCTGAAAATGACCCGCCGCGATCTGTTGCGGATCGGCGGGGCGGGAATGCTGGGCCTTTCTTTGGGTTCACTTTTCAAACTCCAGGCTCGCGCGGCCGAATCGGGCACGATCGCGGGAGGTCCGGGCTGGGGCACGGCCAAAAACATCATCCTGGTCTATTTGCAGGGTGGCCCGAGTCACCTCGATTTGTGGGATCCCAAGGAAGACCTGCCCGACAACATGAAGAGCCCCTTCAAAACCATTCCCACCAAGATCCCGGGCGTGAACTTCACTGAGATTTTGCCCGAGCTCGCCAGGGTGAATGACAAATTCACAATGATCCGGTCGATGAGTTACACCCCCAACGGGCTGTTCAATCATACCGCCGCCATTTACCAGATCATGACCGGCTACACCACCGACAAGGTCAGCCCTTCCGGGCAGCTCGAGCCGCCGGATCCAAAAGACTTCCCCAATTTCGGGTCCGAGATCGTCCGGTTGCGCCCTTCCACCGAGCCGATGTTGCCGTTTGTCATGCTCCCTCGCCCTCTCCAGGAATCCAATGTTGTGGGCAAGGGCGGCAGCGCGGGGTTCCTCGGCAAGGCCTTCGACCCCTATACCCTCTACCCCGAGGGCGACGACATGGACATGAACAAGATGGACCATGTCCACGTGGACGATCTTAAGTTGCCGCCGGAATTGTTCGCCCTCCGGCTGGAACGCCGGGCGAAATTGCGCGAGGCGATCGAGGCATCCATGCCGGACGTGGACAAAGCCGTCGAAAAGTACAACCTGGACGATTACTACGCGCGGGCCTTGAACCTGGTCATTTCAGGGCGCGCTCGCAACGCCTTCGATTTGCGGCAAGAGCCTGATAAAACGCGGGACCGTTACGGGCGCAACACGTTTGGACAAAGCTGCCTGCTGGCGCGACGGCTCATTGAAGCCGGCACGCGTGTGGTCGAGGTGATTTGGCCGAAGGTCGCCAACTCGGACAATCACTCGTGGGACGTTCACGTGGATCTGACGAAGCGGATGAAAACCCAGTCCGGTCCAATGCTCGATCAGGGCCTGGCAGCCTTGTTCGGCGATATGGACGAACGCGGCCTCCTGAAAGAAACATTGGTGGTGGCTGTGGGTGAATTTGGCCGCAGTCCGCAAAAGGGTGTTAGCACTTCAGGCAACAAGAACAGCTCTGATGGCCGCGATCATTGGCCTTATTGCTATACCTCGATTGTCGCCGGAGCCGGCGTGAAACGAGGATACATCCATGGCAAATCCGACAAGACCGGTAGCAGCCCGTCTGAATCACCGGTTCACCCCATGGAACTGCTGGCAAGCATTTACCACGCTTTCGGAATCGACCCGGATACGATCGTGTTCAACCACCTCAAACAACCGAGAGAATTGGTCAAGGCGAAGGCCGTGACCAGCCTGTTTGCCTGAGTCCGGAAGAAGCGGCAAATCAACCCGTTAACCCGCGCAGTTCCCGCTCTCAACTAATCAACTCTGGAGCGCTGCCTGCTTGTACGGCTCAATGGCATCGATCCGATGATGATGCCGCTGGCCGTGAACCTCGAACTCCACCTGTTCACCGACCTTGTGGTTGATCAGCGCCTGGGCCATTGGTGACAAGTAGCTGACGATGCCCTTTTCGGGATCTGAATCCCAGGCTCCCAGGATGGTTATCTGCTCGGGTTTGTTGGCTTCGAGATCCGTGGCGCGCACGACTGTGCCGATGCTGACCGCGTCCGTCCGTGCATTCGAGAAATCCGTGCCCCTTGCGCGAACCAACTGCGTTTCCAGTTCGGACTTCTGTTTCATGAGCAGCTTCTGCATCTCCTTGGCGGCTTTATACTCATGGTTCTCCCGCAAGTCGCCGTAACTGCGAGCGACGGCGATTTCCTTCGAGTTGGCCGGAATCTTTTTCTCGACCATTTCGCGGTATTCGTTCTTGCGGCGTTCAAGGCTTTCCCAGGAGACAACCAGGTGCGCCTCCTGCTTGGTCTGTTCGCCGGAAATCAGCGACTGAATGGCGGGATAGCTCTTCACGATGCGCGCCAGCAGCGAACGTTTGTCCATGTCATCAAACGACGGGGAAAGCTGAAGCGCCCGGGTCAAATCTTTGATTACTTCAAGATCGGCTGAGCCGATGAGTTCGACGAGCAGTTCCTGGTCGTCGAGAATGAAATCGCGGAGGCGGTTGGAACGGCGCTCGTTGAACTGGTCCCGCTCCATCGCGGTGAGCATCGCGCGAAAAACCTCCGGGCCGAGGATATCGGCAAAGGAATCGTTTCGATCCTTGGCCAGCCACAGGAGCAATTCGCTGCTGGCGGTATGCTGGCTGATCAAGCGGGCCAGTGTCTCCTTTAACTGGTCGATTTTACCTTCGTGGATGAGCAGCCCGGCAAACTCCCTGCAAAGCTTCGCCGAGACCTGGTTCAACGTATTGCGGAGGGTTTCAATCCACGTGTCCGGGTTGGCAGCCTTGAACGATTCCAGCGCGCGCCGGTGTTTGGCGGCCGGCAGTTGTTCCATCAAAGGCCCGAGCTTGAGATCCTGGGACCAAATCACGGCGGCGCCAAGTTCTCCCGGAGTGGGTTCCACCCCCGCCATTTCGCGCAAGTCATCTCTCACAAAAATGGCTTCCAGCGCAACAGCCGGCTGGGTTCGCTGGTAGCTGGGAATCTCCCCGTTCAACGCGGCGATCACTTCCGTCGCCGCCGCTTTTTTGTCCGCTAAATCCGCGGCATTCTTGAGGAATTCCCCCGCCACGAGAATGCGCGCTTTGAGCCCTTTCGCGGCCCGAAAATCGACCATCAAACGGTCCTGCAAAGAAACTTCCTTCGCCTGGTAAACAATGGGCTCGGTCTTTTTGAGGGGCACCTGGAAATGGCCGTCCTTTTTAAGCTCGCGTTTTGCCGCTTCCCACCACTTTTTCCAGTCATCGCGGATCACCTCCGGGACCAGCGCCTGCTGGATTTGGTCGGCGCTGGCTTTGCCTCCATAGCTGCTCAAAACCAGTTTCACCAATTCCAAATGGTTGGTGGCCGCCATCTGGCGCAGGTTTTCCAGGTCCGAAGCTTTGCGGGCCAGAATGTGGTCCTTGGAAATGGGCTTGAGGGATTCCGCGGCAAAGGCGAGGTCCATATTGTGGCCCGGCTTGCCCGTGAAATCGATCGTAAACCGCGCAAACACGGTATCGACAGTCTTAATCCGGCCGAAGCCCCAGCTGCGATGCATGCAGAAGCCGCTGTTGGTTAATTCAACCAAAGCATCGATATGACGGCGGTCCAGCTTGCCGGCAGTCGCCATTTTCTCGAATTCTTCTCTCATAAAGTATCTTATCGCTCGCGCCCACCCGCTGTATGGCCTTTATTTAAGAGAGTGAGCGGGCAAAAACCAAGAGAAATTGCGGTCGAGGTCCTCGGGCACCGCGGCGAACGCCTCTTCACCGAGGAGATCCTCGAACGCGCTTTGGCCACTGCCAACCTCTCGGGACCGGACCGCCGGCTCTGCCAGGAGTTGGTCTACGGAGTTGTCCGCTGGCAATCCGCCCTGGATTGGCTCATCGCTCGCAAAACCGCGGACCGGGCCCAAAACCCCGCGCTGCAAAATCTTCTCCGCCTGGGCCTGTACCAGATTTTCTGGCTGGAGCGCATTCCCGACCACGCGGCGGTGAATGTCACGGTCGAATTGGCCAAGCAACGCGGATTTGGGCCCCAGGCCGGATTCGTGAACGCCGTTTTGCGCGGCTATTTGAGAGAATTCGACGCAACACGAGCACGGTTGGAGCAGCTCAAACAGGAGCGCCCGGCATTGGGCTTTTCGCATCCGCAATGGTTGGTGGATCGTTGGACGACCCGGTGGGGAAAAGAGCGCACACTAAAGCTTCTGGAATGGAACAACACCCCACCCCGGACATTTGCCCGGGTCAATTCGCTTAAAATAGACGCCGAGCGGCTGCTGCCGGTTTGGCGCGATGAAGGCGTCGAGTACGATTTTTTCCATCGCGATTGGTTTCCAGTCGATACGGTCTTTGAGTTGAAATCGCATCCACCCCTGTCCCAGCTACCAAGTTTTCAAAAAGGATTCTTTTACGTGCAGGATCCCAGCACGCTCCTGGCCGTCACTGAGCTTGCGCCCCGGCCGGGCGAAAGCGTTCTGGATATGTGCGCCGCCCCAGGAGGCAAGCTAACTTATATTGCTCAAACATTAGCCAACCAGGGCCGAATCATCGCGCACGACACTGATAGCGAGCGGTTGCGATTGGCGACGGAAAATTGTGCGCGCCTGGGCGCCGCTTGCGTCGAAACCTTCCTGGCTCGAATTGGAGATTTACAAGCAGCCGCTTCTTCCAACGATCGTGAGTTGACCAGCGCCGGCTTTGACCGGGTACTTGTAGATACTCCCTGTTCGAACACAGGTGTGATGCGGCGGAGGGTTGACCTTCGATGGCGGGTGAGCACGGAGGAAATCGCCCGCTTGCAGCGCACGCAACTTACGCTTTTAAGTTCTGCCCTGAAATTTCTCAAGCCCGGTGGAACGTTCCTCTACAGTACTTGCAGCCTTGAACCCGAGGAGAACCAAGGCGTTGTAAAAGCAGTTCTGGACCAGAGCAAGGGAGTCAGACTCGAGCACGAACGCGAGTTGCTGCCGTTTAGCGACGCTGTCGACGGCGCCTATGTGGCAAGAATCGTTCGAGACTGAAAAAGAAAAGAGGCGATCCAAGGTGAATCGCCTCCTTCGAAAATAGGACAGTGGCGGGGCCGATTAATGTCCGCGGCCGGCGCGCAGGATGTCTGCAGCGGCTTTCGCGTTGGGGTCACCGGAGGCAACCGCGGCCGCGAGATTTCGTTGCAAATTGATCATTTGCTGACGCGCAAGAGCAGCCTGCTGCGCATCGAGCCGCGCTTGCTGGATGGCCAGCATGGTTCGGACGGCCTTTTCATACTCGCGCTGTCGTATCGCGGCGTCCGCTTCAGCCATCGCGGCTTTGGCGTCACCCGACATTTGTGAGGCATCCAAAACTGGGCCGGTGGGTTGTTGCGGGGCAGCGTCGGCCTGCTGTTGCTGCTGCTGCGCATCGGCAGCGGGCGCCGCCGCCGGTTGACTGGCAGCGGCGGGCGCAGGTGCGTCCGCTTCTTGTTTTTTAGAACAGCCCAGCAAAATACTAACCGAAATTGCCGCTGCAAATAACAGGGGTTTCCGACACAGGTCGCGTGGTCTTTTTAACATTCTCACATTCCTCCGTGTAGAGTTCCAAAACGTGATTTTAGGGAAGACCGCTATTCGGTTTCCCAGGGTTGCACCACAACTGATTGGGCAACATTCCTAACGGAATTCCGGCACCTCGCTGACCCTGGGCCCCAGCATATTTGTTGCTATAAAACTGCGCCAACTTGATCTTTTCGGTGCTCCCGGAAACAAGACCCACAGTAGCTCCCTTGCCGTGGCGGCCGGAAATACCTTCATCGGGAAAACTGGAGGCATCGTTGAAGAAGAAAGGAGTGAGTTCATCCGTTTCCCATTGGATGATGGATTGAGGTTTGAACAGCGTGATCTTGTAGCTTCCCTGGGCAGCTGGTGAGGGTTTGCCCGTGGTTAGATTCCCGAACCCGCAAATTGCGCCGTTCCACACGTAGCTGGTCGTGTAAATGTTCCGTTGATAGTATAAACCGTTGGGTTTGTCAGCGGGGCAGAGAAAAATCTTTTCCGTTTTCACGTAGGGAAACAATTCTCCGGTGCGCAAATAATTCACCTGGTTGGAGTAATATGTATTGAAGGTCGTGGGGGTGGCGTTTCCATAGGTGGGAATTCCGCCGGCATAAGCCCAGGAGTTGTCGGCCGTCCCCCAACCGCAACCGGGAAGCACATCATTCTGATCCGTTGAATACATGACCATTCCCAGCATGAGCTGGCGGTTATTGTTGAGGTCGGTTGTTTCCTGCGCGCGGTTCTTCGCCTGCGAGAGCGCGGGCAAAAGCATCGCGGCAAGAATCGCGATAATCGCAATCACGACGAGTAATTCGATTAATGTAAAGGCACGTTTCTGGAGAGAGGTACTAGGGCTGGTTTTCATGGTTCTCAGGTCTTATTTAACGAAGTTAACAATTTCGGCGTCGAATGTCAATATCGATGGCACGCAAGGTGGCCGGTTGGGCGCTAATCCCGGATTGTGAACGCAGGTGTTTTGTCTGGCGCAGCAAGACCGTTTGGAATCGCGCTCCCGCGCACCAAGCAAGTTGGCCGGCAGCAACCCAAGGACGGAAAACAACCCGAATCACGCCTCCCTTTAGCACACCGCTGGAGGTTCGTCACTGTGCGTCTGGATGCACACCCGGCCGTAGCCGCCGAGGTCACGACGCGGACGGCCAGACGTCGCTGGGGCTCGCCGGCTACTCATGACTCGGTTCGGAGTTCCGTCTCGCCAAATAGAGCTTCCAGAACTTGTCCCAATACCGGTCTTCAAATGGATGGAGTTTCGGAAACCCTGGAACAATCGCGCCGAGAAAGGGCCAGTCCTTTTCAGCCGTGGTCAATTCGGCCCTAACGGGATTCGCAAGCGTGTAGAAGCAGAACCTGACAAACGCATTGCGCATGCGCTCTTGTGGACGCAAAACGTGGTCATGCGGCTGATGTTGCCACTTCCTTTGACTTCCCAGGGCCGGCTCGAGGTGCGTCCGTAGAAACTTCATTGCGCTGAGCTGATCTGTTTCGCGGCGCATACCCATCCAAATCAGGTGAAAATGATCCGGCATCAGGCAATAGGCCGGGCAGAACAGATCTTCACGAGCAGCCGCATGCAGCATCAATTCGCGGAAGACGGCGTGAAACTGCTTTGTCAACCAGCCCCTTGCACGGTCTTCCAGAGGTTCGTCCAAAAGACCACTGCGTGCGCCTGGTAGAATTGCTTTTCCAATCGGGGGAGGTTTCCTTTCTCACGCAACTCCATGAGTCCATGTTTCAAATCTTGAACGCGTTGTCAAGATTCTTCGTAGCCGCCGAGGTCACGAGGCGGATTCTTTGCATCTGACAGGCGTGTGACCGTCCGCCTCGTGACCTCGGCGGCTACTTCCATCCGGGCCGCTGCCGATTCTTCCATAGCTGGGAGGGTTTGAAAATTCCAATGGGCGTGATGATCCCTGTGATCAACTCGGCCGGGGTCACATCGAAACCGGGATTAAACGCGCTGCTGGAGGGGTTAGCTACGCGAACATAAAGCCGTCGGGAGCGGTTCGTTGAGCCCCACGCCCCTAAAACTTCGCTCTCATCGCGTTCCTCGATGGGAATTTCCTTTCCAGAGCGCAGATCCCAATCGATGGTCGACAGCGGAATCGCGACGTAGAACGGGATGTTGTGCCGGTGCGCAAGAAGCGCCTTGGTGTAGGTTCCTATTTTGTTAGCCACCTCCCCTGTGCGGCCGAGGGTGCGATCACTGCCGACAATCACCAAATCGATCTTCCCGCGCTGCATCAGCAATCCCGCTGCATTGTCGGCGATCACCTGGTGCGAGATGCCCTGCTGCGCCAGTTCCCAGGCAGTGAGAGTTGCTCCCTGGGAGCGCGGCCGTGTTTCGTCGCAATACACATGAAAGCGCTTTCCCTGGGCCTGGGCGGCGTACATCGGGGCGGTGGCGCTGCCGATATCCACAAACGCCAGCCAACCCGCGTTGCAATGGGTCAGCACGTTCATGCCGTTGCGAATCAATTTTGCGCCGTGCCGGCCAATGTCCCGGCAATGCCTGACGTCTTCTTCGGCAAACTCCTCGGCGGCGGCCAGCGCCAGCGCCTGCTTCTCCGCCACGCTTTCCCCGGCTCCCATCGCCGTCTTCACCTGGACCATCGCGTTCACCGGGTCAACCGCCGTGGGCCGGGCTGATTTTAAAACCTGGAATACTTCGTCGATGTGAAGTTGAAATTTCTCCAGGCTCGAACCTTTGAAAGCGCGGGCACCCTGCGCAAATCCGTAGGCGGCGGTCGCTCCGAGTGCCCCGGCACCGCGCACTACCATGTCGCGAATCGCTCGGGCGGTCTCGTGAAAATTCCTTGTTTTGACGAGAACAAAATCGTGCGGAAGCAACCGTTGCTCGATGAGGACGACGGAATTGGTTTCTGAATCGAAGGTAACGGTGCGGTAGGCACGGGTTCGGCCACGCAGGGTGACGTTCATTTCAGGAGCTCGCGTTCAGGCTGAAGGCCTGCTCATAACCATGCCTGTGGTTGGGCGGCATTGGTTCGCGGAATATGAGCGATGCCCGCAGCGTCAGGTAGGGGACAATTCAACTTCCGATCCGGATTTTAACCTTCATCTGCCGGATCTTGTCTTCGATCACACGGTAGATCGGATCTTTACGAAGCGGGCGAAGGTCTGGATCTTTGGCCAGCCAACTGAAATCGCGATACCCAAGTACGAGCGCTTTTTCGAGCGCCGCCGCCGCGCGTCCCAGTTCGCGGTTCAAAGAATAGCTGCAGGCGAGATTATAAAAGACCAGCGGATTCCGGGGTTCCAATCGGGAGAGACGTTTGTCGACTTTGAGACTGTCCTCGAATTTGCCGCGTTGGGTGTAGTGATCCCCAAGGATCTGGAGCGCTTCAACGTACTGCGGGTCGCGTCCGACAATCCCCTCGAGGAAGCCTATCTTGACATCAAGATCTCGCGATTCTTTGCGCGAGCGCTTTTTGGTTCGGGCATTGCTCTTTTGCGGCATACAACGCGTCGCATTCTTCACAAACGCAATCTCCAAGTCAAGTGCCCCGCGGATTTCGTTCAAAACAGTTTCCATGAGCGTCAAGAAACCTTTAAAATGGGCCCGCGCGCGTATTTTCGATTCCACCGCACAGTGGATCAAGGCGGGCGTCACAAAAACTTCCGCATGTTTGATGAAATGCTTCGTTACAGGGGCGGCCGGTTTTATCGGGGCAAACCTGGTCCATGAGCTGATCTCGAGAGGACACAGTGTGAAGGCCCTGGTCCGGCCAACCAGTGATCTACGGGGATTGCGCGGAGCAGAGGTCGAGTTAGTTAAGGGCGACGTGAATGACGCGGAACGGCTCGTCGCCGCGTTGCGAGGCTGCGAGTGGTGCTTTCACGCCGCGGCAAGTTATCATTTGTGGCTGCCCGATTACCGCCCGATGTTCAAGGCCAACGTGGAAGGCACGCGCACGGTGTTGCAATCCGCCGCCGCAGCGGGTTGCTCGCGCATTGTTTACACCAGCACGGTCGGTTGCATCGGACTGCCCCGCCAAGATCAAGCGCTGCCCGTTCCAACGGATGAGCAGACGCCCGTTTCCGAAGCTCAGATGAGCAATCCGTACAAACGATCGAAGTGGCAGGCGGAACAGGCCGCCCTGGAACTTGCGCGCAAAGGGTTGCCAATCATCATTGTCAATCCCAGCGCTCCGGTGGGGCCTCGCGATGTGAAGCCCACCCCGACAGGCCAGGTGATCGTGGATTTTTTGAACCGCGCGATGCCTGCGTACCTGGATACCGGCCTGAATTACGTCCATGTTCGAGACGTCGCCATCGGACACATTCTTGCCGCCGAACGAGGCGCAACCGGCGAGCGCTATATTTTCGGAAATGCCGAGGGCAACTGGACATTGAACGAGAGTTTTCAGGTCCTCGAACAAATCACGGGAATCCCCGCCCCGCGGGTCCGGATTCCTTACTTTGTGGCATTGACCGCCGCTTACGTAAGCGAAGGTGTTTCGCGCTTCACGCACAAGCCACCGAAAGCTCCCCTGGCGGGTGTGCGAATGGCAAAATATAAAATGTTTTTCTCACCGGCCAAAGCCATCCGGGAATTGGGCCTGCCTCAGACGCCTCCCAAGCAGGCACTGGCGGACGCGGTTCAATGGTTCCAGCAAAACGGGTACGTGAAAGAAAAATAGCGCCCGCGCAACGTCTGTCCCGCGGCCTCAAACCTGCGACGTTTCAACCGCTTTCGTCTTCGAGCCGTTACAGCTTCTTTATCGCATCATCCATCGCGGCGAGCAGTTGCCCCATCGTGGCTTCAGTCTCATCGCCCATGTTTGAAACACGGAAGGTGGTGCCCTTTATTTTGCCGTACCCGCCGTCGATCAGAAATCCTGCGTCCTTCACCAATTTCTGGAGCTTGGGCACGTCCGCGGTCCGGCCGCCGCTTTTCGCGCCGTTGTTGATGCATGTCAGCGTGAGCGACTCGAAACCTTTCTCGGGAAACAGTGTAAAGCCGTGGCGAGCCGCCCAATCGCGCGTCATCTGGTTGGTGCGGCGGTGGCGCTCGTATCGGGCTTCAAGGCCTTCGGCGAAAATATCCTCGAGCTTGGAATCCAGCGCGTTTACATGGCCGATGCTCGGCGTGCTGGGGGTCATCTGCTGCTCGGCATTTTTTTGGAATTCGACAAAGTCGAAGTAGTATCCCCGGTCCGCAATGGTCGCGGCTTTCGACAGCGCGGCCGGTGAGCAGACAAACACCGCCGAGCCCGGCGGCAAGGCAAACGCCTTTTGTGTTCCCGCCAGCAGAACATCGATTCCCAGTTCGTCGAACTTTAAAGGAACCGCCGTCATCGAACTCACCGAGTCGATGATGAACATGACATCGGGATACTTCTTCTTGAGCGCGGCGATCTCGTTCAGCGGGCTCATCACGCCCGTCGAGGTTTCGTTATGGATTAAGGTCAGGGCGTCGAACTGGCCCGTGGAGAGTTTTTTGTCGATCTCCTCGGCTCGAATGGGCGATCCCCATGGGACCTGAAGCGCTTCGGCGTTTTTGCCACAGCGCTTGGACACATCCAACCACTTGTCCGAAAAAGCGCCGCACATGCAGTTAAGCACTTTCTTAGTCACGAGGTTGCGGATGGCACCCTCCATGACGCCCCAAGCCGAGGAAGTGCTGATGTAGACGAGTTGACGTGTGGAAAGCAGTTGTTGCAGCCGTGGCTGAATTTTGGCGTAGAGATCTTTGAACCCTTGCCCGCGGTGCCCGATCATCGGCCGGCAAAAAGCGCGAAAAGTCTTTTCGCTGACCTCAACAGGCCCGGGGATATGCAATTTGGTGTGTCCCATAAATGTCGGGCAATGTTTCACCAGCATCCAAAGCAAGGCAAGTGGTTTTGACCAAAAGCGCTGCTGGTAAGAAAGGCGTTGCGACGGAATTGACAATCTGTAGTGTTCCACCAGCAGTATTCGTCTGTTCGAGGAACGCTGCACTTTCCTAAACTCATGAGAACGCGTGTTACCCGAAAGCTTTACTCCTTTGTTGGTTTCCTTCTCTTAGCCGCGGCGGGTCTGCAGGCCGCGGAGTCATCTGCCGAGCATGATCAGCGTATGGAGTGGTTTCGCCAGGCTCGCTTCGGGCTGTTCCTCCACTGGGGACTTTATTCCGTGCCTGCCGGCGAATGGAACGGAAACACCAACTACGGAGAATGGTTCCTGGAAGAAACCAAGATGCCCGTTTCCCAGTACGAGAAGTTTGCCTCGCAATTCAACCCGGTGAAATTCGACGCCAACCAATGGGTGCGCATGGCCAAAGACGCCGGAATGAAGTACATCGTGATCACTTCCAAACATCACGACGGTTTCGGCATGTTCCGCTCCTCATTGACGGATTGGTGCATCAAATCAACCCCTTTCCAACGCGACCCGCTCAAAGAGCTCTCGGAAGCCTGCAGGAAACAAGGGATCAAGTTTTGTTTGTACCATTCTATCATGGACTGGCACCATCCCGACTGGGGAACTCGGCGTCCCTGGAACGACAAAGCCGCGGGTTCACCGGACATGGACCGCTTTAACGATTATCTCAAAGGCCAGTTGCGAGAGCTGCTTACCGGCTACGGACCGATCGGGATTCTCTGGTTTGATGGACAATGGGAGAAGCCGTGGACCTCTGAGCGGGGACTGGACCTGTACAACTACGTTCGCGGGCTGCAGCCGAACATCATTGTAAACAACCGCGTCGGCAAACCTGCCGACTCCGCCAGCGGCGTCGGGTTTGCACAGCGCGGAAGAATTGGCGACTACGGCACCCCCGAACAGGAAATACCCGCGAAGGGTTTTGGACCGGGCGTGGATTGGGAATCCTGCATGACCATGAACAATCATTGGGGTTACAACAAATACGACCAGAATTGGAAATCCTCGACGACTCTAATTCGCAACCTCATCGATTGCTCCAGCAAAGGCGGAAATTACCTCCTGAATGTGGGGCCAACCTCCGAAGGGTTGTTCCCCCAGGCGAGCGTCCAACGCCTGGCTGAAATCGGCCGATGGATGAAAGTCAACGGAGAAGCCATTTACGCAACCCAGGCCAGTCCATTTGAAAAGCTTCCCTGGGGCCGCTGCACTCAAAAGCTGAGTCCCAAAGGCGCAACTCTCTATCTTCACGTGTTTGACTGGCCGCCTGGCTCGAAGTTGCTCGTCCCCGGGCTCAGGAATTCTGTCGAAAAGGCATACCTCTTGACCTCGAAACATTCGTCGCTTTCAACCCACACCTCCGCAGAAGGCGTCGTCATTAACGTTCCGGCAACTGCCCCTGACGCGGCGTCCTCGACCATCGTGTTAAAAATCAAGGGCATGCCCGAGGTCGATCAACCCGTTCCCCGACAGCAACCCGATGGCACGCTCGTGTTAGCTGCCGGCGACGCCCGGCTGCACGGCGAACAGATCCGCTACGAATCCGGCAATCAACGCGACAATATCGGCTTCTGGTTTGATCCCAAGGAGTGGGTGGACTGGGAGTTCGACGTCAAAAAGCCGGGTAAGTTCGATGTGGCGGTGGAGATTGCCGCACCGGCAGACGCGTCAATCCGGGTCGAGTGCACAGATCAACGACTGCAAGCGGCCGCTCCTATTACCGGTGACTACGGAAAGTTCCAATGGGTCGAGCTTGGCCAGTTAACGATTCAAAACCCGGGGAAAGGGTTGCTTTCAATCCACGCAGTGCCAGACGGGTGGCACCCTGTCAATGTCCGGTCGGTACGGCTCAAACCGGCTTCCGGTTCGAAGTAGTCCGAAAAACATGCGGCGGCCTCCCGGGCGGTCCAGTAGACTTTTTTTGGACTTTTCTCAGGAATTGAGGTATTAAACACCCAATTGCCAATTTGCGCGTGTAGCAGCAACTTGTTATCAACGATTTATGGGCATGATGAAGAACTACCTTTTGAACCTGCTTCAGCAGTGTTCGGAGGAGCAGTTTGGCCAGGACGCAATCGAATGGGCGGTAAGTTCCGGTAAAGTGCGCCCGACCTACCAGCTCGAGCGAGATGTCCGTGAAGTCATGTCCCGCTACGACGAAATCATCGAATCGTACCGCGCCGCTTTGTCACACGGCGCAGCTCAACCACACACGCTGCGAGCCCCGATGCAGCGCGCCCAGGCCCGGCGCCGGCCCGCAGAGGAAGCAAGTTCCACAACCAGAAAAAAGCGGGCGGCCTGACCTTTGGCGTCGTTGGGAAAGCCGGTTTCTAAGATCCTAGCTCGGGGTCGGCCGATTTAGTGAAGGTGGCGCTGCCGCCCGCAGTTCCAGCTCAGCCGCAAACGTGCTCTCGCTGCTTCCGTTACCATCATTAATTAGTTGAATTGTGCTCAATAGGGATTAGAGTAGCCGCACATGCAACTAAAGCCTCAACCGAAACCCGCGCCGTCGCATGACGCGAACGCGCTGGTTATCCGCGCCATTTACGGGGGGCGGACGGCGAACGTCATGTGGCGTTTGGCGTGCGGTTGGGGAGCCGAATTCAACTGAAATAATCGAACGAATTTTTGCAACCCACCCGCTGAAAGGCCGGTGGGTTTTTTGTTTACACCGGCTCCAGCCAAAATCCGGAGGGCGACACATGAACGAAAGAAACGCCACCTTAAGAGAAAACCTCAAAGCGCTGCCCCGCGGCGCATGGATTCTCTATTTTGGAACTTTCCTGAACAAGTTCGGAACGTTTGTCGTGCCGTTCCTGGCGATTTACATGACCCGGCTCGGGTATTCGGTAGCGCAGGCCGGGCTGCCGATTGCAGCTTATGGAATCGGGACGCTGGCCGCATGTTTGCTGGGCGGCGACCTGGCTGACCGGATTGGCCGGCGTAAGACCATCGTGCTTTCGATGTTTTCGGCGGCCGTTGCCATGTTGTGCCTCTCGCAAGCTAGAGGCCTGCCCTGGATTGTTTTGTTTTCGGGAATTGCCGGTCTCACGGGGGAGCTGTACCGGCCGGCCAGCAACGCGCTTTTGGCCGACCTCGTGCCCACCGGTCAACGTGTCACCGCTTATGCCGCGTACAGAATGGCCTTCAACGCGGGATGGGCGTTCGGACCTGCCACGGCCGGGCTGCTGGCTAAAAAATCGTTTGGGCTTCTGTTTATAGGCGATGCGGCGACGTCCCTGCTGTACGGGGTCGTTGCGTGGTTTGCGCTTCCGGCCGGGCTCAAAGGGTGTCGCGCTACGGGTTCATTGGTCGAAAGCTGGCACGTGCTGCGGTCCGACCCGCGATTGCGGCAAATCGTGTTTGCCTGCCTCGGAATCGGCATTGTGTTTGTGCAGGCTTTTTCCACGATGAGTCTCGAAATCACCACCGCGGGATTTTCACCCTCGACCTACGGGCTGATCATCTCGTTTAACGGTTTGTTGGTTGTGCTGTGCGAATTGCCGTTGACCAGCATCACAAAACACTACCCGGTCCGGCGCGTGATTGCCGTTGGGTTTGTTTTGATTGGCCTGGGTTTCGCCTCGAACCTCCTGACCCGCACTTTGCCGCTCATGGTGC
>DATGLT010000140.1:0-16653 GCA_035294005.1 Verrucomicrobiia bacterium
TGGATTCGTACATATCGACGCCGTCGGGAAACAGTTCGAAGCGCACAAGTTTGGCTGCCAGGCCGGTGCTGGTGGCGGCACGCGCTTGCGGGATCAGAGAGGCACTAAAGAGATAGTCCTTGCCGAAACCCGTTTTCGGAATCGCAAGCAGGAAGTTATCTGCTACCTTTAATTCGGGGGCGATGCTGGTGCTTGCGGGCGGCCGATTCGTCTCCGTTGTCGCTCCCATCACGCACAAACGGCATAACGCGAGCAAGGCACAATAGAGAACGCGGCGGTACAGTAGGTGAGAAGCTGGTATCATTTTGACGAATTTATCATGAGGAAGGCTCACACTGGATTCAAGCTCAAAGAAAATAATGAATTCAACGCGCCCGGTTGTGGCGGCATGACCCGTCGCCCCGGTGCCGGCCGGCCTTGGGGACGCTCACCTCCCCGGCAGCGGCCTGGCTTTGCGCCTCGTTTTGATTGGCATTTCAGGAGCAAAACTGACTAGAGTTGGGAAGGTATGGCCGAGAAAAGTTTGAACGACCTCACACGCGACTTGCGTGTTCTCTACACGAAAGGTCACGACGCTCTCCAGCGGGACAATTTTGATTACGCCATCGACTTGTTTAACCAGGTCCTGGCACGGGAGCCCGGGCTGTATGAATGCCGGCAAAAACTCCGCACCGCCCAAATGCGCAAAGCCGGCAAGGGCGGCGGGTTCATGAAGAAAATGTGGAGCAGCGCAAGCTCTTCGCCGATGGTCGTCAAAGGCGAAGCCGCCCTGAGGCGCGACCCGGTGACCGCCTTGCCGATTGCTGAAGAGATCCTTAACAGCGATCCGAACAACTCATCGGCGCACCGGCTTGTGGTCAAGGCGGCCACCGCGCTGGAAATGCCGCGCACCGCCGCGCTCTCCCTCGAGGTCCTTTTCCGCAATTCGCCCAAAGACAAAGAGGTCGCCATTCAACTGGCCAATACGCTGGCCAAAATTGGCGAGGTCAAACGGGCCGAAAAAATCCTGACCGACCTGCAACAGGAGTTTCCCTCGGATAATGATGTGGCCCAAGCCCTCAAAAATATCTCCGCCCGCAATACAATGGATGAGGGCGGTTACGACACGCTGGCCGAGGGCACCGGGTCGTACCGCGATATTTTGCGGAACAAGGAAGAAGCGGTCACACTTGAGCAGCAGAACCGCGTCGAAAAATCTGAAGATGTTACCGAGCGCTTAATCAACGAATATGAGGGCCGTTTGCGGAACGAACCGAACAACCTCAAGCTGGTGCGCTCCCTGGCCGAGTCTTACGCCCAAAAAAAGGATTTCCAAAAAGCGATGGCGTACTACGATCGATTGAAATCCTCGGACGTAGGCAACGACGCCTCTCTCGACAAGGCCATCAGCGAGACGGTAATTCGCAAATACGAGCACCAGATTTCTCAATTGGACAACACCGCTCCCGATTACAGCGACAAACTGGCGGTACTGCAGAGCGAAAAGGCGGCCTATCAGCTCAACGAGGTTCAGAAACGAGTGGAACGCTTTCCCAATGACCTGCAGTATCGATTCGAGTTGGGGCAACTGTACCTGCAAGCGGGCAAAGTCAGCGAAGCCATCGCCGAATTTCAAAAGTCGCAGAACAATCCTCACCGGCGTGTCGCCTCCCTGAACCTGCTGGCGCAATGCTTCGCCAAACGGAAAATGTACGACATGGCAGCTCGCCAGCTTCAAGGCGCGATCAAAGAGAAGCCCGTGCTCGATGAAGAGAAAAAGGAACTCGTCTATAATCTGGGTTGTGTTCTCGAGAACATGAACAAGAAAGAAGAGGCCATCGAGCAGTTCAAAATCATTTACGAGGTGGATATCGGCTACAAAGACGTGGCGGCGAAGGTGGAAAAATATTATTCCGGGCAGTAGGATTTGACGCGCGCCACGGGTGCTTGGGCGGGGCAAGCTCGCCAAGGCGTTAACGCGCGCTCAGAATTGGTCTCAAAGGCTTATACAATGCCCTCAGGCGTATGCGTTTGCAGAATTGCTGAGGGTCCAACTAAGGTCCACTTGTAACGTCAGACTGGCTATGGCCCAGTAGAGGCAACATCGAGGCAACCTCCCCCCGTCGTTACTAGCTGCTGGCGCGTAAACCTACCGGTCACGTTTGAGGAGAAACTCGGCCAGAGCTTCAAGCGCGCGCGCTTTGCCGCGAAAACCTTTTAACGCCGAAAAGGCTTTGGCGGTGAGCTTCTGAGCGATTTTGCGGGATTGCTCCAATCCCACAATGGCAGGGTAAGTGGCCTTTTGGGCCTGAGTATCCTTGCCTGCGGTTTTTCCCAGCGCCTCACTTGTCTGGGTGACGTCCAGGATGTCGTCGATGACTTGAAAGGCCAGGCCGACATGATAACCAAAATCGGTAAGGGCGTCGAGTTGAGCCCTGGTGCAGTTAGCGCTCATCCCGCCCAGGCGGACCGAGCAACAGAGTAAAGCGGAGGTTTTCCGTTCATGAATGTAGCGCAAGTCCGCCGCTGAGATCGTTTTGCCCTCGGCTTCGAGGTCGGCGACTTGCCCCGCGATGAGTTGAAGCGAGCCGGAGGCCGAGGCCAATTCGAGAATGATTTTTTGATGCGAATACCTGGGCCAGGCCTTGCAACGAGCGGCAATTTCAAAGGCCTGGGTCAACAGCGCATCACCGGCAAGGACTGCAATGCCTTCTCCGAAGACCTTGTGGTTCGTAGGCTTGCCGCGGCGCAGGTCATCGTTGTCCATGGCTGGCAAATCGTCATGGATAAGCGAGTAAGTGTGGATGCATTCGACAGCGCAAGCCAGCGGCATGGCTTCGGATTCCCGACCGCCGCAGACCGCAGCCGCCGCCAAACAGAGAGCAGGCCGCATTCGCTTGCCGCCCGCAAACAAAGAGTAGCGCATGGCCTTATGAATGGTTGCGGGCCGGGTGCCAATGTTGGGCAGATACCGATCCAGGGCCTTGTTGACGGCCTCGGTGCGGCTGGCGAGAAACTGCTGCAAATCAAATGGACGTTTTCTGGACGGGCTGAGGGATTTGCTTCCAGGCATGGGTCTTGTCTTTAGGCAAAGAGGCGAGCGGGCGCAAGCCGAATTCGAAAACTTTGGTGTTGCTTTGCCATTCCGGATCGATAGTTTATCTGGCTCGACGAAAAACCTTGGACAACGCTTTGAACGCTGAACTGACACGAAAAGCATTGGAGAAAGTTGGCAATCCCAACGTTCTGGTTAACTTGATTTCGAGGCGCGTCAGGCAACTGAACTCCGGCTCGGGCGCCCTAAGCCGGCCGCTCGTGGACGAACCCGGGCATCTCGGAGCTGCCGATATCGCGCTTCTTGAGATCATCGAGGACAAAGTCGGGTTCGAAATGCCGGAAATTACCGAACTTACGCGGCCTACGGCCAAGAAGCGCAAAAAGCACTAGGAGTCCTCGGCATTGATTTAAACGATCGGCCAGAAGGGCGACCTTCTGGCTGATTTTGTTATGGCTGATATCCTGTCCAACCCGAAAGCCAGGCGGGATTACCATATCCTGGAGACCTTCGAGGCGGGGATTGTCCTGCACGGCACGGAGGTGAAGGCCCTGCGCGCCGGCAAAGGCCAACTCAGCGACTCCTTTGCGCGCGTCGAGAACCAGGAAGTCTTCTTGTATAACGCCCACATCGACGAGTACTCCCACGGCAATCTGCAGAATCATCAGCCCAAAGCCCCCCGGAAGCTGCTCCTGCACAAGTCCGAAATCCGCAAACTCTTCGGACTGGCTTCGGTCAAAGGCAACGCCCTGGTGCCGCTTTCGTTGTATTGGAAGAATGGAAAAGTAAAAGTCGCGCTCGCGGTAGGCAAAGGCAAAGCGCAATTTGATAAACGTGAAGACCTCAAGCGACGAGAATCCGATCGTGAACTGAAACGCGCCACGATGCGCTCCTTCAAGGAGAGATGAGCGCAAAAGCGCGGCCCAAAAGTCCCATTCGAGAAATGATCGAGAATTGATATGATTGATCGTTGAAAATTTGGTATGGTAATTGAGCCGGCGCTGGGGCTCGGTTGCCAACGACCAATTTTCGACCATCACTATCATCAATTCTCATCAACTCGGTCGCCAACCCCACTTCGGCCGCTCTCGGCAACATTGCCGGTGCGCAACAATCAAGTGGCGGCAGGAAAAAACCTGTTGCCAAGCGCAGCCGCGCTGAATTTAATAGGTGAGTTCTTCGTCAAAATTTTTTTCATGCTTTCGCAACCGAAGCTGACCACCACTACGCGGATCGCAGGCGCAACAGCAGTTTTACTGCTGAGTTTTACCGCCTGCCAGCATTCGGCGCCTCCACCTCCGACCAAAGCGCAACCCAAGGTGATTTACAGCGAGACGTACGACCGCGAGATCAAAGAGATCATGGACCTGGCCGCTCAGAATCGATGGGAGGACGCGCAGGCCAGGGCCAACGCCCTCTACTCGCAGGATCCCAACAACCAGATCCTGGCGCGCGTCCATACCTGGGTGAACCAGGAGGCGCAGGCGTTGCGCGCCCAGGCGTTGGAAGATAAAATTCGGAGCATCGACGCCAAGAATTCCGCTTTTAATCCTACTGCTAAAGGCCTGCTCAGCGAACAGAAAGACCGCGGTTTGCCTCCTCGCAAAGACGTGCGTGACGCTGTCGATCGAATCGAAAACACTCCGTACATCCCGGATACCTACGGCAAAACCGTGCATGAAGAGGGCCCGCTCTTCGATTTTGAAAGCGAAAAAGGGCGGATGGCCAAGGTGCTCGAAAAGCAGGTTTCCATTCACCTGGACAACGTTCCGCTCGAGACAATCCTGGTGAATCTCAGCCAGAGTTCAGGGGTGAATATCGTTGCGGATAAATCGCTGGCGCCGCTCAAGCAGGTGCTGAGCATCAACCTGGACAACGTGAAACTCAGCGAGTTTTTGCGCTACGTCGGGCGTAATTATGAGCTGCAATTCCAGGTTGGGGATGAACTGGTGTGGGTTGTGGACGCCAAGGACCCCAAACGCCTCATGGAAGAGACCCGTTTTTATCGGCTGCGCAAAGGGTTTGTGCTCCCGGCTGAGTTCGGATTGCCTGAAGCGACCAAGACTACGCAAACGGCTAACAACGTTACGACCGTGACGGAAGTGCAGAAGTTTCAAAAGTTCGTCAATGACGAAGCGCCGATTCTTCCTTCGATCGAGCGGGCCATTACCAACCTGTTCACCGGCTCAAAGGCGTTCATCGATTACGAACATAACCTGATTGTCGCGCGGGGCACGCCCGAGCAACTGGGCGTCATCGAGAACATCATCCGCGAGTTCGACAAACCGATCCAGCAAGTGCTCATCGAAGCGCGGTTCATCACGGTTTCCAAGCCCGCCTTCATGCAATTGGGCGTTTTGTGGGAAGCCGATCGGCAGAGTCAGAGTCTCGGAGTCCAAAACACGAGTGTTCCGCAGGATTTTACGGGTTTAATAAACGGACAAAACTTCCCCAGCAGCATCAATCCCAATCCCGCAGCGATTATAGGGGGCGCCAACCCGGCCGTGGGCATTGGGATCCAGCACGCCTTTACGAGCGTATTCGGAGCAAAAAATCTCAGCGCCACGATCAGCGCCCTGGAGCAGAGCGGCGAAAGTCAGACCTTAAGCGCTCCGCGCCTTACTGTCCTGAATAACAGGCCGGCGACGATCAGCGACGGCAACGTCCAGTATTATTATGAGGAATACAACGTCGCTTCGACCGTCGGGCAGTATTACACGGTGTCCAGTTGGGTGCCCAGCGGGCGTCCCACCAAGATCACGGCGGGAGCGGTTTTGAACGTGCTCGCCAGCATCAGCGGTGACGGCAAGAACATCCTACTGGCGTTGAACCCGATCGTGAACACGGATGTTCAACTGGTCAAATACGCTACGCTGAGCCAATACGGCGTGGGCACAAACGTGCAAAGCAGTTTCGATATCAAGCTGCCCACTTACCGGACCGAGGAGCTATCCACGCGCGTCGCGGTCAAATCCGGCCAGACCGTGGTCATGGGTGGAGTCCTGCAGCGCGAACGTTCCACTTTTGTTGAATCGGTCCCCGTTCTTGGTGATATCCCTATCATCGGCGCATTGTTCAGGCGCCGCACCGAGTCGGATACGCCGCGGTACCTGTTGATCTTTGTAACTGCCACTATTGTGAAGGACAACGGTGAGTTCCTGGTGTTCGACGACACCGCAGCGTCGACAAACTCCGTGGCGTCACCGCGATGAGAGTCCCAAGCCGGCGCCCTTTCCTCGAGCCACTCCGGAGCAATGCATGAAACGGTCCGGCTCGATACTCCCCTTCGGCAAGGTCCGCTTGCCGGTTCGGCAAGTCCTGGCCGTCGACGCCGGCAGCAGCCGATTGAAACTGCTGCTGGCCGAAAGCGATTTCGGCCGGGTACGAATCCTCAAGGAAGAACTGATTGATTTGAAGGCCGAAGGGCTGGTCTCCAGCGAGGAGATTAAAGCTCACTTGCAGGACGAGCTCGATCGCCACGGGCGGCCTCCCCTGGCCCTGGTTCAACCCGAGCACGTCTCGATTTCGCAGCTCATCGACCTGCCGCATGTGCCGGAAAGCGAGGTCGACAAAGTCATTGGCGAGGAGAGCATCAAGCTCAGCGGCGTTAGTGAAAGCCGGATTGTTTATGATTTCGCGCCCCTGGAAGATCCCGGGGGCAATCGGCGGCAGTTTTGGGTGACGCTTTGCCAGGAAGGAGAAATCCGCGAACGAATTGCAAAGCTCGGGGTCGAGCAGGACGAGCTTTGCGAAGTTACCACGACGGCCAACGCGCTCATAGCGGCATACCGGGCGACCTACCCGACATCATTCCGCTCGATCCTGGTCCATGTCGGCGCGCAAACCACGGTCGTGGTAATCGTGCTCGCCGGCCAAGGCGCCTTTGCCACGAGCTTTCAGATGGGCGGGGATTTTTTCACCCGCGCTTTGGCTCGGCAACGCGGGTGCACTGAAGAGCAGGCCGAGAGCCTGAAACGGGAGAAAAACTGGTTGCCCGGCCCTGAAAGCGAGCTGAGCGCGGCCGTGGATGGTTGGGTGGCCGAACTCAAACGGCAACTCAGCGAGTGGTTTCAACACAATCCGGGAGCTGCCGCAGCCAACCCTCCGTTCGAGTTGATTTCCAGCGGCGGCGGCCTCGAACAGCCGGGTTTGCTGCAATATCTGCGGGAAAAGGCAAATTTGCCGCTGGAACCGTGGTCCGCGCAGGAAACCGAGCCGGACTCGATCGCGCCCGCAAAAGGGTTCGAGGTGGCCTTCGGGGCGGCATTGCAGGCCTTAGGCCAGGTGCCTAACCCGATTTCCTTGCTGCCGGCCAACTACCGCGAGGCGCTAAAAAAGCGAATGGCCCGGCAACGGTTGGACATCGCCAGCGCCGTCCTGGTCCTGGTTTGCGTCCTGATTCTAATCCTGGGCACATGGCGCAAGGCCTCGTTGTACGAAGAAAAGCAAGCCTTGTTGGACAGAGTCCAGGCCGGTCAGACTGCAGTGGACGCAAATGAGTCGTTTACGAGCGATTTAGTCGCCGAATATGAAAGTTTGAGACCGGTCCTGGCAGCCCAGCAAAACACGCTCGATACGTTGAAGACCATCTCGCTTCTCCAACAATCGAGAAGCAATCGCGGTTTATGGTATGTCCTGTTGGCCGACCAGCAGAGCTATTTCAGCCAGGCTCCTGCTTTACTCTCGACCAATCGGCCGGCTCGAACCAACTTGCTGAGTGCGACGGCCGAAAGTCCTCACCTCGGACCCCCGGTGGTGCGACCCTCGGCAGCCTCCTTGACCAACAGCGTCCTTGCCCGGCCGGGATTCATCACGGAACTGTGCGTTCCCGGAGATGCGGAAGCTTCGCGACAGGCTTTAAGCGAACTGGTCAACGGCCTGAAACAGCAACGGCTTTTCTCGAAAGTCGACTTGCTCTCCGATGACTTGCGCCGAAGCCTTGCCGATCCCAAAGTGGTCGTGACTGACCGCGATTACGTCCTGGCATTGGATTTTGCCGAAACCGATTTTCAACAGCCGGTCAAATGGCGCAGGTCAGGTCCACAAAACCAGGGCAGGGGAACGCTCAAGCGGTTTCCTCGCCCCGGTTGGCAGGCGCCCGATTCCACCGAAGGCAACGGCCAAAGCGCCCAGTGACACCCTTTAGAGAGTATCAGCGACGCAGCATCATCCCTTTGGCCGGGCTGGCGCTGGTCGCGTACTACCTCTTTTTCTACATGCCCCTGTCGCGGCGGGCCGCCAGCCTCGATGAGCCACTTCAAAAAACCTGGCGCAAATTGGCCGCCTCCATAGACCAAACCAACGCGACGACTCTCGATCTTGCCCGGCTCACGAACCAGCTCAGCCAGACCCGCGAAGCGCTGACCGTCGTCGAGAACACCAAGAAAGAAGCGGCCCAGCGCCTCGAACTGAGCCCAGCGATCAAAGCCAAAATGGCGGCTCCGTTTCAATTGGTGGATTTTCAAAACGAACGCAGCAAAGAAATCGACGAACTGGACAAACAAGCCAAGGACCAGAAAATCACGGTCGACCCTTCCGTCTACGCCGGCTTTCCCGAGCATACCATTGACACCGCGGACCCGGCGCTATTGTGGCCGGCCTTGGCGCTCACTCAGGACCTGCTGGGAACGGCGATTCGCTGCCAGGTCAGCGCCATCCACTCTCTCGACGCGCCCGTGGTCGGCACCAACGCTCCCAGCCCTCCCGAGGCCTACGGCCGATGGGACCAGATCTCCTTGCAGATTGAGTTCACTGCTTCCGCCGATAACGCGGCCCGGCTGGTGGGCAGCCTGCCTCTGCGCGCCGACGAATTGCGCGCGGCCGGCTTGCCGGCTTCGTCCCCGGACAAAGTGCCTCTCTTCGTCGACCGGTTGATTGTTAAGAAGCAATCCCCGGAAAAGCCCGACGAGGTGCGCGTCTGGTTGCAAGCCGTGGGATTTGTTTTTCGCGAGTAACATGCTCTCCCCACTGCTTACCGCCGTCCGGAGCCGCTGGTTCAGCACCGCGGTGCATGTGGGGCTTTGGTGCGTTCTTTACCTTGCCTTGATTCACCTGGGGGGGAAAACACCGGAATTCAGAGTTGCCGACTCGGCAAACCCTCCGCCTCCGGGCCCGGTCCCGGTCGGCAACATGGAAGGGCTTTTTTCGCCTGCCCAATGGCCCTCTCCGAGCGGGATGACCAACACCCACAGCGCTTTTTACACCACCTACTTCGTGCCGGTCCCCGCCCCGGCTCCGCCGCCGCCGACCACTCGAAAAGTCGCTGTGACTTACCAGGGTTTCTACGAGGCAGGCGACACGGTCAAACACGTCATTGTGAAAATCGATGACTCCTACGTCGCCGCCGTGATTGGCGGGCCGGTTACCACCAATCTGTTTGTCGCGGACGCCTCGTTGCAGAACCTGGTATTGACCAATCAATCGGCGCAGACGAATCTCATTCTCTTGAACGCAAAAAGGGAAATTGAGGTCCCGATCAAGTGAATCCGATCGTTTCAGGTACCAAAGAAGCCGGCGACCTGTTGCTGGAGGCCGGCAAGATCTCCGAGCAACAACTCGAACAAGTGCGCCGCCGCCAGAAGCGTTTAAATCTGCCCCAACACCGGGCGTTGGTGGATCTGAATTTGGCCTCCGAGGAGGACGCCTGGCGCGCGCTGGCCAAAGCCAACGGCCTGGAATTTGTCGACCCGGTCGCCCTGGATCTCAAGCGCGAGGCGCTCGAGTTGGTGCCGATCAAATTGATCTTTCATTATCACCTTCTCCCGCTGGGGATCGAAGAGGATTGCCTGGTCCTGGCCTTCAGCGAACCCCCCCGGCAGATGGAGCAAGGCAATCTCCGCCTGCTGCTCGGAAAGCGTTTTCGCATTGTCCTGGCCACGCCCAGCGCTATCCACGCCGTCATCAAGAAGCATTACGGCCTGGGCGCCGAGACGATTCAGAAACTGCGCGAAGAACGCGGCGGCACCGAGATCAGCCAGGAAATCGTCTTTGATGTCCAAGGCAAGGAGACCGACTCCGCGCTGGAAGCGACTGTATCGACGTTCGTGGACCAGATTTTGCAGGAGGCGCTGCGCTTGCACGCCACCGATGTCCATCTGGAGCCCTACTCAAATTCCATTCGCTTGCGGTACCGCATCGACGGCATTCTCGAGACCATTCCCGTGCCGGCCGATATGAGGCACCTTCATGCCGCCGTAATTTCGCGGCTCAAGATCATGGCCGGGTTGAACATCGCTGAAAAAAGGCTCCCGCACGACGGCCGGATCGCGATGAAAACCGGCGATGAAGAGTACGACCTGCGCGTGTCGATCGTGCCAACCAGGCATGGTGAAGCGGTCTGCTTGCGCATCCTGGGCAGGCAAAGTCTTTTCCTGGATCTTGGGCAGTTGGGGATGGAGCCCAACCAGGAAGCGGTTTTCGGTCAGCTGACCCAGTTACCGCAGGGTTTGGTGCTGCTGACGGGGCCGACCGGCAGCGGAAAAACGACCACCTTGTATACAGCGCTGGCGCAGGCCAATGATGAAGGCCGCAAGGTAATCACCTTCGAAGACCCGATTGAGTATCAACTCGAGGGCACCGTTCAAATCCAGGTGCGGGAGCAGATTGGGCTTACCTTTGCCTCCGGCCTCCGATCCGTCTTGCGCCATGACCCCGACGTCGTGTTGGTGGGCGAAATTCGAGATTACGAAACCGCGGAAATCGCCGTCCGCGCCGCCCAAACCGGACATCTTGTCCTGTCGACCCTTCACACCAACGACAGCATCAGCGCGGTGACCCGGTTATTGGAAATGCGTATTGAGGCTTACCTGATCGCCTCCTCCTTGGTTTGCAGCATTTCCCAGAGGCTGGCCCGCCGAATTTGCCGCCATTGCGCCGAGGAGGATTTGAGCATTTCCCAATCCATCCGGGAGGAGATGGCGGCCGCTCTGCAACTGCCGCCCAGCCAGGTCAAAGCCTGGAAAGGCAAAGGGTGCGTTGAGTGCAACCAAAAAGGCCATCGCAGCAGGGTTGCCATTTACGAATTCTTTTTGCCCAGCGAGCAAATAGCCGACCTGATCCAGCCGGGGCTGCGCACGGGAGAATTGAGGGCCGCTGCCAGAAAGCTTGGCTGGAAACCCTTGAGAGAAATGGCCTGGCTAAAGGTCCAGCGTGGACTTATCCCCATCTCAGAACAGGAACGATGGACCCGTCAGATCGATCCGGCCATCCTTTCCAAAAAAGTTGAAAATCGTGCGGGTGGGTAGGCGGGAAACCTCGGGGTTTCGCTGTCCTGGTCGCATCCCCCCCAACCCTGAAATGAGCCGCCTGCAGCCCCTCTCACCAAAGCGCAGCGATGGCGCCGGGCCATTCCGGACAGTACCCTTTAGGCCTTTTTAGCCTCTTCTTTTTTCCAGGTCCGCTTTGGGGCTTTAACGACGATGCCCTTTTTGATGGCCGCGGTGGACACACGGATATAGCGCACCTCTCCGTCAACGATCGCTTTGACGCGCTGAAGGTTGGGCATGAACCGGCGCTTGGTAATCGCTGTGACGTGCGTTCCAATGCCGCCGCTCTTTTTGGATTTACCACTGCGCCAAATGATGCTGCCCTTCATCGGGCGCTTGCCGGTCAATTCACAGATTCTTGCCATACAAATCCTGTCTCAAAATTAAAGAGTTTGAGAAACTAGCAACAATATCAGGCGAAGCAAGCCTCTTTTTCCCGTAATTCGCTTCTTAAAGGCGCGCATTGAGCCAAAAGTTTTGTTAACCGTTGCTCGACTGTTTGCGAGGCCAAGGAATGGGCGGTCGTTAACTCGCCCCGAAACGGCCGACCAAATTACTCGTCCGGTGCTCTTCGGTGTTAGTGGCGCGCCGCACCTGAGCCACTATCGAAACAGAGAACGCAGTGGCTCCTACAATGCAGCACCTTGAGGGACGAACCTAGGCTTGAACGAGCATTGACACGGATTTAGCCCAATTAGCGGTACGGATTTAGCGAATTAGTTTCCGCCGCCACCGCCGCCATCACCACCCCCTCCGTCAGGTCCGCCACCACCACCGCCTCCTCCTCCTGCACCGCCACCGCCGACGATTGGGCTAGCTACGGCTGAGTTGAGCAGATGCGTGGCGGGGGAAATGACGCAGGTTGGGATCGATTGAATTTCGTTTATGTTATAGCTGGTTGCAAAAGAACTTGCGGGATCCGCGGGACAAACCGGTTGGGAGCCCGCCGCGCTACGCCCGAGGTAGGGCTGGATGTCTGCAATGGTTGGGACCGCAAGAACAGTGGCGTGAAAATCAAAGGCCCACTGCTGTTTCGCGGCGTCGATTTGCCTCAGATTATTGATGCAGGCGTTGCGCTGTGAAGTGGTACGCGCGCGCACAAAGTTTGGAACGGCGATGGCCGCCAGCAGCGCCATGATGGTGACAACAATCATGATTTCGACGAGCGTAAAACCTCGCCTCGCGTAGAGGAGTCCCGCCCTTTCGCTGGCCGCGCAACCCCATGGTCTCATATTCGTGAGAGTCCCGAGGGGTCCCAAAGGTTCCCGAAACGGCGATTTAACTGAACTCATCGACGGAGCCGACGGAAACAGGGGTAAATCGCTGTGGCTATGAGGGAAAGGAGGAGTGGTGGGAGGATGCCGGAGCGCCGGAAACCGGCGCTCCCGGGGGTGAACCGAGCGTGATGAGCTTCGCGCTAGCCGTTGCTTTAGTCGTTATCGTGCCGATGGCCTCGGACGGCCTTTTTTGCCGTTACGAGACTCCCAAACAGGCCGTGCCGTTCACCGCCGGGGCCGGCGGTGAAATATAAGGCGCCAGGGACTCCTGCTCTGGTTCCATTGCCGACTGTCAGGGCCCACAGCCCGTCAATCGTGAGAGTTTTGTGTTTGGCATCCCTCAGCAAGCCATCGAAACGGCCATGGTCGTCGAAAGACATAATGGTGCCGTCGCCAAAGTTGCCGACGAGTAATTGATCGGAATGTTCGCCAAAGTCAGCTGGAGAAATGACCATGCCCCACGGGGAATTCACAGCGTGGTTATTGCCGCCTGCGTCGGTGCCCGTGACGAGGCGATGAAATACTCCAGTCATGGGATCCAAAATATCGATGAGGCCATTGCCGGGCCCGGGGACGTCATCGTGCATGGCGGAGTCCTGTTTTGCGAACGTGACGAACACCATTCCATTAATGGCTTCAACGTTAAACGGCGCGTAGTCACTGGGCGCTTTGGTGTCGGCGTATTGGTGGATCAGGTTCATTTGCCCGTCATAAATATCGATTTTGGCCTGCCGGAAGTTGGCCACCAGGAGCATGGGACCACTGGAGTTTGAAATCAGGGTGATGCCCTTGTAAACCGAGTTGGGAGCTGACACGAGGGTTTCGGCTGCCGTTCCGAGAGCCGGTCGCCAACCGGAGATCGTGCCGTCTTCGCTGGCGAAAATGAAGAGGTTGGTATGGAAGCCTCTGGTGTTGTTGAAGAGTTGGCCGGTGGGAGTGCCATCCCCGGGAATGGTGACCTCGAGACCCTGTTTGACAACGTGCGGCATGCCCATCATGTCGTTGGTAACCGTGTATAAGGTCGAAAGTCCTGTCCCGTTGTCACTGATCCAAAAAGGAGTATTTGGGCCGAAGGAGATGCCCCAGGCGTTTACGAGGTTGGTGTCTTGCAAGATGGCCACTCCAGGCAGATCAGCGACCAGGTTGATTTGTTGGTAGCCCTTTTCCTCGCGCTCATCCCCTCTGTTACCATTGTTGTCGCGATCGGCGTTATTGCCTTGGGCCTGATTGTTCCCTCGCCCATCGTAATCTCCGTCGCCGTTTCCTCCCCGATCTCCATCGGCAAGGCTGGAGGAGGTCCAGGTTACTGCCAGGAGCGCCGCCAACATGAGGCCGATCCTGCGAGGCGTTGCTGCTGATCCAGTGTTTTTCAAGTTACCACTTTTGTTTTTCATGCTCTTTCCTCTGGTTGTTCTAGTTCAGGATGGGCGAATTTGCCGGGCGCGGGTTCGAGGCATGTGACACGGCTCGGGCAGCGCACGGTGGCGTGGCGCTGCCTTTGCTGGGTCATCAGACGGCGACCCACAATCGAATTCGCACTTTCCTCCCCGTTAGATGCAAGAAAGGGCTCAAAGTTCCGCTTGGGTTGTTATAAGAGGACTGTTTCGTGGGAGCGTGCGAGGCCATAGGTAAGGAATCGAAACCCACTCACGATTAGCGTCACCCAATTCGAATGGGTTAATGGAATATTTTGGATGTTGCGGTACTGTCGAAACTCCACTTGTGGGGCGGGCAGAAAGAGCCGCCGCGCGTTGGCTCGCATAGGCTGCCAAAACTCTCGCGGCTGGGGCGGCTGTGAACGGGGGAGTCCAGGCGCAACTAACGGCCGTAAGCACATGTAAAAACTCTAAATCAGCTTTTGTGAGGTCAGGCCAAAATCCTTCGGAAAACGCAGGGAAGCGACCGGGTCTTCTCGGTTATGGGACGGCTGTGAAACAGAGTAATGCATCCATTTAGGGAATGCGGGTACTTAGGGCGGTCTGGTGGCCTCCATGCATAACGTAGCAGCAAGGCTGCCGAGGAGAATGCAAAGAAATGTGCTGCCAGCCCTTGGCTTCCCAGTGGCCAGGGTGTATCGCTTTCATGTGCCGTCAAACGTCGGGTCGAGGCTCTGAATCCCGGCCAACCGCTGAGACAAACGTGCCCGCTCCGGGTCGCTGCGTGAGTCCATAGCTTTGCATCCGATGAGGGGCAAGCCTGCGTGAATTTCACGCCGTTTGCGTGGCTTTCACGCGAGGTGGGAGGCTTTTTCTAACGCCTGATTCTGTTTACCATGCTTTTGCATCAAACGATGGATTTGGCATGGCTAATGCGTGACCATTGACAGATCGCCCGAGGCAGCTCAACGTATCGTCCAGCCATGAAGAGGAAGCTCGCTAGCAGTCGAGCCGAGCCGCGTGGTCAAAAACGCGTGGACCGGCGCAAAACTGCCTTTACGTTGATTGAACTTCTGGTGGTCATTGCCATTATTGCCCTTCTGGCGGCGCTCCTGTTGCCGGCGTTGCAACAAGGCAAGTCTCAGGCCAAACGGATCCAATGCGTGGCCAACCAGAAGCAGATCGGGCTGGCCAACCATTTGTTTGCGAATGACCACGCGGGGAAATTTCCGACCGGGGTATCGAAAAATGATGGCGGTGCGCTGGAGCTGGCCCTCGCGGTTTATCAGATGCCCCATGGGTCCTATTATGCCTATCAACTTTTTCGTCCGCTGGCGAGCTACCTTGTCTCGCCAAAACTCCTGGTTTGTCCAGCGATTGTGAATCGCTGGCCGGCCACAAATTTCGACCAGTTTAACACCAACCTATACTTAACCTATGAAATCGGCCTCAAGGCCGATCCCAGCATTCCGGGCGGCATTTTGACTTCTGATTTTAGCTTGCCGGGAATCTACCTCGACCCGCAGCAAACCGTCCTCCACATACCATACCCTTTCCCCAATCCTTCCTGGGGGGGATTTCCCGGGAACATCCTCTTCTCGGATGGCCACGTGGAAAAATCCCGTGACTCGATTGTTCTGTCGCAAGAAAGCGTGGCTGCAGATCTCCTGGTCCCGTGCACGGCCTGCGCAACGGCCGGAACGCGGCTGCAATACCCTTCAATGTACACGACGCTAGCCGGACCTACTTCTGGCACTTCGTCCCCTGCTGCCGTCGCCACCAAGGGATTTGTCAATCAAGCCAGCGCGGCAAACGCTGGCGATTCAACGCCCGGCAGTTCGCTCGTTTCAAAGCGACCCGCTAGCGTGATGTCGCAGGTTTCCAATGGTCGTAGCATTGCGACAGACTCCTCAAGCAACGGGGCGATGGCCAGTCCGCTCGTCGAGACGCGCCAGACCAATCGTCTGGTCGCCATGGCTGCGATTTCCACCAACACAGCAGCCGCGACGAACGATGACTTAGCAGGCCTGTCCTCCTTTGACCGCCGAGTCGTTGAAACCTCCCGCAAGGTATTCCGTTGGTATCTCGTTTTGTTGCTGCTATTTCTGCTGTGGCTATCGTTCAAATGGCTGCGGGAAAGGAAACGGCCGCAGCAGCCGTGGCGGCAATATTCCGCGGAACCGGCCGGAGAATAGTTCGCTTTTGGTCCAGCCGCACTACGGTTTTTCTTTCTCACGTTCGGTGATGTGTTGGAGCAGACCCGTTTTTGATTTCAGCCAAACGTCGTTGGTAACGTTCCCGAGCTGCAATCGGGCTTCGGCGAAGCGCCCCGCGAGCATTTTGACTCTGGCCAGGTGGATTGAAACCTCTTCGCGAGCCGCTTCTTCGCGCGCAAGCCGCTGAGCATTTGTCCATGCGGCCAGGGCGGGTTCGACGCGCAATGGCTTGATAGGGTAATAGGTTTGAGCGAAATCACGCGCGAGCGCAAAATTGGTGGGGTCAAGCCTGAGCGCGTTGCTGTACAGGAGAAGCGCTTTGGCGTAAATCTCCTGTTCGGTAACCTGATAGTACGCGGCGGCTTCTCGCCTGAGGACAAAAAGCGCATCCGCGAAACTATGTAAATAAACGGATTCTGAAGGCCCGAGCTCAATGGCTTTTGAGAAATAGGCAAAGGCCTTATCGACCGGTCCGCTCTCGGCATA
>DATGLT010000141.1:0-5107 GCA_035294005.1 Verrucomicrobiia bacterium
AATGGTTAGCGAGTAGCGGGGGAGTTAAACCCGGTTACGCTAAATTCTTACGGAGTTGGAAAACTGGTGTCCGTCCTGGTGTCCGCTGCCCCCGTTGGACTCCTCAAACCAGTGTTGCAGAAGCAGTTGGAAATGGAGCCAACGGTCAGAATCGAACTGACGACCCGCGCTTTACGAAAGCGCTGCTCTACCGACTGAGCTACGTTGGCGTGAACTTTTGACGCGGAAATCGGACCCGGTCAACGAACTCTGCAACGGTGTTATTGATAACAGTTGAGCCGTGTCGGCGCAAGCCAATGCAGCAGCCTGATCGGTAGGAATTCGGTTCAGTTCCAGTTTACCGGCAGGGCACTTCGGACGGCCAGCCGGGCGGAGAAATATTTCGCCTCAGAGCCCTTTAATGTTCGTAGCCGTGTTTTTTTTCGCTGGCCCGTTTGCGACGGGCGTGGTCCCGAAACGCCTGTTCGCTTTTGAAAAGGTCACAAAGCCGGCCATCGGCGCCGCGTGCTTTGATCCGCTCCCACTGGCGGGTCCGCAGCTGGGGTTGGACCACGTGCTCGGCAAAGCTCGGCTGGTAATGATGGTCGCATACGTTGCCGACCAGGAATCTTCCCGCCCTCAAGCTCATCAGATATTTCTTTGTCAGTTTGTTTGTATTGTTCAAGTGCTTCAGACCCATAACTGTCCGACGTCTCTTTGTTCCCTTTTGTTCCCGGTTGCGCGTCTGGGATCGCCATGGATCCGAGCACGCGATTTTGTAATTTTTGCTTAACGACCTTTCGTCAAATCGGGCTGCCCCAACGTGAACTGCTTACAACATAGCCACTTGCGCGCTCAACAACCTTGCCCGGTTTACCGGAGCAACCGCCGGGGTCGGAGTATGCAAATTAGAATGGCGCATTTCAAGCATTCGCAGATTTGACCGCTTACGGCGTTGACCGCTCAAAAAAGTCGGGTTCCGCCCCATTCGCCAATGCCCCGGTTCCCATTAGTTTTCCTTGGGGTTATTGATTTATTCACCTGAGGACTTTAGCTATGCCCGACGCAGAGAATCTTATTTTAGTGGTGGACGATAACGATGATGATCGGACGCTAATTGCGCGGACATTTCAGCGGGCGGGCATCCAAAACCGGCTGCGGCTGGTCAACAGTGGCATCGACGCAATCGGCTATCTTAAAGGAGATCCACCGTACCAGGACCGGACAGAAAATCCGCTTCCGACGGTGGTGATGCTCGACATCAAAATGCCGGGGGTAGACGGGTTCGAGGTTTTGCGCTGGATCCGCCAGCAATGGCAACTCAAGCGGATGTGCGTGGTCATGCTCACCTCCTCGGACGAGATACGCGATGTGAACCAGGCTTACCAGCTCGGAGCGAATTCGTTCCTGGTGAAACCCCTGGATTTTGTGAACGCAACGGAATTGGTGCGGTCCCTGGATAGAATGGTGGAGCGGACGCGCCCGCCGGGATTTGCAGCGGTCGCTTTCTGAGATCTTCTCTCCCGAAGGGGATTTGACCCCTCGACGATTCCGCCCGCAGCAAACGATGACCCCATGCTCGTATACGGCCGCCGGACGACCCGCGAACAGGGACTTGGTATAAGCAGCATTCTACGAACTTTTGCCCGGACCGCCCATCGCGTACAGATGGTTTTGCGTCCGCAAATAGATGCGGTCGCCGACAATCGCCGGCGTGGCGAAGATCCTGTCGCCGAAAGCGGCCTGGTGCAGAACTTCCGGCTTGTCGCCGCCCGCTTTCACAACCGTGACTTTTCCGGCCAGGGACGCCACGTAAATGCGTCCAGCGGCGGCGACGGGTGAAGAATAATAGCTGCCCTCAGCTCCGATTCGTTCCTGCAGGTAAAACGTCGCGCCTGTTTTGGCGTCGAAGCTCGACAACATGCCTCCGTCCTTAATGACATAAACTCTGCCCTGGTAGTACAAAGGCGTGGGAACATAAGGCAGCCCTTTGCTAAATTCCCAGGCAACGTGGGTGTGGGTAATATCGCCGTGACCCCCGGGTTTGAGCGCAATCAATTCGTTCCTGCTTTCCGCATTCCGCGCCAGGATGGCGTCCCAGTCTTCCCTGGTAATTTTCCCGTCGTGATTGACATCGGCGCCGGTCATGAAAGGACGTTCCTCATCCGGGAATTCCTCGGGCGTGATCTGGCCGTCTCCGTTTTTATCATACCGTTGCAGCATGCTTTGCCAGGACGGCCACGGCGCGTCGTTTTTGCCCGGGGACCATGAAGCGTAATACAGCCAGTCGTCGCCCACGACTGCCGTCGTGCATGGGAAAGCGGAGCTCACCGACGCTACCCAAATCTCTTTCCCGGCTCCCAGATCGTAGCCTTTGAGCCGCAAACAACCGGGCACAACCACCTGGTCCACGCCATCGTTGCGCCAGATGACTGGTGTTCCAAAGCTTCCTGTGGCGTCGGGTCGTGGCGTTTCCCACCGGGTCCTGCCCGTTTGAGCGTCGAGCGCCAGGAGCGAGGAATCCCGATCCTGATCCCGATTAAGGACAACCAAGCCGGCCGCGAATATAGGCGAGGTGCCCGTGCCATAACCGCCGCCGCTCAGGGCGACTTCGAGGGGGTGCCGCCACAATTCTTTTCCGTTAAAATCGTAGCAAACCACGCCAAACGACCCAAAGTAGCTCACCACACGCTTGCCGTCGCATGCCGGTGTCGGCCCCGCCGGGCTATTTTCCGTTATGTGGTACGGCTCAAGCCGTGAGGGTTTTACTCCTTTGGACCAAAGCAGTTTTCCGTCTGCAGCGGAGTAGCAGCGTGTTTGCAATTCGTAATTGGCGTATGTCGTCACGAACACATGATCCCCCCAAACACATGGTGAGGATGGGGACCAGGGAACGTCGATGTTCCATATCACCCCATTGGTGGGACCAACAGCCACGGGCGGATTGGCTCTCGGCGCGACGCCTGAACAGTTTTCTCCGCGAAATTGAGGCCACGCGTCGGCTGCGACAGCAGCATTCGCTAAACTCAGAAGGCAATAAGAGAGCCCAATAAAGCGCACCCAGGATGATACCGGTAAAGTCATAGGATTAGGCAAGACTCTACCCCTATCCACCCGCGTTGAACAGCACCGAAAAAGGAATTCGGGTTCAGCGTTTCATCCGGTCACGGCCCGACGTGTCGCGGGTCCGCACCGACCCAGCGTCCCGCTCTGGCGGTATCCGCAGGCCCAGTCGGTCAGATGCCGACCGGCTTTGGAGCAGCACCTGGGGCGACAATGCCGCTCCTGAGCGCGTAGCGCGTAAGACCGGCTGTGTCATGGATGTTGAGCTTATTCATCGCACCCTGCCTGTGCTTCTCGACCGTTTTGATGCTGATGCCCATCTCGACGGCGATTTCCTTGTTGCGCAGGCCACGTGCGATAAACTCGAGCACTTCTTTTTCGCGCCCGGTCAGTTCAGCGGGTTCATTGGCCCCGCGCCCCGCCCGCAGGGCGGCGAGCTTAAAGTCCTTCATCCGTTTCTCCACTTCAGGGCTGTAGAATGTTCGGCCTGACCGCACGGCGCGTATGGCTTCCGCCAACTGGATGGCGGCGCTACGTTTGCTCAAGAATCCGGTTGCGCCGGCCTCGAGAAGCTGTTCAACACACTCCAGGTCGTCGTACGAGCTGAGCACCAGGACTCGTGTTGCCTTCGAAGCCCGCTTGATTTGAAGAGTGGCTTGGAACCCGTTTTGACCCGGCAACGAGATATCCATCAGCACAACGTCCGGACAAAGCTGGCGCACGAGGGCGACCGCTTCGCGGCCATCATGAGCTTCGCCCACGACTTCCATGTCAGCTTCCGTTCGAATCAACGCGCGCAAGCCTTCCCTTACGACTTCATGATCCTCGACCAAAACGATGGTTGTTTTTCCCATATTGCTTCCTCTTGTTATGTATTTCGCAAAGAAACAAGCAACCGGAGACAAAGACCGGTCGTCGATTAAACCCGCAGTTCCCGCGACTCACAGCGTCATCTTCCGGGCCTGTTGCCCGCCGAAACGGGTCGCTGAGCGGCTTGTTCATTTGTTGGCATCAAACTAAGCCGTCCCACAAATTGGTAGTATCGGGTGTAACCCTCCCGACGGCGTTCCCTCCGTTCCCCGTAATCTTCCGTACTCTGAGTTGTCATTTCGTTCTTCCGCAATTATCGTATTCCCGGCCGATGTTGAGGTTAAAACCCACTTTAAACCGAACCTGCGCTGGATAGCGTCATGTGAAAACAAGATGACTAATCAACCGCTCATCCTGGTGGTGGAAGACAGTGAAGATCATATCTTCCTGCTGCAGCTTGCTTTTAAAAAGGCTGGCGTTACCAATCCCGTTCACGAAGTCCGCAGCGGTGAGGAAGCCATTTCTTATCTGGGAGGCACCGGTAATTTCACGGATTGGTCGCGATATCCCTTGCCAGCCATTGTGCTGCTGGATCTGAAAATGCCTGGAATCGACGGGTTGGGTGTTTTGCGTTGGATCCGCGAACAACCCGGCTTGAAACATTTACGCGTCGTCATGCTCACTTCCTCTGATTTGGACCAGGAAGTCACGCAAGCCCACGACCTGGGGGCAAAATCCTTTCTGATCAAGCCCGTTGATTTGGACAAGCTCGTCGAGATGATGAAAGCGTTCAGAACGTACTGGCTCGAGTTCGATAAGGCGCCGAAAACCTCCAGGTCATGAGCTAAAGACGGGTGCGCGGCGGTTTAGCCGCACCTCGGCGCACAGCAGACGTGAAAATCGGCGGAGCCCGCATTGTGAAAGGTCAAGCCCCGATGGTTTTGCGCAATATCCCAAGACTTCGAGGAACGGCCAAATCCGGGTTTTCTTTGCCCTCAAATTCGAGACAGCAATAGCCTGCGTACCCTGCGCGTTTGAGGATAGTTGCGATCCGCTTGTAGTCGAGGTCGAGCGTGTACCATTCTCCTCCGCCGTAATACGTCTTGGCCTGGACATACACTGTTTTGGGTGCGATCTGCTCGAGCTTGTCATAGGGGTTTTCCATGAAGTTGCCCGTGTCCATCAATGCTCCCAGCCACGGTGAGGGAACCGCGTTGATCAGCCGAAGCTGCCCCTCCGGTGTTCGGCTCAGGCC
>DATGLT010000142.1:0-16024 GCA_035294005.1 Verrucomicrobiia bacterium
GTTCAGCCCTGGCGGTGCGGGAGAACGTGAGCAGATCGTCGATGAGCCTGCCCATTTGTTTTGCGGAACTGGCAATGGTATCCAAGTGCCTGCGGGATTCTTCGTCAAGGGATTCGGCGCCAGTTGCCGTCAGGATCTCGACAAATCCCTCGATGTGCCGCAGGGGCGCCCGCAGGTCGTGCGAGACGGAATAGCTAAAAGCCTCGAGCTCCTTGTTGGCAGCCTCCAGTTCCACGGTCCGCTTCTGGACTCTTTGCTCGAGATCCATGTTGAGGCTGCGAATTTCTTCTTCGGCCTTCTTGCGCTCGCGGATATCGTGCGCGATGACTTGTGCTGCCGGTTTCCCGGCAAACTCCAGCGGAGCGGCGGCCATTTCCACATCGATGGGTTTGCCTGACAAGTCCAACAGCCGTTGCTCAATGAAGGGCAGGGGTTTTCCGCCCTGACGCAGTTGGCACAAACGGTTTTGCGCTGTGGGCCAATCCCGCGGATCGATGAAATCCTGAAGTGGCCGGCCTACGATTTGATGACTTCCGGCCGCGTTGAGCAGTTTCACAGCGGCGGAATTGGTGAAAACCAGTTTGCCTTCGATTTCAACAAACAATGCATCCGGGGACAATTCAACCAGGCTGCGGTACCGTTCCTCGCTGCAGAGAAGCTCCTCCTCGGCTTTTTTGCGCTCATGGCGAAATTCAGTTTGCCGCAACGCTCGATGAATGGCCGGCGGCAACGAACCCAGCCTGTGTTTAAGAATGAAATCGGTGGCTCCGCTCTTGAGCGCTTTGATCGTCATTTCCTCCCCCAGCGATCCCGTGACAAAAATGAAGGGCACATCCGGCGCCCGGGTTTGGGCCAGCGACAGCGCGGTAAACCCGTCAAATGCCGGCAATCCGTGGTCGGAAAGGATCACCGAGGGCCTGAACTCATTAAGTTCAGCCAGGAATTCATTCTCAGTTTCGACTCTTTTGAGAGTGAATTCGAATCCGCCCTCTTTGAGCGTGTGCTCGACCAGGGTGGCGTCGTGCACAACGTCCTCGACCATTAAAATGCGCAGTTTTTCTTCGATAAGCCTGAGCTAAATAGTTCGACACTGTATGCGCTTGGTGCGTTCACCCTAAATGGGGTGAAAACCTCACATTAGACAACTGCGACCGGGTGAGACTTTTTGCGGCAGGTTTTCGGGCGCAACGTTTTAGGTTTACACCTACTTACTCGGGTCCAACCCTCGGCCTAGTCTGCCATCGTCGTATGGCAGCCGACAAAATTCGTCCAAAATCCTGTCCTGGAATGGAGTTTTCACGTGGGGCAACCCCGTTTTCATTGTTTTGGTTTTATCAGTTCGCAGCCACTGCGGACATTACTTTGCGCCGGGCTTTCGAACGGCAGAAAAACTTCACCTCGAGTCAGGTGGAGTCGGTTGCCAACACGACTGCCTTCGTAAGCCCGGGCGCATTCGACCAGGATGCCAAACATGGGCAGGGCGCAAACTAACACACTGGGAGATCGAGGCGCTATGAACCTTTGCGCTGACGGCGTGGCGCGGGTGGAAGGCCCGTTCCCTCTTTCGTGTGCCCAGGAAAGCCTTTGGTTTGTGGAGCAGATGTTCCCCGGCAGCCCGGCATACAACATCCCCGAAGCCTGGCGCATTAGAGGCCACCTCGACGCTTCAGCGCTTCAACGCAGCATCGATGAGGTCGTCCGGCGCCATGAAGTCCTGCGCACCTTCTTTCGAAGCGAAAAGGGAAAGCCCGCGCAATTCATTTCCGCTTCATGCCGATTGGAACTCGAGCAAATCGACCTGACTGACGACCCTCTGGCGGAAGAAAAGCTGCGGGCGGAGTTGGACAGAGCCGCTCGGAAGCCCTTTGACCTGGGCTGTGCACCACTCGCGAGGTTCGTTTTGTTCCGTTTGGGTCCGGCGGGGAGCGTGCTCCTGGTCAACGTGCATCACATCATTTCAGATGCGTGGTCCCAAGGTTTGCTTATGCGGGAACTGGCTCATGGCTATATCGCCTTGATTAGGGGCGAAGCTTATTCGCCCGATCCTCCAGCAATTCAATATGCAGATTTCGCGTCGTGGCAGTCTGAAATGGTTGAAAGTGAACTTGGGCGGCGGCATCTGGATTATTGGAGGGAGTATCTGCAGAACCTGCCCTCACCCGCAGGGCTTCCTTTGGACCATCTTCGACGCGCTCCGCGCTCAAGTCGAGGTCAGACGCACTTCTTTTACTTTCCGGAGGGGCTGGTTGCGCGGCTGCGCGAATTAGGGCGGGAACAGGGAACGACCTTGTACATGACGCTCCTGGCCGGATTGAACGTGCTGTTATACCGCTATAGCCGCGAGCCGGAGATTGTTATTGGCTCGCCGATGGCTTGCCGGGAGCGGCTCGAAGTGGAGAGTCTGCTGGGCCTCTTCGTTAATACACACGCATTAAGGACGGATCTAAGCGGTAATCCCACTTTCCGCGAGCTGCTGGGCCGTGTTCGCGAGGGAGTCCTGGGCGCATGTGCTCACCAGGAATTTCCAGGTGAGTTGCTGTTGAAGCATTTGGCCCTCGACCGCTCCGCCGGCGGCCATCCGCTATTCAACGTGGTCTTTGGCTGGCAAAACGTTCCTCCGCAGGATTGGGCCGGGTCCGGGCTTGAATTATCTCGAATCGACCTGGAAACGGGCACCGCGAAATTTGATTGGACGATCCTGGCTAGCGAGACGCCGCAAGGTCTGCAGCTTCGGTGCGAATTCAGCACCGACCTTTTTCACCCCGCGACCATGTCCCGCGCCCTCGAACATTTCCAGGCGTTGCTGGAGGCCGCCGTGGAATCCCCCGGATCCCGGGTCTCGGAATTGCGGATGCTGACTCCAGCCGAGAAGCAACAGGTGCTTATATGGGGTCAACCGACCTCAGACTATGAGCGTGGGAGTACGATTCAGGAGCTGTTTGAAGCCCAGGCGCGTCGATTTTCAGAGCGAATCGCACTCGCATGGAACGGCGGTTCGCTCACGTATTCGGAACTCGATGGCCGATCGAACCGACTGGCTCGCCGCCTGATTGAGTTTGGAGTCAAAGCGGGCGATAACGTGGCGTTTTGCCTGGGGCGGTCAGCTGAAAGTGTCTGCACACTCCTGGCCATCTTAAAGGCAGGCGCGGCTTACGTTCCTTTGGACCCGGATTATCCTGCCGAGAGGCTTGCCTTCATGCTGCAGGACTCGGCTTCCAGCGCGGTGGTCACCGACGAAGATCACGCGCCAGGACTGAAGCCGGTTGTCGGGTCTGAGCGGTTGCTGGTCCTGAACGCGGAGGCTTTTTTAGAGGGCGCCGCAGAACATCTGGCTCTGAACAACAGGCCAACCGATCCGGCATACGTTGTTTATACATCCGGATCGACAGGTTCGCCCAAGGGAACCGTGGTGCCTCACCGGGCGGTCATCCGGCTGGTTCGCAACACAAATTACCTGGCCTTTTCCGAGGATCTGGTCTTTTTGCAGTCCTCCCCGATAACGTTCGACGCGGCGACGTTTGAGATTTGGGGCGCCCTGCTCAACGGGGCAAAGCTGGTCATTCCTGCGGGCGGCGCACTGTCCCTGCAGCAGTTCGGTCGCGAAATTCGCGGCCATGGTGTCACCACTCTTTGGCTGACTTCAGGTCTGTTTGACCAAATGGTCGATCAACAATTGGAAGATCTTCGGGGATTGAAACATTTGTTGGCCGGCGGGGATGTGTTGTCCGCCGCACATGTGTCGAAAGCGGTACAAAACCTTCCCGATTGCCAGGTCATCAACGGTTATGGACCAACGGAAAACACGACCTTCACTGCTTGTTTTCCGGTTCCGGCCGACTGGCCCGCTGACCAACCTGTCCCTATCGGTCGGCCGGTTTCCAACACCTCGGTCTACGTGGTGGATCGAGGCACGGAACTGGCCCCGATCGGCGTAACGGGTGAACTCTACACGGGAGGGGATGGTGTTTGCCTTGGTTATTTGGGCGAATCCACCGCAATTGCGGGCAAATTCATTCTGGATCGATTTGGAACTCAGAAATCGGGCCGGCTTTACAAGACCGGGGACCTGGCACGATGGCGCGCGGATGGAAATCTTGAATTCCTCGGGCGCATTGATTCGCAGGTCAAAATCCGCGGTCATAGGATCGAACCAGGTGAAGTGGAGAACTTGCTATGCCGGCATCCCGAGGTCTCCGCGGCAGCGGTTATCGTTTGCGAGGACAAGTTCACAGGCAAACACCTGGTTGCCTACGTCGCTGGCAAAAACCCGCCCGCGTCAGGTGCACTCCGGGAGTTTATTGCGTCCAAGGTTCCGGCTTACATGGTCCCCTCGCGCATCATCGTGCTGGATCAACTGCCTTTGACCGCCAACGGAAAGGTGGATAAGCGCGCTCTATCGAAACTTCAACCTGAAACCCCGGTCAGCGCGGAACCGGCCGGCCCAGTCACTCCTACGCAAAAGGCCATTGCCGAGATCTGGTGTGAATTGCTCGGGCGCTCGCACGTGGGGATTGATGAGGACTTCTTTCTACTGGGCGGCCACTCGTTGATCGCGACGCAAATGATTTCAAGATTGGCCCGCGCATTCAATGTGGAGCTCCCACTACGAGCGCTGTTTGAGAAACGCACCGTTGCCCAGCTCGGCGAAGTGGTCGAGCAGAGCCGGCAAGCAGGTTCGAGCTCAATTTCTCCAATAACGCGAGCGGTGGGCGGCCGCGCCGGCCAGCTCCTCGAACACCTGGATGATCTTACCGAACAGGAAATCGAAGCGTTGCTCGAGGATCCGGATCTTAAGATTGCACTATGATGTTCACTCCCGCCAGCACGGCCGAGACACTCACGCTGGATCAAAAAAGAGCGTTGCTGGCAGCCCGCTTGCGCAAGGCAGCCGGGCAACCCCGCCAAACTCCGCTTTCGTTCGCCCAGCAGAGACTTTGGTTCCTGGACCAACTGGAACCCGATAGCCCGTTGTATAACATCGGTTCGGTCGCCCACGTTCAAGGCCGAATCAATTCCGAAGCCCTTCAACGGGCGTTTCAGGAGGTTGTGGCCCGGCACGAAACCCTTCGCGCCCGGTTTGCCTGTGCCGACGCCACGCCCGTGCAAATCGTGGATCCTTTTCGCGGTTTTGAACTGCGAACCGTTGATTTAACGGGGTTGTCGCCTTCGGAACGTGAGAACCAGTCGAAGTCACTCATTCAGCGGGAACTCAACCGTCCTTTCGATCTGAAGAACGAACATCTCCTCAGAGTCACATTGATCCGATTGGAACCGGAGCAAGCAAGGCTGGTTTTGATTCTGCATCACATTGTAGGCGATGAGTGGTCGTTGGGGGTTTTGTTCCAGGAGGTTGCCGCGCTTTATTCGGCGTACCAGGAAAGGGGCTCCGCGACTCTGCCAGATCTGCCAATCCAGTATTCGGATTACGCACAGTGGCAACGGGAATGGCTGAAAGGTGACGTGCTCACCAAGCAGCTCGGCTACTGGAAGAATCAACTCAAGGACTATCCGCCGGTCACCGAACTGCAGGCGGATCATCCGAGGGGCGGAGCGCAGACGTTTCGCGGAAAGACCCTCTCCCGATCGCTCGGAGTTGAGTTGACCCGCCGGCTGTCGGACCTGGGGACCAGGTTGGATGCAACTCCCTTCATGGTTACCCTTGCCGCGTTCAAAATCCTGGTCCATCGCTACACGCAACAGGAGGACCTGATCGTTTGCTCGCCTGTGGCGGGCCGGAACCGCATCGAGACCGAACGGTTAATTGGCTTTTTTGTAAATACGCTGCCGCTGCGCACGCGCGTTTCGGGGGATACTCCTTTCGAACAATACTTGCGCCAGGTTCGCGAAGTGACTCTCGGGGCAATGGCTCATCAGGACCTTCCCTTCGATCGGCTGGTCGAAGAATTGCAACCGGAACGAACGCTCACACATCTGCCTTTCACAAAGCTGATGTTCTCGTTTCAAAACGGCAGGCCGGACCAAATTCAGCTGCCCGGAACCACTCTTACCTTCGAGGAAGTTGAACCCGAACTGGCCAAGTTTGAAATCACCCTGGTATTGCGTCAAACGCGTGAAGGCCTGCGGGCCAGTGTCGAATTTAACCGGGACCTGTTCCTCGAGGCCACGATCGAACGAATGCTCGGCCATTTCGAGACTCTGCTCCATTCCATCGCGGCCGAGCCCGGCAGGCCGATATCACAGCTGGTGATGCTGACACCTTCTGAACGACGGCAACTCGTCGTCGACTGGAATCAAACAGCCTCGGATTATCCCCGCGAATCCTGTCTTCAGGAGCTGTTCGAGCGCCAGGCGCAGAAAGCGCCAGAGGCGATTGCGGCAAGCTGGGGAAACAAGAAGATGACTTATGGAGAGCTAAACTCGCGCTCAAACCAGCTTGCCCGTTTTCTACTGGAATTGGATCTCAAGCCAGAGATGCCGGTAGGTCTATGCGTCGATCGATCGCTCGAAATGGTCGTGGGCATGCTGGGAATTGTGAAAGCCGGCGGCGCGTACGTGCCGTTGGATGCAAACTACCCAAAAGAACGCCTGGCTTTCATGCTTCAGGACGCCGGCGTCTCCGTGATTTTAACTCAGCAACGACTCCTGGAACGACTGCCCCGGAACGGGACCAAGGTGGTGTGCCTCGATGCGGACTGGGAATTTATCGCCCGCAAGCAGAGGGACAGCGTGCCCGGCGTGACTAACGCCTCGCATCTGGCGTACATCATGTATACCTCCGGCTCGACCGGCCAACCCAAAGGAGTTGCTGTGCCCCACCGCGGCGTGACCCGCCTGGTCCTCAACACAAACTTCATCCAACTTGATCCTACGGATCGCATCGCGCAGGTTTCCAACATTTCCTTTGATGCCGCCACGTTCGAGCTCTGGGGCGCGCTGCTCAATGGAGCCCAGTTGGTGGGAATAACCCGGGACGTCGCGCTGTCGCCGACCGATTTTGCCGGGGAACTGCGGGAGAAGGGGATCACCGCGATGTTCGTGACTGCCGCGTTATTCAACCAACTGGCCAGCGAGGCTCCTGGCGCATTCGAGACCTTGCGCACGGTTATCGCCGGCGGGGAAGCCCTGGATCCCAAGTGGGTCAGATCCGTGCTGCGAAGCGGGCCTCCTCAGCGCCTGGTAAACGGGTACGGCCCAACCGAGAATACGACCTTCACGTGCTGCCACGAAATTCGCGACCTTCCTGAACAGGCCGGCAACGTGCCGATTGGCCGGCCGATCAGCAATACTACGGTGTATATACTGGACCAGCACCTCGAACCAGTGCCCATCGGTGTCCCTGGCCAGTTGTACACTGGCGGGGACGGCCTGGCTCGCGGTTACTGGAAGCGAGAGGAACTCACGCGCGAAAAATTCATTCGCAACCCGTTCGGCCCCGCCGGCAACAGCAAGCTTTACCGAACCGGCGACCTTGCTCGTTTCCGATCCGACGGCAGTATCGAGTTCCTGGGGAGGATTGATAACCAGGTCAAGATTCGCGGATTCCGGATTGAATTGGGAGAAATTGAGACGGTTCTGGGGCGGCACCCGGCAATTCGGGAATGTGTCGTAATTGTTGCCGGCACCGAGTCCGCCGAAAGACGGCTGGTAGCCTACGTGGCCGCCACAGCTCACCAAACGATCAATGCCAGTGAGTTGCGCTCTTACCTTCGTCAGCAATTGCCTGATTACATGATCCCATCAGCTTTTGTGAAAGTTGCAGCGTTGCCCCTGACGCCCAACGGAAAAGTGGACCGCAAAGCGTTGCCTGCTCCTGATCAGGCCCGGCCGAAACTGGACCGGCAGTACGTGGCCCCGCGAGACGCCACTGAATCCCAGCTCGTTGGTATTTGGGAAGCCGTGCTGGGAGTCCACCCGGTGGGGATCCAGGACAAGTTCTTCGATCTGGGCGGCCATTCAATGCTGGCGGTCCGAGTCATTTCGCAAATCGAAAAGGTGTTTGGGAGGAAACTGCGACTCGCGACCCTGTTCCAGGCGCCTACGGTTGAAAGGCTGGCCGCGGTCTTACGCGAAGAAGTGCATGAGAACATGGTGGCCGCAAAGACATCGCTGGTGGAAATCCAAGGTTCCGGATCCCGGGCACCCCTGTTCCTGGTGCATGGGGCCGGCGGTGGAATGTTCTGGGGATACATCAACCTGGCGCGGAGTCTCGGGCCTGAGCAACCCGTTTACGGATTCCGATCGCGCGGGCTGGATGGGCAGGAAGAATTTGGAACCATTCAGGAGTTGGCGGCGCAATACGTTGCTGATTTGCGAAAACTCCAGCCCGAAGGGCCGTACTGTTTGGGTGGCTATTGCTTTGGAGGCAACGTTGCTTACGAAATGGCGTGTCAATTGAGCGACCAAGGGCAGGAAGTCGCGGTGTTGGCACTCCTGAATTGCGCGCCACCCAATTCAGCATACAGCCGGATTCCCTGGACGCCCCGGTGGATGTTGCGATTTGCGCGCAACCTCATCTATTGGGGCGGGTATTTCAAGGGCTGGAGCCCGACCCAGCGCCGCGAATTCTTCCGCTGGAAATGGCATCTGCTGAAAAGGAAATTCTCCCGGTTCAGCACGCCAGGTTCGCTTTCAAGAGTCGAGCCGGGTGATCTCGTCGATCTTTCTTCCTACACCGAAGATCAAAAAATGCTCTGGGAGAGCCATATACGCGCCCTGGTGAATTTCCGCCCACGGCGGTACCGGGGGAAAGTTCATTTGTTCCGGAGTCCCGGTCACCCGCTGTGGTGTTCTTTTGACGACCAGTATGGCTGGAGCGATCTGGCCGCGGGTGGAGTGCAAACGATTACCGTAAAGGGCGCTCATGAAAAAATTCTCGAGGAGCCGTTTGTTCGGGAACTGGCTGCCCAGATGTCGCTGGCGCTCGAATCCGTCAAAGCCAGGCCGGTGCGAAAAACCGCGCAGGCAACCCCGTCCTCACTAAAGGAAAAGAGCAGTCGCGAGGCTCCAGCAAACTCTCAACAACCTTCAACCGCGCCACGGGCCCTCCCGGCACAGGAAGAAGAGCGGCACCTTCAATATTGGAGGAGCCAAATTGAAGGGGTTCCTGAATTGCTTGATTTACCGGCGGACCGACCGCGTCCGGCAGCGGCGGTAACTGCTGAAGGAAGTCATTCCTTCAGTTTGAACGAAGCTGCGCGCCAAGCCGTGAGCCAGTTGGCCTCAATCGGCGGCACGGAACCATTGGCGGTGTTCATTGCGGGCCTTGCGGCACTCCTTCACCGCTATACAGGCGCGAGCCCCGTATTGATTGGCTCGACGGTCTCCTGTTCGCAAGGACCTGAAAACCCGGTGCCTTTGAGATGTGAGGTGGCGGGTCAACTGAGTTTTACCCAACTTGTGCAACAGGTTCACCGAACCATTCAGAACGCCCGTAACAATGCTGCCTTGCCATTCGCCAAAGTGGTTTCTGCTCTTCGACCCAATACGAGTTGCAGCTATGCTCCGATTTTCCAGGTGGCACTATCGTTGCATCGCGGTCAAGCGGTTCACGTTTCTTCGCCCGATTCTAAACTGGACCTAAGCATTGAGCTGGTCGAGCAGGACAACGGCTTCGCCGGGATCGCGCGGTTTAACCACATCCTTTTTGAACCCGATCGGATCGCTCGCTTGCTCGAACATTTCCAAAAACTCCTCGCGAGTGCCGCTACTGAGCCAGGCCGAACAATCTCCGAGTTGGACCTGCTTCCGGAAGCAGAATCTCGTCTCGTCCTTCACGAATGGAACGCGACGGATGCGGATTTCCCGAAAACCAAAACGCTGGCGCATCTGTTCAAAGCCCGGTGTGCGGAGTCGCCGAATGCGGAGGCACTGGTTTGCGGCGACGTTCGCCTAACGTGTGCCGAGCTTTACGCCCGGTCAGCACGGCTGGCAGCGCGGCTGCGATCATTGGGGGTCACCAATGAATCTCTTGTGGGGGTTTGTCTCGAGCGCACAGCCGACCTGGTGGTCGCAATTCTAGGAACATTGCTCGCCGGGGGCGCGTACGTCCCTTTGGACCCCAAATATCCGAAGGAACGGCTGGGGTTCAGTCTTGAGGACGCCCAGTGCAAGGTTTTGCTGACGCAGACGCAGTTGTTGCCAATCCTTCCCAACACCGGCGCGGCCGTAGTCTGTCTCGACCAACCGGAGATCTCGGCATCCCAGGGTCCCGACGATTTGGAGATCATCTCCAAACCATCGGACCTGGCTTATGTGATTTATACCTCCGGATCGACCGGAAGGCCAAAGGGCGTCGCCTTGGAGCATCGCAACGCTGTCGCTTTCATTTCCTGGGCCCAATCGACGTTTTCAGCTGAAGAACTTTCCGGCGTGCTGGCGTCAACTAGCATCTGCTTTGATCTGTCCGTCTTCGAGTTGTTCGTTCCTCTGTGCTGCGGCGGAAAGGTAATCCTGGCCGATAATGCCCTGTCGCTGGCAAACCTGCCGGCGGCCAGCGAGGTGCGCCTTATCAACACCGTGCCATCGGCCATGCGGGAACTGTTGCGATTACGGGCCGTGCCCCCTGCAGTTCAGGTTATCAACCTCGCTGGTGAACCGCTCAGCTCGGAGTTGGTCGACCAGATCTACCGTGAAACACGTGTTCGTAGAGTTTTCGACCTTTACGGTCCGACAGAGACCACGACCTACTCAACCGGCGGTCTGCGGAAACCAGGCCATCCGGCGACCATTGGCAAACCTCTATCCAACGAACAGGCATACATTTTGGATTCCGGACTCAGGCCGGCTCCCATCGGAGTGCCGGGCGAGTTGTTCATCGGCGGGGCGGGGGTGACTCGCGGCTATTTGAACCGCCCGGAAATGACTCAGCAGAAGTTTATTCCGGATCCGTTTCGTCCGGGTGGACGGCTTTACCGGACTGGTGACCTTGCGCGCTGGAACGTCCGCGGCGAGCTCGAGTACTTGGGAAGAATCGATCACCAGGTCAAGATCCGCGGCTTCAGGATTGAGTTGGGTGAGATTGAAGCAGTGCTTCGGGGCGTTGAAAGGGTTTCGACCGCTGTGGTGACCGCTCGCGAAGACGTTCCGGGGGACAAACGATTGGTCGCATACGTTGTCGCAAAGACGGCGTGCTCCCCCAAGGTAGACGAGCTAAAAGCCGAGATCCGATCGCAATTGCCTGATTTCATGGTGCCGTCGGAGTTTGTGTTCCTTCCGGAGTTACCGATGACTCCCAACGGCAAAGTTGATCGAAAGGCCCTTCCGCGGCCAACCGGGGGTTCGCAGACTCTTCGAACCGATCTGGTGGAGCCTCGCAACGAAGTGGAGGCTAAGCTTTGCGCGCTGTGGCGGGAGGTATTAGGTGTCAACCAGGTCAGTGTTCACGACGACTTTTTTGACCTGGGCGGGCATTCGTTGCTGGCTACGCGAATCATCTCCGGCGTTCGCGACGCCTTCGACGTTGAGCTGAGTCTCGCGGCGTTGTTTTCAGCTCGCACCATCGAAGCCATGGCGAAAATAGTCTCCGAGGGTCTTAGCCGCGATAAGGACGGACAAGCGATCAGAATCACACGCATTCCTCGGAACGGCATGCTTCCTGTGTCGTACGTCCAGGAGCGTCTTTGGTTCCTGGACCAACTTGCGCCGGGCAGGGCCGCTTACAACGTCCCGACTGCGCTCCGGCTGATTGGTGAGTTGGATTGTGAGGCATTAGGCCAGGCCCTGGATGCGGTTGTGGCCCGCCACGAGCCTCTGCGCACGAGCCTTAAATATACGAACGGAACCCTGGCCCAGGTAATTGATGCGGAACGTTGCATTTCGATGTCGCGCATTGACCTGGAGAGCGTGGAAGAAAATCAACGCGAGGAGCGGGCCCGCGCGATCGTCAATGAACAGGCGCGCATACCCTTCGACCTTCAGAACGGTCCGCTTATCCGCTCGACATTGGTTCGCTTTTCCAAAACGGATCACATCCTTTTGGTGACGTTGCACCACGCGATTTCAGACGGATGGACTCTGGCTCTATTCTTTCAGGAATTGGGAGAAATCTACGACGCTATTGTTTCAAGCCAATTGCCCCTGAAGAGAGACCGGCCCGCCCTGGAATATGCCGACTACGCGTCCTGGCAAAGAAATTGGATGACTGGCCCGAGGCTGGAGGGCGAGCTTAATTACTGGAGGCGCGCGCTGGCAGGCGCGCCCGGAGAAATTCCGCTGCCGCTGGATCATCCGAGGCCTGGCCAGTCCAGCGGCCGCGCTGACACGCGCGCCATTCAGCTCGACGCGACAACGGCGCAGCGAATTACTGAATTGTCCCGCGGCGAGGGATGCACCCCTTTCATGTTTTTCCTGGCCACACTTCTTATGGTTCTGCGCAAGTGGAGCGGTCAGCGGGATCTGGTCGTGGGCACGGTTGTCGCCGGCCGCACACGGCGCGAACTCGAAAACATGATCGGTTGCTTCATGAATTTTCTGCCTATGCGCGCAACGCTCGACGAAGCCGATACCGGGCAGGGCTTGCTCCGCCGCGTCAGGAATACAGTCCTGGAAGCTCAAGCTCACCAGGATTGTCCGTTCGAAAAAATCGTCGAGACGGTCAATCCTCGTCGTTACCGGGATCAGAACCCGCTCTACAATGTGGCGCTGCTGTTTCAAAACTTTCCTCCCAACCTTTTCGGTTCTCGAACTATCCAGGCAAGCCCAGTGCCCGTTTCATTAGAAGCCGCGCAGCTGGATCTCCGCCTCGAAATCGAACAGGTCCAGGGCGGCCTTGCGCTGAACTGCGAATTCAAGACGGACATTTTCGAACCGGACACCATCGAGCGATTCCTGCGAGTCTGGGTGCGCGCGATTGAACAGTTCCTAGTTGCGCCGCAAAACGGCATTTCGGCTTTTATCTCCGAAACCGCGTTCAAACCTGAGGAGGCCGCAAGCCAACGATCTGAGCAAAGGGAGACGATCTTTGTCGCCTCCACCTTTACAGCGGAGCCAATCGCCGAACCGCTTCAACATTGGATGAAGCGGCTGGAACTCGACGCAGCATTGGAGTTCGCGCCTTACAACCAGGTATTTCAGCAGTTGCTGGACCCGGGCAGCGATCTCTCGAAGAATCAGAATGGGGCCAATGTCCTGCTCATCCGGCTTGAGGATTGGGACCGTGCTGTTGAAGGTCTCAATCCGCCAAAGCAAACGGAATCCTCGCCGCTGCACGATGCTTGCAAGGAGTTTCTCGTGGCGGTCAAGGCGAGCGCATCGAGGAGTTCGGTTCCGATCCTTGTTTGCTTCTGTCCGCAAAGCCCCGAACGAACGAGCAGTGAACATATCGGTGCTCCTCTGGAAGAGGTTCAGCGGCGGCTCGAGACCGCGCTGAGCTCAATCAACGGCGTGTATCTGCTGACAACTGCCGAGTTGTCCAAGTGGTACCCCGTTACTGATTACTACGACCGGGTTGCGGATGAATTGGGCAAGGTCCCTTACACGCCGATGTTTTTCACGGCTTTGGCAACCGGGCTCGGTCGAAAGCTGCACGCCCTGAAGCGGCCTGTCTATAAGGTAATCGCTTTGGATTGTGACAACACGCTATGGACAGGCGTTTGCGGGGAGGACGGCCCCCGGGGGATTGAGTTGGATGGGCCTCGGCGCGCGTTGCAGGAATTCATGCTCGAGCAGAGGCGCAACGGAATGCTGCTCTGCCTTTGCAGCAAGAACAATCCCGAGGACGTGCAAGCCGTTTTTACTGAGCGAACGGACTTTCCGCTCAGGCTCGAGCACGTTTCGGCGCAACGATTGAACTGGCAACCCAAGTCCGCCAACCTCAAAGCCCTTGCCGCGGAACTCGGGTTGGGCCTGGACGCCTTCATTTTCCTCGACGACAACCCTGTTGAGTGCGCCGAAATCTCCGCGAATTGCCCGGGCGTTCTCGTGCTGCAACTCCCGCAAAATCCAAACGATATTCCCGGGTTCCTGGAGCATTGCTGGGCCTTTGACCATCTTAAGGTGACAGAGGAAGACCGCCGACGAGGTGAACTCTATCGGCAGAATCAATTGCGGGAGCAGTTGCGGGCCGAAACTCCCACTCTGCAGCAGTTCCTGGATCGGCTCGGGCTCAACGTCGAGATTTCTCCGGTTGCCGCAGCCGATCTAGCGCGCGCGTCCCAACTCACCCAGCGCACTAACCAGTTTAACTTCACAACGCGACGGCGGACCGAATCCGAGTTGCGGCAATGGTTAAAGTCAGGCCAGGGCTGCGTGGTGCGGGTCTCGGACCGGTTCGGTGACTACGGCCTGGTGGGAGTGATGTTGTACCAGATGCAGGGTGAAACACTTTCGGTCGAGACGTTCCTTTTGAGCTGCCGTGTTTTGGGCCGAGGTGTTGAACATCGCATGTTGAATTTCCTCGGCAATGAAGCTTCCAAATCGGGCGCAAACTGGGTCGACCTGCACTTTGTCCCAGGTGCGAAGAACAAGCCTGCTTTGGACTTCCTGGAACAGGTTGCGGGCCAATACAAGCAACCGCTCAATGGCGGATTTGTGTTCAGATTGCCGCCGGAAATTTGCACGAAACTAAATTTCAACTCTCAAGCTGCGCCAGTTGCCGTCGTTAATAAACGAGCGCCCGCCCAGCTCATCTCCGCAGTTGAACCGCGGCGATTCTCAGACTTTGGCGCGATTGCCCTCGAATCGCGCAACATTGCGGCCGTTCATTCCGCATTGAAAGCGACCGGGTCATCGCGGACCCGGGCCAACAGCAAATACGCGGCTCCTCGCAATGAACTGGAGCAAAAGGTCTGCTCCTTGTGGGAGGAACTTCTGAGAGTCAAACCCATTGGAGTCCATGATGATTTCTTTGAGTTGGGCGGCCACTCTTTAATGGCGGTTCGCTTGTTTGCAGGGATCGAGACATTGACCGGACGCAAATTCCCGCTGGTGACACTGTTTCAGGCCCCGACGATTGCTCAGTTGGTCGGATTGCTGGGCCAGGACCAAAGTGCGGGGTCTCTACTGGTGCCGATCCAGCCCGTGGGCGAAAAAACGCCGCTGTTCCTGGTGCACGGGGCAGGGGGCGACGTCCTGTGGGGCTATGCCAACCTGGCGGCGCACCTGGGGAAAGATCAACCGGTCTATGGCATCAAATCCCACGGGCAGGACGGACGCGAGGAGCCGATGGAATTGGAGGAGATGGCGCGCTCTTATGTCGAAGCGATTCGATCGCAACAGGCTCATGGGCCCTATTTTTTGGGGGGATACTGCTTTGGAGGAAACGTTGCCTACGAAATGGCGAGACAACTCCGAATGCAAGGCGAACAGGTAGACCTGGTGCTGCTGATTGACACAGCGCCCGCCAATGCGGGTTACGAAGAGGTTCCCTGGTACCGGCCCGATTTCATGGTGCGATTTGCCCGGAACCTGAAGTATTGGCTTGGGGATTTTGCCGCGTTGAAACCGGAGGAACGGCGCAGTTTCATGGGGCGCAAACTGAGAGCGCTCGGGCGAAAACTTAAGAGTTCCATCGGGTTGAGGCGCGGACCGCAACCGTTCGACCTGGAGGAGGTCATCGACACCAGCCATTTCCCGGCAAATGAGTTGAAACTCTGGCAGGCTCATCTGGAAGCCCTCCTCGCCCATGTCGAACGGCCGTATGCCGGGCGCGTGGCTTTGCTTCGGACTCGGGGACAGGCCCTGTTTTGCTCGCTGGCCGAGGATTTATGCTGGGGCAAGCTCGTCCGAACCGGCTTAACGGTACGTTGCATTCCCGGGTCGCATGAAAACATTTTTATGGAGCCGCATGTTCGAGTGCTCGCTTCGGAAATTTGCAATTTATTGGAATCAACCCGGCCATCGGAGAAGAAACCGACAACCCCTCAGAAATCCGCCCCAACCGAGTCCGTGACTCATCTATGACCTTGCTTAAATTCATCCTGCGAAACTGCCGTGCTATGATGGTTTGGACGACTCTGACCGCGTTGGTCAGCGGCGCTTGCAACGCCGGCCTGGTAGGCATGGTCAGCACTGCTTTGACTCGTACCAAGACGGCGACCGCTTGGTTTATTTGGGGATTCGTCGCCTT
>DATGLT010000143.1:0-12307 GCA_035294005.1 Verrucomicrobiia bacterium
CAGAATCACCGTCAAAGGCCAACTGCTCGACTGAGGAGGTGCCTAGCCCGGAATCGGCGTGTAGTGAAGACTTTTCAGAGCGATGCCCCAAAAATCAGGGCTTTTAGCAAAGTCTATGGTCCAGTTGCGAAAGTCCGGCTAGCGTGGGGCGCGCCTGGATCAATGGGGGCAAGCCCGGCTGCGTCACCTTCAGTTCAGCCAGGACGAATACGAGGGCGATATTGGGAGCCAGGAGGCGAATCTTCTGAACCGTGTAGCGATTGGTGCTGCCTTTATAGATAGTATCGAAGATGGCGCGATGTCCGCGCTCGATGCTGTTGTGCCCGCTAAAATGCCCGCCCAGGATGTGAATGAAATCGGCATCCGTGGCGAACTGGGCGGTCCAGCCCAGGCTGTCGCCGCTGTTCCAAGCGTTTTCCAGGGTTGAAACTAACTTTCGCAGCGCTTCTTCATCGCCTGATTCCCTTGCCGTTTTCCCTTCCGCAGTGGAGCCGTTTTCGCTAACAATGACCGGTTCGTTCATAATTTCGTATTTCCTTTTCATATCAATCTTCTTTCATTCACGCGCATTTTGGTTCAGACAATGTCTTACCGGGCGGTCTTTGGCCAAACGCCACGCGCAACTTTGGTTGCACTTTCGCGGTATGCTTAGCCCAAAATCCGGGCGGGGGTAAATGGACCGAAAGACCCACGGGGATGAAGTAACTCAGGGCCGCCCTCCCGCAGGTTCGCAGCCAGTGCCCGTGGATGGCCCGACCCACCCAACGACGCCGAAACGTCATTGCATCGCGACAGAGATGCCCGCATAGGCAAAATCCGCGTCCCGGATGATCTTAAATGTTTTCGCGAGGCAGTACGGCGTTCACATTTGCTGGCACCCGTTCCGGGTGCGGCCCGTTTTTTTTGGGAGCGTTACCGGGCGTCTCCACTGCGCTACGACGGCCCGGCTAGTCGCTGTAAACCCTGCGGGGTCACGTCGAACGGTGCCCATATGGAATGGACGGATCGTTTGTTGCATCCCAAGCCCAGAGGTATTATGTCTATCGCATGAAAGCCGAGTTCCAGGTATTAAAAGCCAAACCGAACATTTCGGTTGTTCTTGGGAATGGAGGTGAGTGAGATTCTAACGAGGCCGGCACCCAATGAGCGGCAAGAACATCAATTTGTCCAGTCCTTATGGCCGACCTGCATCAAAGCAAGCTACTGAGTGTTGAGGATGCAATTCTTTTTGTGCTTGAGCGCTATTGGGACCCGCTCCACCTACCGAACGAGGTCATGAGACGCGGCGCGTATGCCAGCTTTGTCGCTCCGGTGCGTGAAGCGCTGGCCGGAAATCCCTCGGCGGAGTCTTTGGCCGCCTTTTTGCAGGCGATCAAGGTGAAGTATTTCGGAGTGATCGCGTTTCCACAAACCCGGGAACGACGCGCGGCTCGTAAGCTTTTGGAAATCGATCTTCACCTCGATGGGAACAATGGCAAACACTGATTCGCGGGTAACGATTCACATGGCTGCGAGCCTGGACGGGTTTATCGCCCGGAAGGACCGGCGCGTCGACTGGATGGAAACCTCAGACCAATTCGCCGGCGGGGAGACCCTGTACCCGGAATTTGTCGAGGCGTTCCTTAAGTCGATCGACTGTTACGTAATGGGTTCAAGAACCTACGAGACAGCGTTGAGTTTCGAAACCAAGGGGTTTGGGTGGGCCTACGGTGACAAACCGGTCTTCGTCCTTACGAGTCGCACTCTGACGCGGACCCGGGATACCGTCGAGTTCTGCTCTGGCGACCTTGCGCAACTCGTGACTGGCCGTCTTCGGCCCGCGTTTCGCAGCATCTGGTTTGTTGGAGGCGGTATGGTTTCCGGCGAATGCCTTCGTCTCGGGCTAGCCGACGAAATCCGATATTCTATCCTGCCAGTCTTGATTGGTGATGGAATTCCATTCTTTGAAAAACTCGACCGGGATGTGGCTCTTCATCTCGTAGAAGTCAAAGCCTACAAGAGCGGCACGGTGGCGCTTCGTTACGAGGTGCGAACCAAGCTGAAAAAGCCCAAAGAGGGAAATGACCCGGGCAGCGGCGGATGAACCCTTTTGGATTCGCAATGGCGCCGGACGCCGCTGTCAGCTATTTTCGTGTTATGCTCGCAAATTTGTCAACCGTTCGAGAAGTCGATCCGAATGGAAACTTCAGCTTTTCTTAATTTCATTCGCCTCGTGGTCGCCGGGGATACCGACGGCGTGTCTCGTCACCTGATCACCACGCCGGCCCTGGCCACAACGGCCTCGCCGGCGGGTGCGACGCGGCAACAGGCGGCCGCGTTTTTCTTCACCTCGATCGCCCACTACTTGCATGCGGGTGATACGCCGCTCCACATGGCTGCCGCCGCGTTCTCCCGCCCGATGGCGGACCTCCTGATCCGTCACGGGGCCGATTGCCACGCAAGGAATCGACGGGGCGCGGAGCCGCTTCATTACGCGGCGGACGGGGGCCCGCGGGAACCGCAGGCGCAGGCCCGCGTGATCGAGTACCTCCTATCCGCGGGCGCCGACCCCAACGCCGTGGATAAAACCGGCGTGGCGCCACTCCACCGGGCGGTCCGGGGGCGGTCGTTGTCAGCTGTCCAGGCGCTGCTGGATGGGGGCGCGGACCCGCGGAAACCCAACAAGGCGGGCTCGACGCCGCTGCATCTGGCTGTCCAGTGCACGGGCAAAAGTGGGAGTGGCTCGGACGAGGCACACCGCCAACAGGCAGCGATCATCAAGCTCTTACTGGCACGCGGCGCGCAACCCACCGATAAAGATTCACAGGGTAAAACGGTCGAACAAGCGGCCACTAGCGGGTGGATTCGCGAATTGTTAAAAGAATCGAAAGATTGCTAACAAACCAGACGCCGTGAACCCGCGATGAAGCCGAAGGTTGCCAATAAAAGGCCCGTGGCGCGGGATCACGGAGCTGAAACCTTCTACAATTTATGAAAACGATTGAGGGATCGTGCTTGTGCGGTAGCGTGGCTTTCAAAGTGACGGGAGAGCCATTGAGATTTTTGTATTGCCACTGTCGCTCGTGTCAGAAGTCCTCGGGGTCGGTCCATGTGGCAAATCTGGGCTTTCCACCGGATTCGGTTTCATGGACCCGCGGCGAGGATCTCATTGGGCGATTCGTCGACACCAGGGACAATCCGGGTTTTACCCGGTGCTTTTGTCGGAACTGTGGATCCCCCCTGCCAAAGTTAAGTCGCAACCAAAAGTTTTGGGTTGTGCCGAGCGGACTGCTGGAGTCCGATCCGGGAATGCGGCCGCAGGGCAACATTTTCTGGGCCGAGCACGCGCCTTGGTATGTTTCCGCAGAGCAGATTCCGACCTTTGAAGGACCCTATGTCCAAAATGATCCCGACAAAAAGCGCGCCGCTGGCCAGTAGGGTGACTACCTATACGGAGTGGCCGATTGATAACGCGAAGCTCGAATCCTTTTAAAGTAGAGTTCCTGTCTCGTGAAGAATCCCAGCCAACGTGCGCGCGAGCGATATCGACGACCCTTCGGTAAATAGCTAACTTTGTCGCATCGAATCGCCCCCTGTCCCGAAGGGACAGCCGGGAATAGCCCAACGCTTCAGCGTTGGGAACCCGGCAACTGAATGCCAACAAGTCCCGAAGGGACGGCTGAGAGGCAAGTTCACTCAGCCGTGATCGACGACGTTTATTTCCAGTTTCCACATCAGTACTGAAGAATCTTTGCCGGCACCGGGATGACATGCGTCGCGTTCCCACAATCTCCCTTCCGTGAGCTTCACTAACGAGCTTGACTAACGATTTGCAGCGAGGCCACTTGCTGATTATCCTGCAAACCCCCATGGAGCCGAAAGGGACTTTTCATTTATGGTCCTCAGCCACCATCTGCTAGTCAGATTCGCTTTGTGCCTCGGGTTTGGCGGCGTGTTGGAAGCCGCTACGCTGCCTCAGGAGGTTTACGTTTGGCAGCGCGCCTGGACAGAACCGGTGCGCCGCGCTGTTGTTGAGCATGGCAAGGTTTTTTCGAAGATAATCGCGTTAAAGGCCGAAGTAACCTGGCAAGGTGGCAAGCCTCTGCTGGTGCAAATACCGGTGGATTACTCGTCGTTGATTCGAACCGAGCGGCCGGCCGGCTTGGCACTGAGAATCGGGCCTTACTCAGGCTCGTTCCGCACAGACGCTTCGATCACATATCTGGCGGATTTAAGCCAAAAGCTGCTGGTTGATGCGCAAACCGGCGGCATGAAGGTTACCGAGTTGCAACTCGATTTCGATTGTGCGTCCTCAAAGCTGGATGGCTACCGCGCCTGGGCGGAGGTGATACGGGCCCGAGTTGCGCCTATGCCGCTGGTCATAACGGCTCTCCCCGCATGGTTGGATGAGCCGGGTTTTAAATCGCTGGTCCAGGCGACCGATGGGTATGTGTTGCAGGTTCATTCGCTCGAGCGCCCAAAGAGCTTCGATGCTGCCTTCAATCTCTGCGATCCGACGACCGCACGGCGCGCTGTCGCAAAGGCGGCTGAGCTTGGTATCCCCTTCAGGGTAGCCCTGCCCACATACGGCTATCTCATGGCATTTGACGTGAATGGCCGGTTTATAGGTCTGTCCGCCGAAGGTCCCGCCAAAGCCTGGCCCGCAGAAGCGCGTGTGAAGGAAGTGCGCGCGGACCCTTTGGAGATCGCGCACCTGGTCCAGGAGTGGTCCTCGAATACTCCTCCCGCACTCAAAGCGGTGGTCTGGTATCGATTACCTGTTGCCGGAGATACTTTGAACTGGCGCTGGCCGACTTTCAGCACCATTCTTGAATCGCGAATTCCCCGTAAGAGCGTGCGGGTGGAAGCGCACCGAGTCGAGACCGGGCTGATCGAAATCGGCCTGGTCAACGACGGCGAACTCGACATTTCCTCACGGCTCGCAGTAAAAGCACGCTGGAGCGGCGCCCGCCTGGTCGCGGGCGACGGACTGCACGGTTTCCAAATGGCGGACCGGGATTTTTCTTCGGCCAAATTTGGGACCGGCGGGCGGCCATATCGTTTGCCGGCTGGTGAACAGCAGGTGATCGGCTGGTTGCGGTTAGACCAGGATCGTGAGGTGCGGGTTGAAATCGATGACTTGGATGCTCGGTAAGCGTTGGCAGCGCGGGACACTCTCTCTTGTACAGTCGGTCCATGCAATCGGTGTTCTGCTGATTTGCGCGTACGTGTCGAACCTGGCGCGCGGTTGCGGGCCGGATTTTCCCAACTGGTTATTGGCTCAAGGGGACCAGGCCGTGTTGGTTGCGCCGGAGGGCAATTTCGCGGCGGAATTGTCCCGCATGAACCTGGGTCGGACACGGGTTCGGGCGATTCCGCCCGAGCAGCGTGGCGGCTACGCTGCCCAGTCGCTCGAAGCGGAGTTGTCCGATCTGCGCAAGGCATTGAAGCAGGCAGGGACCCCGCCCGCTGACGCCGATTTCATCTGCAATGAGCATCAGCGACAACGACAGATCCTTGCTGAAGCCATCCAAGCTCACCGCACCTGGGAGGATTCTCATTCAGATAATGGAAACAATTCGACCGCTGGAGATGAATCCTCGAAAGCCGTCGCTCCGGTTTTTCCTGAAATCCGCGTCATCCAGGATCTTCCTCTCGAGTTTGCAGACTATTTCGAAGGGTTCATTGCCTGGCATAACCCCGCCATCGCCGACAAGCAGCCAGCGCGGGCGGCATGGGAACGGTTGCTGGCGCGTCCCGAGGGAGAACGCCGATCCAAATCCACGTGGGCAGCGTTCATGTTGGGCAAGTCCTGGGAAGAACAAGATCCGGAAAAGGCGGTCGGGTATTTCAAGCAGGTTCGCGAACTGGTCAGGCAAGGCTATCGTGATTCGGTTGGCCTGGCAGCCGCGAGCCTCGGTCTGGAGGCCAAGGTTTACCTCCAGCAGAACAACTACCAGGCGTCGATTGAAACCTATCTCGACCAACTGGCCAGCGGCGACCCGACGGCCACAAACTCCCTGGCTACGGCGGCGGCAAAAGCCCTGGCGTCCGGACCGGAGTCGCTTCGTTTGCTGGCCGGCAATCCTCGGACCCAGAAGGTTATCTCCGCTTACGTCATTTCCTGTCCGCTGAACAGCGCCGTTTACACGTCAAGGACGTTAAAAGAGGAAACACCAACTGTGCAGGTGAAACCGGGTGCGTCGGCCTGGTTGGAAGCGGTTGAGCAAGCCAACATCAAAGATGTGGACTCAGCCGAGGCGCTGGCATTGGCCTCGTATCGCGCAAACGATATGGACAAAGCCAGCCGATGGATCAAACGCGCGCCCAACTCCCCCCTGGCCCAATGGCTCCAGGCCAAACTCCTGTTGCGCGCTGGAAAGCTCCAGGCCGCTGCCGCTTTGCTCGCCAGGATCAGTCCGCAATTTCCAATCATCCACGAAGGCACAAACGCACCCGCTCCCGCCGATCTTAAAGACACGCTGACGATAAAAGGGGACAGCGACCTCTATTGGCGAGTCTCGGCTGAACGCCAGGTGCAGGGTGAGTTGGGCGTGCTTCGGCTCTCCCGAGGCGAGTATGTCCAGGCCTTGGATTCCCTCCTCAATGCCGGGTTCTGGATGGATGCGGCGTATGTGGCCGAGCGCGTGCTGACCCTCGCTGAGTTGAAGGATTACGTCGACCGCTTTTGGCCGGCCGCATCTGCGGACCAGGTGGCGCAGGAACAAGAGCGACTTGGCGGCAGCGAAGTCTGCCCGGCCCTGCTGCGGGAGCAGATTCGCTATTTGCTGGCGCGGCGGTTGACCCGGGAACTGCATGGCGACCCGGTTCGTGAATACTATCCCGCAGAGTGGTTGGGCGCTTTCGATCAACTCATGGCCGCGTGCCGACCTGCCTGGGACGAGTCCTTGGCCCCGTCGAACCGCGCCGCCGGTTTATTCGAAGCCGCTCTGATCACTCGCACCAACGGCATGGAACTCATCGGGACCGAAGTTGCACCCGATTGGCACTACCACCTTGGTCAGTTTGATTGGGGCGTCGAGGGCGAATATCGCGCCACCAATTCGCTGGCCTTCGTAGTGCGCCCGTCGCAAGACGAGTTGCGGCGAAATGCTGAGCACCGGCCCGATCCGGATATACGGTTCCATTATCGCTATCAGGCGGCGTCGCTGGCGTGGGAGGCGGCGAAGTTGTTGCCGGACAATAATGACCAAACTGCTTATGTACTCTGGACAGGCGGTCGTTTTCTCAAAGGCTCGGATCCGCAAACAGCGGACCTCTTCTACAAGGCCCTGGTTCGCCGGAACCGCCACACGATTCTCGGATCGGAAGCCGACCGGCAGCGGTGGTTCCCGGCCATCGATGAGAATGGCAATGTTGTTCCGAAAACGAGGAAGGCCGAGCACACACCGAAATCGTCTGAAACGCAAGCGATGCCGCAGCCGGACCCTGCTGAAAATCCAGCCGCCGAGCCTGCCGTGGCTGCCCCTGGCACGCCAGCGCAAACTGAGGCAGCAGGGGGATACGAGTACGTTATCCGCAAGGGCGACTCGTTGGCGATCATCGCACAGGCATTCACGGATGCCGGCGTGCCTGTCAGTCCGATGGGTATCCTGGATGCCAATCCCGGTCTTGACCCATCCAAGTTGAGGGTCGGTCAGAAAATCTTCGTCCCAGCGAACAAGCAGTAGGCTTGGAGACGAACTAGATTAAGATTAAGAGCAAGATTAAGATTAAGAATTCAAGTTGCTGCGAACACAGCCCAATCTTAATCTTGCTCTTGCTCTTGCTCTTGCTCTTGCTCTTGCTCTTAATCTGACGAGCTGGTTACAAGGTGATTCATGCGACGCACGTCCCGGACATCGGGATCTCACAAGCTCAGCCTAACCCGGCGAAAGCTATTTCATGAATTCCTTGATTTCAGTGTCGGTGTGCAAGCGCGTCCCGTTGGGGGAGAGCACGGTCGGCGTGAGCAACACGATGTAATGTGGTTCTGAAGAGCGCGGCTTTTCGGCTGGCTGTCCATTTGTATCGACGGGATTAGCCAGAACCAGGGTGTACCCATCGGGCACAGTGTTGTTCGAAGTAAGTTGCCGCACACGGATGTGAGGAACGGGTCCTTGAGGCTCGGCGCGACCTTTGGGATCTTCAAACTGCGGAAGGAAATAGGACGAATCGTCGTAGCCGGCAAATTCCCTTAAGGTTGCAACCGTCCGAAGTTTCACTCTCCAAGTATCGGGCATCAACACAGGTGTCATATCGATTGAAGGTCCAAAAGGAATTTTTGAAGGCACGTTATTGCTCAAGACAGTGCGAAGATCCACGCATTGGACCTCGCATTCTCGCTGGCTCAGAGTAGTCACCGAGGCTTCATTGATGAGGTAGTCTCCATGCTTTGCGTCGATGGCTTTGAGAATTACAGCCGTTTGAGAAGGCGTTAGGATTTTTGAATAATTTGTTGCGTCCACTTTAACGACGCCTATTGCGTCCCAAAAATTACGAAGCTCTGAATCGGGCACATTAAGAAACCTGGTCTTAATGTTGAGCTGAAGCTGCGGCGCGTTCAAATCGGCAACAGTTGTCTCCACGGTATCGAGGTGCTCCAAGGTTGCGTGCACCAGCAAATTTCCTTCCCGATCGTTCAAAAACAGCGATTCGGGCGGTTGCAAGTTCAGCCCTTTTGCTAACAGCAGTTCGCGCAGGGCATTCATTATTGCTGTCGGATCAGCCAGATTAGTTTTGCCGAAGGTTTCCCCCAATCGATTGCGCATTTCGACCGAATTCACTCGAATAATGCGACTGTACATGGGCTTGAAGTTGGGAGAAACAGCGGAGAACTCCACAGCGTCAGTTCCGACGGAGTATCTGATTCGCCGGTTAGAAACCCGCAAGATTACCTCGAGCACGTCCAGAAGCCGAACATCCACGAGCGAAGGTAAAATCGTAATTGGAATTTGGCTGATATCCTCCGTTGAGCCGGGGGCTCCCAGGGGCTTTGTTTCAGAGGACGCCCGAGCGGGTAAGGCTTTGAGCCGGAAGGTGAATTCTGGAGAGACCTCATCGTTGAGCCGGCGCAACACTTCGGCAAGGGGCACATGATCAAAGGAAACTTGTTTCAAACGAATCCGCTCAAGCTCCGAGTAGATGGTTTGAGGCCGCGCGGAGGCAAACTCGAGATTGGTCCCGCCTGGGCGTATTAAACGGACAGGGGGCCGTTGCTCGGCGCGCGCTTTAGTGATGAGATCCAGATAATAGTGGGCTGATGGAGACCGCTGGTCTAAAGCCAAGGCCTGATGCAACAAAGCCTCCGCGGTATCGAGTTTGCCGGATTCGAAAAATCGTTTGGCCTCACGAACCAATTGAACAACCTCCTGGTTTTGATGCTCGGCGGCTGGAAGCGAAGCCTCGCTCATCGTGTTTTGATCCTGCTCCCGGTCGGGTTTTCCTTCCTTTAGGAAGACGAGTTCCGACTTTCCCGAATGAAGACCGGGCACGGTCCAAAACATTGCGCCACCCGCGGGAATCGAAGCCTCCGATTGCATGACGGAGCCTGGATCGTTTGCCTTCCCTAATCGGGCCTGGCAAAACGTGGTCCACTTGTAGAGCCACGGAACAAGGGTAAAATCAAGCGGGACCCAATCGGGTCGGGGACCCACGTAGGTAGAGCATTCAGCGCCAACCACGACCGTCACGCCGGTGGCGTTCGTTTGCGTTTGGTAATCCACGGCGTTCCCGTTGACACCGCCCACCCGATAATGAAAACGGCCTCCGCTGAAATAACTGTGGGTCAATCCGGCCCCTTTCGGAAACGATTCGGCACCGGCCTGCACCAGTTTCTTTTCCACTTCGGCAATTTCGTTGGAATTCAATACAAGTGGACTTTGAGAGCCGGCGATCGCGGGCAACAATAGTTCCAGCAGCGATGTATCGACAATCAGGAAACGAGCATTTAAGGAAATCTCCGCATAGCCTTGAAAACGGGAATCAGGCCAACTGTCCAGCGCCGGGCCTGTAGTCAAAGGCGTTTCAGCCACAGGGGCGGGTGCGTGTCCCATGGGCAGTGCCAGAGCGCCGAACACGACCAGGCTCAACACGGACCCAACAGTGAGACCAGCCCTTTTGGGAAACCGAAAATCCACCAAACGCTCAATGCGTCTGCGCAAAGCCAAACGCGATTCGAGGATTCCCACCAACGCGAGACCCGACAGCGGCCGGCCCAACGCGAGTCTGGCAACTTCGATCAACGTTTGGGGATACTCATTGGCCTTGTCGCGCAGGGCACACATCACCGCGTCATCCACGGCTTCTTCCCTGGCTCCGCGGATGCGCGCATTGGCCACCCACAGAAAGGGATGCCACCAATATGCAATTTGGAGCAAAGTTTGGGCGCAATTGAACCACACATCCCTTCGGCGCAGATGAATCAGTTCGTGCAGTAACACTCCTGCTAATTGGATTTCGGATAAACTCGACGACAGTGAGGCCGGCAGCAGAATGACGGGCCGAAAGAATCCAAAAACCGCCGGGGAACTCGTCTTGTCGGAGATCCCCAGCCGAACCGAGCCTTTAAAACCAGCAGACCTGCGGGCTGACTGCAGAAGGCGCTCCAGCTGAGGCGAAGCGCCTTCCGCACGGCGAGCTGCCAAAGCCACGTCTCGCCATCGCCGCAGCATCCAAATAAACAATCCCAAACTTCCGAATGCCCAAAACGGAAGCAGCAAGGCTTGGGCCGAAATAGCGGCGCGCGCCGGTGGAGTCTCAGGGGAATCAGTTTCGGCCGGACTAGGCGTTGGCTTGGCATCATGGAAATGGACCTCCACTGCCGTTGCCCGTGCAGGACCGGGTCCGGGAGGGGATGGCCTTATCCACCAGCCCACACCCGTTCGAAGTGCAAATGATGGGGGGAGCATAAGCTTGAGCAGCACCAGCAGCCAAAGCGAGTATCGAACCGCGGGCCGGAGCCGCCCGCGCAAGGCGACCTCCATAAGATACAAAAACCCGATGAGCAAAGTTGATTGCCAGAACATCGCCCACGCGAATTCTGCGACGACCTTTGGCGCTGTCACCAAAAGGAACCGCTCAATCGGGTGCATAGATTATTTTCTGTCTCCTTTCTTTCGGGCCTTGATTAAGGCTTCCAGGCTATCAAGCTCCTCAACCGATAGCTCGCCGCTGTTCAAGAGGCACTGCACCATGGGAGTCAGGGCGCCATTAAACGCATGCTTCAGTGTGTAACGTAATTCGCGTCGCTGCGCTTGCTCACGAGTGATGGCGGAACGGAAAAACGTCACTTTGCCGACTTTCCTGGCGGTCAACAGCCCTTTGGCTGCCATGCGGTCCATGATCGTGCGCACAGTGGAATAGGTCCAGTGAGTGCGGGAATGCAGTCTCTTCTGGATCGACGGCGCGGTGCAGGGTTCCTTTTCCCAAACGGACTTGATAAGAGTCCATTCGGCTTCTGTGAGTTCGGTTTTCGGAGGCATAAGCAACGGCGAGACTATGCTCGACACTTGTAGAGGTTGTCAACAACAAACGAGGGAGACCAGCGCGGCGCGGGGATTTGCGAACCCCGAGGCTCTGGCCGAGGCCGAAGTGGCGGCCTTCGCAAAGGCCCTAGCGAAGTGGCCAACGCGCCGAAAACGGCGGTTTCATGCACGACCTGCATGGCCAGCCATGAGAACGCGATAAAGCTTGTGTTCAAATGACCTGCGGCAGTCGTTTCATTGCCAAAGTCGCGCTCATCTCACCGTGATGGATCGATCCAATCAGTAGAGAACACCCGGCCAGGAGGTGGGTTCGGTGTGAACACCCTCACGCCATGGCTTTGTAGCCATTCGGCGCATTGCCGGTGCCAAGTTCGAAGCCTCGGCTCGGCGGCTATACCGTAGGGGTCATCCTCGAGTTTCTGAGCACAAATAACCATTTTCCAGCCGAACTCATTTGGGAGCGACTCGGTAAGGACATGCTCAACTTCCCCAGGTTCAAGGACACTCCAGCCAGTGGGGGCGTAATTCATCCGAACAGAAGGTAAATTAAAGACAACTTGAGGACCCCGGTCACGCACAACAGCAAACGGACTGGCGTTAGAAATCTGGACCACTCCAAGGTGAGTGCCAAAGCCGGCAATGTTTGTGTAACCAAGAAACCGGACCGAGAGGCGAAGCTCCGGCGGGCGAACAAAGCCCAAGCAAAGCCATGCAAAAGCAAGGCCGACTCCGCACAGGACCAATATTGAGGATTTCGGGCGCACTCGTATCGATGCCCACGCAACCACGCCGGAGTGAAGCAACGACGGCAATGGTCGGCGATCACCAGAAACGCGGGCCAT
>DATGLT010000144.1:0-20997 GCA_035294005.1 Verrucomicrobiia bacterium
AAGCAATCGACCATCAGATCGCTGAAAGTCGACGTGTGTCCGCTGGCCTCCCAAATGCGCGGGTGCATAATGATAGAGGCTTCCAAGCCCACCACATCGTCGCGCAAGTGGGTCATGCATCGCCACCAATAATCCTTGATATTCCGCTTTAGTTCCGCGCCCAAAGGACCATAGTCCCAGAAGCCATTCAGCCCGCCATACACCTCGGAGGATTGAAAGATAAAGCCGCGCCGCTTGCAGAGCGACACGATCTTCTCCATCAATTCTCCCGACTTTGCATCTGCCATAGGCCGGGCAGTGTTCTTCAAGGGTGGGGTGATGTCAAGGTGGGGCACCAGCGTCGGCTGTTCTGCGTGAAACACTTTCGCCGGCGGCATGGTTTTGGTACAAAACCGTTAGCCGATGCCCAAGCGCCAACTAAATCGAGCCGCTGTTGCCAAAAAAGACGCCCGCCAACATCCCCTGCCCGACCCGCCCTGTGATCACTGGAACTGGTGCCCCCGATGCAGTCACAGGCTACAAAACGATCATTGCAAACTGAAATGCCCTCGATGCCATTATTTTATGAGTTGCTCGGACTTCGACTGACGCGGTCCGGGAAGAAATGACGCCGACCCGCATTCAAGCCGCCGAGGAAGTTGCCGCAAGCAGCGGGAAAAAAGAGCAGTGGCTGGTCCTGGCGGCGGCGTTTCTCGGCTGGATGTTCGACGGAGTCGAACAAGGGGTTTTCCCGCTGGTCGCCCGGCCTGCGTTGCAGGATTTAATGGGAGTCGAATCGGACAAAGCTATAGGTCCGTGGATCGGTTATATCACCGCGGTTTTTCTGGTGGGGGCAGCGGGAGGCGGGCTTTTATTTGGCTGGCTAGGGGACCGAGTTGGCCGAGTTCGAGCGATGGTTGGTAGCATCCTTGCCTATTCGTTGTTCACGGGCTGCTGCTATTTTGCGCAATCGCCCGTGCAGCTGGGTTTATTCCGGTTCTTGGCTGCCGTTGGTATGGGAGGCGAGTGGTCGCTCGGGGTGGCCCTGGTGATGGAGTGCTGGCCCGAAAGACATCGCGCGGTTCTCGCCGGCGCGATCGGGGCCTCCGCCAACATCGGATTCGGATTATTGGGGGCTATGGGAATGGTGTGGCACGTGACGCGTGACTCGTGGCGCTGGGTTATGCTGGCAGGGGCGGCGCCGGCGTTATTGGCGCTGTTCATCGCGCGTTACGTTCCGGAATCAACGCGCTGGAAACAAGCCGTACAAAAGGGGGCCTCGCGGCCCATTCGGGAAATCTTTTCTGCAGGAACGCGCAGCAGGACGCTTTTAGGGATCGCCTTCGCCTCGATTGCCTTGATAGGCACATGGGGATCCGTGCAATGGCTTCCCGCGTGGGCTGATCAATTGACTGGCGGCGGAAACGCCCTCGCCAAGGGCGTTACTCAGTCTCTGATCGCCGCGGGGGCGGTCGTGGGGTGTTTTGTTGGACCTCTGGTCGGTTCGCGCATGGGGCGGCGGCCGGCCTATTTTGCCTTGTGCCTCGCGTCGCTGATCGCATGCGGTGTGCTTTTTCGAATGGACGCCGCTTACAACGGCTGTTTTCTCTTCATGAGCTTTGTGGTGGGGATCACGACGGCCGCGATGTACGGCTGGTTGCCTTTGTATTTGCCGGAACTGTTTGGGACTGCTGTGCGCGCGACCGGCCAGGGTGTTTGTTACAATTCCGGACGCGTACTGGCGGCCGCGGGGGCCATTGGCATGGGCCAACTGATGCGCTATTACCAGGGCAACTACGCCCGCGCGGGCGCGACAATTACCCTGGTCTACGCGGCTGGGTTAATTTTGATCTGGCTTGCTCCTGAAACGAAAGGCCGGCCTTTGCCGGACTGATTTCATGGCGAGCCGATCTTTCCGCATCAGCCGGCTGCGACTCTATTCCATTCCGATCCGGACTCGCATACCCCTTAAGTTCGGTTCAGAAACCTTGACCTCAGTTGAATGTTTCCGCGTCGGGTTATCGCTGGTCGACGAGCAAAACAACAGCGCGGAAGGTTGGGGTGAAACTCCTCTGAGCGTGCAATGGGTTTGGCCCAGTCCGGCGCCGTACCAGCAACGCCTGGAGACGCTGCAAAAATTCTGCCGCGATACTGCCCAACGCTGGATCAGCAGCCGGCTTGAGGGCCACCCTCTCGAATCCGGTTACGATTTCATCGAGAATTCATTGCGCCAGGTTTTCGACCGATTCAACAAAGAGACGCGCCACGGACAGCACGCGCCGCGCGCTGAGCCCATGCCGTGGCTGGCGGCCCTGGTAAGCAATTCGGCGTTCGACCTGGCTTTACACGATGCTTACGGTCGTTTGTTGGGCAAACCGATTTACGAAACGTACCGGCCAGAGTACCTGGGGGGGGACCTGGCCGGCTTCATGGAACCGGCGCCGGACACCGGAGTTTCGTTCAGAAACCGTTACCCTTCGGATTACCTTGTCAAATCGCCTGCAAAGACGTTATTGGCGTGGCATCTCGTAGGAGGGCTGGATCCAATACATCCGGGCGAATTGACCGGGGGGGAGCCAGCAGATGGGCATCCCGTGTTGCTGGAAGACTGGATTAAACGCGACGGGCTTAAATGCCTGAAGATCAAACTTCGCGGCACCGACGAAAAATGGGACTACCAGCGACTGACGCAGGTTGGCGAGTTGGCCCTTCCATTGGGGGTTGAATGGCTTACGGCAGATTTCAATTGCACGGTCGTCGAGCCTGGCTACGTGAATGAAATCCTGGACCGCCTGCAGCGGGAGCATCGTGAGATTTTCGACCGGCTCCTTTACGTCGAACAACCCTTTGCATACGACTTGGAACGTGACCGCCTGGACGTGCACTCGGTTTCATCGCGCAAACCCTTGTTCCTGGATGAAAGCGCACACGATTGGCGGATGATCCGTTTAGGCCGGGACCTTGGCTGGACGGGCGTGGCGCTCAAAACCTGCAAGACGCAGACAGGTGCGATTCTGAGCGCTTGCTGGGCCCGTGCGCACGGGATCCAATTAATGGTGCAAGACCTTACCAACCCAATGCTCGCGCAGGTGCCTCATGTTTTGCTGGCGAGTCACGTGGGCACAATTATGGGGGTTGAAACAAACTCGATGCAATTCTACCCGGAGGCTTCGCTGCCTGAGGCAAACGTTCACCCGGGCATTTATCAGCGGCGCGAGGGTGCGATCGATTTAAGCTCAATCACCGGGCCAGGCTTCGGCTATCGCGTGGAAGAAATACGGCGCGTGTTGCCGCCACCGCTCGAAGTGCTTCGTGATTGATCTCGCAAGAGCGGCTATCCGACGACCTTTCCCACGAGTTGTGTGCGAACAAAGGCAATATAACCCCGCAAGGCGTAAAACTGGTCGGCAAATGACACCGGCACTTTCATCCGATTGACGCCTTGTTCGATCTGATCCAAACGCGCAAGAAGGACTTTTCGGTTGTCTTGATCCAGCGACAGCAGGACTTCTTTCTCCAGCATGAGGAGCGCGCGGTACCATCTGTAGATTCGGAGCCTCACACGCAGCCTGAACACGAAAGGAATGGCTTTCAGGCCGGGAATCAACAGGACGATCACGGGCACAATGGCGACCAGGATCGGATTCACCAGGCTGGCCAGCCAAAACGGGAGCGAACGGTAGAGAAAAGTCTTGCCCGATTTGTAAAACCGGTTGGCTTCGGCGCTGATTGGAAATTCGTTTTCCAAAGGGGCGGGAAATTCGTTTTTGCGTCGGAGGAGGCCCGCCTTGCCGTGAACCTCGCGAGCCGCTTCGAGCAGCAGGTCGGACAATGCCGGATGCAATCCGGGCCGCGCTAACAATTCGACCGTTGGCGCCACAAGAAACGTGTCCCGGATTGGCAGATTCTTGCCAAAATCGATCGAGCCCATCGGCAGATCGAGCTTGCTCAGGTAGGTAATGCGCCGGGTGTACCCATCCGCCTGGCTGAAGTTGAGCATTTGAACGTCCGGCGATAGCAAGAGCCGCCGCATGACCTGCGGGGAAGCCGAATCGCCCATTAAGAAAACAGCGTCGGCTTTGCCATCCAGCAACGCCTTGGCAGCGTCGTCCGCATCGAGGTCCAGCAACTCCGTGGATCCACGTGGCCGGATGCCGTTGAGCTCCAACAGCGACAATGCCAGCGCGTGTGTCCCGCTGCCCTCCGGCCCGATGGCCAGGCGTTTGCCTGCAAGCTCTGACAAAAAATTCAACGACTCGGACCCACGATGAAACACAAGCAGCGGCTGATACGCAACGCTGCCCAGTGAAAATAACTTCGCATGATTGGACCCGTTGGTAATCCCGCTTTGAACGAAGCCCACGTCCACTTTGACTGTCGGATCCTGAAGCCTTTGCAGGTTCTCCATGGAACCGTGTGAAGGCAGGATCTTCAGCGTCACGCCACTGCGGGCAAGGATTGCGCGGTATTGGAACGCATTGGTTTCGAACGAACTTCCGGGTGTGCCTGCCGTAATCACCACGACATGCGGAGGCGAGGCATGAACGATCCAGTAAACACCAAAACAGCCCACCAGGGCTATCAAAGCCGCGGCAATCATCGCGGCGACTCGGCTCAGGCCGAACGTCTCCATCAACATGTCCACAAATCGGCCCAGAGCGGTTCTGTTGCCTTCTTCCATATACCTCTGAGTCTATTTGAGTATGAGATTGAAACTCAAGCGCCCTTGACTGGATCGGCGCAGATCGCTACCCCGGTCGACGTTGATGCCATCCAAAACGCATTCCGCTGCTCTCGATTCGGGAACGCTCCACAAACCAACGCGGATAAGCCGCGCTTGCCGGGCACTCATCCGGATGCTGTGGAGGTTGGGACTTTGTGCATCCGGGTGGGTGCATTGCGGCCAGATTGCTGCGCATTCCGACTCGATAAACGTGAAAGGACCCGTCGCCTTGAACCAGCCGGTGGCGGTCTACAATAACTGGTCAGCTTACGACGAATTATCCGACAACATTCGCCTGACCGAAACACTGGCAATGAAGGAGTTGAGGGAAATTGCCCGGCTTCACAGGTTGGGTGTGCGAATTGATTACTATGTCATGGATGCGTTTTGGTATTCGACGAATGGCGGTTATCGAAAGTTCCGGGAGCCGGATTGGCCCAATGGCCCTGACGAATGGCTGAGGGGTTGCCGCGAAATCGGGGTCAAACCCGGTCTTTGGGTCGCCTCGAACGTCCCCTTTCGCCTCGAGGTGATCCCCGAGTGGCGTTCGTCAATGGATGCAACCGGTTCGGCCATGTGCTTGTTCGACGGCGGATTCCTTCCACAGTTTATCAGCACGATGCAGTTCTGGTACGACAAAGGGGTTCGCCTGTTCAAATTCGACTTCGCCAATTTCACGATCGCGACACCACAAGCGTCAAAAAACTTCACTCCAGCCGAAGTGTTTGAGAAAAATTGCGTGGCGCTGCGAGCGGCCTTGAGAGCGTTCAAAAGCAAAAACCCCGAAGTACTGCTGACCGCTTTCAACGGCTTCGGCGGGGACACGGGAGGGACGTTTGCTCCCGTCCGGCAAACGGTCGACCTGCACTGGCTCGACACGTTCGACTCTTTGTATTGCGGGGATCCACGGTTTTCCGACGTGCCCACCTTCAATGTGTGGAGGTCAATGGACGTCTATACCGACCATATGGTGCGCTACTATGAGGCGAATGGTGTGCCGCTCGAACGGATTGATAACACGGGGTGCATGTTCGGCGTGGCGGGCACATGTTACGCCAGGAGGACAAGCGCATGGCAAAGCATGCTGCTGCTCGAGCACGCCCGTGGGGGTTGGATGAACGTCTATTACGGGAACCTCGAATTGCTTGATGACCAGAAGGCAAAATGGTTCGCAAGAGTTCAGGATCTTTACTTCCCGTTGCAAAGCTTTGGCCGGACGTATTCGTTTGGAAGCATGCCTGGGCTCGAACAGCCGTACGGGTTCTGCTCGGCGGCCCGAAATGGGTCGGTCTACACGGTCGTGAATCCCTCTCAAGCGGTGCGCACCATTACCCTTCCTCGCACAAATCGTGAACAGCCGGCTTTCCACCAAGCCCGCGTTTTGTTCAAAGATGCCGGATTTGTTCCCCGATTGATGAATTCCGAATCGCCGACTGGAGCGGGCCGCCTGACGCTGGGGCCGGAGCAGTTGGCGGTAGTTGGCTGTGGTGAATACGCAAAAGCAAAGTACGACCTTGGCGTGCAAGCCGATGTGCTCATCCCACAAGGCATTCGATCCTTGCCGGCTCATTTGGAGGCCCAACAATCCAACAGCATCAAAGCAACTCTGGCGGAGGCGCCGAAAGGTGACCTGCGCATCGTCATGAGACAATTCGCGGAAGGAACCCCGTTTCGAACCTCAAGAGGCGCGCCGCCGAACGGGACACATCTAGACAAGGTATTTGTAATCCAGGTGATGCAATCCGGCCGCCCGATTCCCGTTGAACTGCATTATGACAAGGCCGTCTGGAGCGGACTTTCGTGGGCAACCGGACAGGTTAGCCGCCACGATTTCAACCAACTCGCGCCCCTGGAGATTCGGTGTGAATCCAAGGAGACACGCAGCGTTGACTTGAAGCTCGAATTGTACGAAGTGACGAACTGAGGGCTGGATCCTTTCGGGCCGGGGCGTCACGGGTTCAGGAACAAAACAGCCTGAGGGACATCATAGGACTGGTAAGTTTGAGGTTTGTTGGCGCACCCGCTGTTCGGGTGCGCTTTGCCTTGATCAGAAAGTGGCGGCGCGGAGCTTGGCTGAGTTGAACACCGGACTGAAATCCTGAAAAGCAGGGAGGCTTGACGCCACAAGGATTTGTATGTTACTGGTTCTCTCACCACAATTAGCTGTGGTGAGCTATCATGCGCTGCCCCAAATGTGGTTGTCAGGACGATAAGGTCATCGATTCGCGAGCCTCTCGCGAAGGCGCGACTATTCGGCGGCGCCGGGAGTGCGTGTCATGCGGTTATCGCTTCACAACTTACGAAGAAATCGAGCGGGGCGGACTGGTGGTGCTGAAACATGACGGACGGCGGGAGGAATTTTCGAGGGAAAAACTGCTCTCCGGGATCCGCAAAGCGTGTCAGAAACGGCCGGTCAGTCCAAAAACAATCGAAGATCTGGTGGAACGGATTGTCATGGAGGTAACGGACAAGTACGAGCGTGAAGTGCCCTCGGATGTGGTTGGCAAATTGGTCATGGACGGTTTACGACAGATTGACGAAGTGGCTTACGTGCGTTTTGCGAGCGTTTACCGGAGATTCCAAGAGGCGACTGATTTCGTCCACGAAGTAAAAAAACTTGAAGCCAAACAATGATCACACTGGCAAAGGACTGCCTTTTATTTCAACTGTCGGACGGCGAAAAAGTCCCATTTTCGGCCGAAATGATCTCGGTCGAACTGACCGGTGAGACGGGACGATGGTTTGAGCCCGAAGTGGCAAGCCATGCCGCAAAGGCGGTGTTTCACTATTTTAAGTGGGAACTTGGACGTCAGAGTGTCACTGCCGAAGAATTTGCGGCGGCGATGGAGAAAGTGCTGAAAGGACTCGAATTAGGCCGCGCCGCGGCCCACAAAATGTCGACCCTCGTGGTCGAGTCGGATTTAAGGGAACTGGCGCGCGATGCGGGTAACGGTTGCGAGTTGCTGTTCTTTCCAAAGCTGCGAGAGGAATTACGGCATCACCTGCGACAGGCGCCACGTGTGATGCGATTTCACGGGTTAAGGGCGTGTGTGAAGCACATCACGGGCGCGCGACGATGGACTTCGCGTTGCCAGCTGATGGAGGACCAAATCGTGGGCTTCTTGAGAGAGTGCGCCGGGGCCGAAGCGGGGAAGCCGCAATTCGCGCTTTTGGTAGAGTAAGCAGATTCTTGTCAACGGGTTGCGTTTGCCTAGAGGTCACCCGAATTTGATTGCAGACGGGGGTCTGGATGGTGTATCCAAATCGCTGCATTCAGCGCGAAAATGGAAACGCAAACCACAAACGGGATACTGGAGGAGTTCCGCCTCGAGTTTCTTGCATTTTGGAGGCGTCTGCCCAACAAGATGCCGTTCCTGCTTCTGTTAGCAGCCTGGGTCGCTTTATTTGATTTTCACGGAAGTTCAACGCTGGGCTATGTTCGAACCCCTTCGCTGTTTGGCTACTTGTACTACTGTTACGCGGAAGGGTCGCTTGGATTACTTCGATCGGAAGAGGGCTACGGGATCCTGATGCCTGCAGTGGTTATGGTGCTGCTGTGGTGCAAACGACGGGAATTAATGCAGCTGGAGCTGCGCTGTTGGTGGCCGGGACTTCTGCTCCTGGTTCTGGGCATCCTCATTCACCTGCTGGGTTATACAATCCAGCAGTCTCGAATTTCGGCGGTGGGATTTTTTGTGGGGTTATATGGCCTTACAGGGTTGGTATGGGGTTATCCGTGGCTCAAGAAGACCTTTTTTCCGTTTGTCCTGTTTGGATTTTGCGTTCCGATCGGCACGCTGGGGGAACCGGTTACGTTTCGGCTGCGGCTGCTGGTGTCCCAGTTAGTGGGGTTGATTTCGCACTACCTCCTCGCAATTGACATGAGCGTGCAAGGGAATCTGCTGATTGATCCAACTGGACATTACCAGTATGAAATTGCGGCCGCGTGCAGCGGGATTCGCAGCTTGATTGCAACGATCGTGCTTTCCGTCATTTTCGGATTTGTGTCGTTTAAAGAGTCCTGGAAACGCCTCGTAATGATCGCTTCCGCATTCCCGCTGGCTGTCCTTGGGAACGTTTTGCGTTTACTGACGATTGTGATTGCCGCGGAAATGGGCGGCCAGAGCGCGGGGGAGTATGTGCATGACAGCGGACTGTTCAGCCTGCTGCCGTACGTGCCGGCTTTTATCGGCCTGATGATGCTCGAGCGGTACTTGCACGGCAGTCAAAAGAGCGATGCAGCCACCCCCCTCAAGCCGGCCGAATTAACGCAAACATGAACCGACGAATGCTCTTGTTGACGGGGGTGGCGCTCTGTTTGATTGCGGGCACGAACGTTTTGTTGGTACGGACCGGCGCTCGGCAGCACCTTGGCGCGCCCGGCGTCAAGACGCACCCTATCCCCGGATCGATTCGGTTGCAGGCGGATTTGCCCGAAAGGGTGGGCAATTACACCTCGGAGCCTTTGGCAGTGGACGATGTGACCTTTAATGGTTTGCCCGCTGACACAAGTTTTGGAATGCGCCGCTATAAGGGGCCGGATGATTTCACGATGGACTTGCGAGTGGTGTTGATGGGACACGATCGAACAAGCCTGCACCGGCCCCAGTTTTGCCTGACAGGACAAGGCTGGCGTATAGATGACGTGGCTTCCGGTGAACTAAAGATCCAGGTGAAGCGTCCCTTCAACTATGAATTGCCGGTGATTAAGCTTTTCACCCGCATGAACACCCCGGACAATAAAGCCATTAGCGGGGTGTACGTTTATTGGTACGTTGCGGATGACGCAGTGAGCGGCAGCGCGTTGGGGCTCGAACGCATGTGGTGGATTGCCCGGGAATTGGTTTCCACCGGCGTCCTGCAGCGATGGGCATATGTCAGCTGTTTTGCGAGCTGCGCCCCCGGTCAGGAGCAGGCCACATTTGAACGCATAAAGGGCTTTATCACCGAAGCAGTACCGCAGTTCCAGTTGTATCCGCGGGATAAGACGGCAGCGATGGCGGGTTCTCCGTCGCTTGCCTCGGTCCCGCAATAGCTATCAACCTGAATCTGCTCAAAACATGCTGAGACGCGACCGCCTCATACGGATGCAAGTCCACGAGCTGATGGACGCCTGCATCTTCGCAGTGAGTTTTTGGGTTGCCTACCTCGTGCGATCGGATCCCCGGGTAATCGATTTCTTCAAGCTCGATGATGTCAGTCCGTTCGAGGCGTACGTCTGGTTGTATCTCATCCTGGTCCCCGCAGGTCCATTGATCCTGGAAGCGCAAGGATTTTACAACCGTCCGATTATTTGCCCTCGAAGAGTGACTTGGTGGTTGCTTTTCAAAGGCTGCCTGTTCACGACGCTGGGGCTAATCCTCACCCTGTTCCTCTTCCATAGCGGGATCGCGCGTCTGGTGACGGTTCTATTTGGCGGCATCAGTTTTCTGCTGTTGTCGCTCAAAGAAGAAGTGTTGCGCAGGGTCTTTCGAAGCGCCCTGGCACGGGAACAGTACCGACGGCGTTTTCTTTTGGTCGGCTCCAAAGAAGAAACCGGGCGAATGGCGGCGGAACTGCGGGCAAAGTCGCAGGAAGCGGTAGACGTTGTGGAAGAACTGGATCTGAACGACACGTCAGTCGAGCGGATGGTGGAATTGCTTCACGAACATTCAATCAACGGGGTGATCATCAGCGCCAAGCGGTCCTTTTTTGACCAGGTCGAGGCTGCGGTGCGCGCCTGCGAACTGGAGGGCGTCGAGGTTTGGCTCATGGCCGATTTCTTCAAGACCCAGATTTCCCGGACGAGCTTCGATGATTTCTACGGCCAGGCAATCATGGTGTTTCGGGCTGTTCCTGAAGCTTCATGGGACACAGTGACAAAGCATTGTATTGATTTCTTCGGCGCCGCTGCGCTTCTGATCGTGCTGTCGGTTCCTCTGTCCGTTGTGGCGTTGTTGGTGCGCTTGACCTCGCCCGGCCCGGTATTCTTCAAGCAGAAACGTTCCGGGCTAAACGGCAGGCCCTTCACGCTCTACAAATTCCGCACGATGATCAGCAATGCCGAACAACTTAAGCACGAACTCGCGGCGATGAACGAGATGAGCGGCCCGGTTTTCAAGCTGACCAACGATCCCCGGATCACCCCGATCGGCAGGATTCTCCGCAAGTTCAGCATTGATGAATTGCCGCAACTTTACAACGTGCTGAGGGGTGAAATGAGCCTCGTCGGGCCACGGCCACTCCCCGTTGACGAAGTAAAACGCTTCAACGACGTGGCTCACCGACGGCGCTTGAGCGTCAAACCCGGCCTGACATGCCTCTGGCAGGTCAGCGGCCGGAACAAGGTCAACGATTTCAAGGACTGGGTCAGGCTGGACCTGGAATACATCGACAACTGGTCCCTTTGGCTCGACGTCAAGATCCTGTGCCGAACCTTGCCCGCAGTGCTCACCGGGGTGGGGGCCAGTTGAGGCCAAAACCGACTCCAAGATTTTTCTCTTCGGGAAAGAACAAAGAACTCAGGCAGGGAATTCCTTTTCAACCAAAATAACATGGCAAAACGTGCCCAAACTAAAACTCGCCAGCCCTGCAGCGTTGTCACAGGCGCCGCAGGATTCCTGGGATCGCACCTGACCGATTTGCTGCTGGCGCGGGGTCATAAAGTAATTGGGATCGATAATTTCGTGACCGGGACCGTGGACAACATCTCGCACCTGGGGGGCAATCCCAACTTCAAGTTCATTCAGCAGGACGTGACGGAGTTCCTCTTCCTGCATGACACGGTAGACTACGTTTGGCACTTTGCCTCGCCCGCTAGTCCGATCGACTACCTTGAATTACCGATACAAACCCTCAAGGTCGGGTCGCTTGGCACCCACAAAGCGCTGGGCCTGGCCAAGCACAAAGGCGCGCGGTTCTTGCTAGCCTCAACCTCAGAAATTTACGGCGACCCGCTAATTCATCCTCAAACTGAGGAATATTGGGGCAACGTAAACACAATTGGCCCGCGCGGTTGCTATGACGAAGCAAAACGCTTTGCCGAAGCCATGACAATGGCTTACAACCGGGAGCACAAAGTCCAAACCCGAATCGTTCGCATTTTCAACACTTACGGCCCGCGCATGCGACTCCATGACGGCCGGGTGGTCCCCGCGTTCCTTAGCCAGGCGTTGAAGAACAAGCCAATCACCGTGTTTGGCGAAGGGAAACAAACCCGCAGTTTTTGTTACGTCTCGGACCTGATTGAAGGCATTTACAGGCTGATGTTGGGTTCTTACGAATTACCGGTAAATATTGGGAACCCCGCGGAGATGACAGTCCTGGATTTTGCCCGACAAATCATCGAGGCAACGGCGTCCCGCAGCAAAATCACGTTCAAACCTTTGCCACAAGACGACCCGAAGCAACGCCGGCCCGACATCACTCGGGCGCGGAAGTATCTGCGGTGGGAGCCGAAAGTGCCGCTTTCGGAAGGACTGGTGAGGACGATTGAGTATTTTCGCGGGAAAATTTAAGCCGGGCGATCTCCCCGGACTTGGCCGGCGGCGGTGGTCCGGCAAGTTTTGACTGCAAAGGGTCTGGCGTGGTCAACTGCTGGGAGAGAGCACCCAGTTTTTGGCCGATGCGGACCCAACGCGTTTCGAGCAAAGGATTGAGCTTTTCGGTGATGATGCGCGACAAAGCGTCAATATGGTCAGAAAGGGCGCTCACATCCTGTTTGTGTTTGGCAATGGTCTTACCGTAATTGCTGAGTTGTTCGAGGTACATGCCGTGCAACCGCGAAGCGCTTTGAGCCAATTCCCCAATGACAGCATCCGAGCTGGCGTTTACAGGCTCCACCGCCCAGCCAAGGTCTTCCATCGTGCGGCCATGCAACTGGTTGAATAAAGCCATGTGCGCGGCGGACCATTCAGCGACGTAATCGGTGTTTCGGCCGCGCCGAAAGAACGCGGGCAGCCGTTTCTGCAGTTCTTCGAACGCGGGCAGCTTTCCCTGGCCGGGCGTGACCCGCAAGAATTGCGCGATGCGTTCAATGGTTTGCTCCGGCCGATCCACCAGGTCGTCATACTGGAGGAGCAGCGTGTTTGGGCGCGATTTTGGACGCCATGACCAGTAATGATCGCTCCAACTGCCAAACTGACAGGCTCCCGCAATAACCTCAGTCAAAGAAGGCTGTTCGAACGCGAATTTTTTGTGGTAGTGGAAGTACGAGTTAATCGCGGCGCGGCCGTCGCGAACAATAAAGATCGCCGGGCCAGTGTCTTCGGGAGCATCGTGGGTTTTGATGAGAAGCGGTTGGGCATCGCCATGGCTGGACACACGGTCGCGCCAGTTCCATGGAAGGCGCGGCGCTTCGGACAATGCCTCGGCTGAAGGATCCCTGTGTTCCTCTCCTTCTACGTAATACAAGGAGTAGGAGGGAAGGTGAAACACGCTCTCGAGGATAATTCGGAGGAACGTGTTTCCAGACCGCGGGTAGGAGGCGATCCAGACCGGTCGAGCGCCTTGGGCCGGAAATTGGAACTTAGTCATTGCGTGTGGCACCGGACACTAACCGACTGTGACGTGCGAGGCCCAAGTCCAGCCCCGGACTAAGGGCGTGCCGACCATCGGCCCTGCAGTGTATCCCACAATGAGTCAACCGTAGAAGTGGCGAAAGCCGGCTCATATGGGGTAATTACCCCAATACGCCGGCTCCGGGTAGCAAAGGGACGGCCGTTCCGCTGCCTGCCGTCATTCCGCCGACGGGGCGGCTGAGGCCCTGAGCCGCGGCTACGGAGCGTTGGTGGTGTCGTTGATCCGGCCTCCGGTGGAGATCTGGCCTCCAAAAACTGTGTTTGATTCCGGTTTGGAATAAAGCACCGTTCCAAGAAAGCTGTCATTCAGCAGAGCGCCGCTGGAGTTGAGCGTGGGTAGTTCCAATCCAAAGAACGAGCCCAAAGGAGTCGAATGCGACGCATCGGTCAGCAAAGCATGGCGGACGATAACGCTGCCGGTTGGGTTCACGACGTCGGTGTAAGTGCTTTGCATTTGGACGACGCTGGCGACAAAAGCGCCATTGGCCTGAACGACTGCTACGTCGCGTTTGCGGGGGCGATAAACGAGAACTAATTGGGAAGCATCCATTCCCGTGCTTTGCGCCACCTGGTTGACAAAATCGTTCTCAGTGAAGGTAACGGCCACGATATGCCCGGTGGAATTAGTGGTGTAATAGGTGGTTCGCCAATACAGTTGGAACAGGTCATCCGCGTGAACCCAAGTTGGAGCACCAAAACTCACCAGAGCAGTCAAAACCAGCCAGGCGCAATTCTTCATAGTCATGTCCTTTTTCGTTTCAATGACGCTGGCAAGGTTCGACCGCAGCCGACCTCCAACCAATAGGGCAATTTCCCCAAAACGGGGTAATTTTCTTTTGACCCGCCGTTAAAAAACACCAACGAAATAAAATTTCCTTGCGTGTCGCGCCCGGATTTGGTTGTGTAGTTACGCAGTTTGAAAGCTTACGTTTAATCAGTTTGCCTGTATTAAGGAGTGATCGCCTCATGGAACCTGCCAGCTCTCTGTTTGCGGAACGGTATTCAGCCAAGAAAATGTCCAAGCCCGTTAACTTCATCTGCGTGGCCCCGGGCGCAACGCGCGTCTGCCTCATTGGCGACTTCAATCACTGGAATCCCGAAGCCCACCCGATGAAACGACAGCCCGACGGCGCATGGCTGTTGCAAGTTCCGTTGCACCACGGGCATCACCAGTACCGATTTGTCGTCGATGGCAAACCCATATTGGATCCTCGAGCCCATGGTGTCGCGCGCGATGCCCATGGGGAACGCGCTTCTCTGATCGCCGTGAGTTGAGAGTTCGAGGTCTGCGCTTTTTATTGCTGCGGAAAAAGGCGCTGAGCGGCGGCAAAATAACTCCACAATGGCCCTGCGACACCCCGTTGCCGGAGCCGCCCTACCAGTTTCTCGTAAGCCGGATTGAAATCCCCAATGATCCAGTTCGGGGAGCGCCTGGCGAACTCGTTCAACTTCTCGAGTACTCCCTCAATGGTGAGGCCTTGGGCCAGGTAGTAGGCTGGTTTGAGCAGATTGCAGCCACGCTCGAGGCGACCCTCCATGACCGCCCGCTCGAACAGCGGTGTCCCCGGGTAAATGCGCATGCCCGGAACAGCCATGATAACAGCCCCGGCAAGCTGTTTCGAATTTTCGAATCCGATTTGCAACGTTTCCAACGTTTCGCCCGGGCCGCCTGCGATTAGAAAATGGCAAAAATCAATCCCCTCTCTTCGCGCAAGTTCCGTTGAACGCCGAATGTCATCGAACGAAAAATCCTTCTGGTATTGTTCGAGTGTCTGGTCACAAAAACTATCGGATCCAAATTCAATGTGGGACAGTCCAGCGCGCGCCATGAGTTCCATAGTCTCAGGGTCAATTCCTTGAGGCCTGAGGAAGCATCCCCAGCGGATTTTTAGCTTTCGCCGAATCAGCGCTTCGCAAACGCTCACGAGATGCGATGAGGACGAGTTGAACACCGAATCCACAATGAAGGCGTAGCGGGCACCGAGGCGCTCGAGATGTTCAAATTCCTCCGCCACCTCCTCGGCAACTCTTGCGCGGTGACGCGCTCCTTCAATGAGAGGATAGGTGCAAAAGCAACACCGGTGAGCGCAACCGCGCTGTGTTTGGACGTTGAGAACGCCGCCGTGGAGCAGGTAATACTCGGCTGTTTCGCGTGAAATTGTCGCCTTTGGAATCCACCGGGGCGTCAAAGATTTGTCGCGCTCGATCAGGACGACACGGCCGCCGCGGCGAAAAACCAGGCCTGAGATAGCTTCGGATTTCGAGCCTGTCTTTAGTGCGTCTATCAGTGCCGCCAGGGCAACTTCCCCCTCCCCCACGATGCCGAAGTCCGGCTGAGCCAATTCGAATATCTCGCGCGGCAGTATGCTGAATCCGCTGCCGCCCAGGACCACAGGGCAGCCAAATTTACGACGAAGGTTTTGCACCAGCTGGGGAAGTCCGCCGACAAATGTTTCCTGCCGGCGAATGAGAACGTCATCAACATTCCGAACGGAGATGGCAACGAGGTTCGGTTGAAATTTGGAAAGCCTCAGCTCGAACTGCTGTTCATCAGCGAGCAAATCCAGCCATTCCACCTGGTGCCCAGCCGCTTTCAAGGCGGCGGTCAGGTGCGCCAAGCCCAGCGGAAACACAGGCTCGGGCGTCACACAGCGATTGGCGCTGATGAGCAAAATCTGCCAGCCTTGCCTGGAGATGGATCCCGGCGGTTGCTGGAGCGCAGCGCTCATCGGGGCTCGGGTTGAGGCTCCTGGCGCGCCTCAAGGAACGCCTTGAGTTCAGCGGCTGCTTTGCCGCCAAACCCGGGCACCTCCGCAATTTTTTCGACCGGTGCAAGGCGAATTCTTTGGACCGATCCAAACTTCTTGAGCAACGCGGCCTTCCGGCGCTCGCCGATGTTGGGGAATTCGTCCAGGATGCTCTCGGAGATCTTTCGCAGGCGCAAGGTCGCGTTGTAAGTGTTCGCGAACCGATGCGATTCGTCGCGCACCCGTTGAAGCAATTTCAAGGCGCCGCTCTCATGCGAAAGGCGCAGCGGCTCCTTTTCCCCAGGCCGATAAATCTCCTCGAATTCCTTTGCCAACCCGATGATGGGAATATGGGACAAGCCCAGTTTATTCAATTCGCCGCAGGCTGCTCCTAGTTGGCCTTTGCCGCCATCAATTAGAATCAGATTTGGCAGGCATGGCGACGGGGCTGGAACGACGGGGGCAGCACCTGCCACAGGCTCAGCGGCGGAAGCGGCCGGAGGCGAGACCGGCTCGGCGGAAGTGCCCTCGACTCTCGCCTCGCTTAGCAACCGGCTATATCTCCGGCGCACTACTTCGGCCATTGACGCAAAGTCATCCTGGCCTTCGACAGTCTTGATTTTGAACCGGCGATAGTTAGAACGGTCGGGCCGTCCGTTTCTGAAGCTGACCATGGAAGCCACTTTGAAGGTGCCGCTGATATTCGAGATATCGAACCCCTCGATGCGTTCGGGCGGGGCGCCCAATCCCAGGGCCTGAGTCAACTCCACCAGGTCCTGTGCGGGATCCAGGGCGATGGGCAGGCTGTACGGGATGCGCTCGAACCGGTTGACTTTTTGCGTGGTCCGCTCGAGGTCGGATAAAAGGTCGCGCAAGTCCGCCGCCCGTTCGTATTCCTGGGCGGCGGCCGCTTTTTTCATTTCGTCAGCCAGGTGCGTCTGCATTTCATGGCATTGGCCTTCGAGGAAATCGCAAGCAGCGCGGACCTGTTCGAGATATTGGTCGCGCGTGACGTTGGCAATGCAGGGAGCGGTGCAGTATTTGAGGTGCGCGTACAGGCAATGCTTGTAGTCGCGATCAGTGGGTGTGAGCGGACGGCAACCACGCAAATGAAATTGGCGCCGCACCAGCGACAGCGTGCTGCGCAGCGCGCTGGAACTCGGAAACGGGCCGAAATATCGCGCCCCGTCGTCCTGCTTAAGCCGCGTTAGGGTAAATCGCGGAATAGCGTCGTTCAGATTCACCTTGAGCATCAGGAACCGTTTGTCATCGCGGAAACTGACGTTGTAGCGCGGATGAAATTCTTTGATGAGTTTGCTTTCCAGGAGCAGCGCCTCGGGCTCGCTCCGGACCACGTGAAAATCAAAATCGTGAATGGCGTCCACCAGCGCGTTGAATTTCAAGTCCCAGCCCATCCGCCGCGAAGATTGGAAATACTGGCTGACCCGTTTGCGCAGATCCCGGGCTTTGCCGACATAAATCACGGTCCCGAAACGGTCTTTCATCAGGTAAATACCGGGCTTATGCGGCAGGTTGCCAACTTTCTTGCGGATGTTCTCGGCCACTGACATGCCGCTGGTACAATACAGGCGGTTCCCGCTTGGTGGCAAGAAGTCGCACCCGGGGCGAGCCGGGGAGCCCGAGGCAAGCCGTTCGTGGAAATATAAAGGGGCGGTCCTTAATTGGAACCGTGCCAGCGCTGCTTGGTCGACTTTCGAAGCCGGTCACTCATTTTGCTCCAAGTGCCGGCTGTGGGGAGATTTCGCCGAGGTCAACATTTCCGGTCGGCGGGTCAGCCGGCACGGTGAAGGAGACTTGAGCGCCGAACCGATTGCTGGGCGGTTGGCTTGCGGTCGATTGATCGGCGGCTGAAACGATCAAGATGTAATCGCCAGGCGGGACTTCATCCGCGGAGAGCGTCTGAAAGTCATTCGCGATGACGACTGGCACGTGACGTGCCCGGCGCGCGTAATCCTGGACTTCAGGCAACTGCTGAACCTGCGCCCACGCAGCCGGATCCGGCTTAGGAGAGCTGACTAAAGCAGCCAAAGCCGGCGGTGGAGCGGTTTGCGCCCACGCGTGCACGCTTTGGGTGTTTTGGGCCTTCCAACCGTCGGGCCAATGCAACCGGCCACTCAACGAATAGCAGTTGCCGCCAAGATTCACGGCGGTCGTCTCACCTGGCCGGATGTCGACGTCGGCAACCGGGTCGTGCTGCAGGCCGCCGCCACCCACCGGAATCAAGCGGACCAGCTTGTGTTTGCCGGGAGGCACCTGGTTGAAAACAAAATGCCCCGCCTCGTCGGTCCTGGCGCGATACGCCTCGAAACTCGATTGAACGGGGTCCGAGGGCCGCTCGCCATATTGGAAAAGGAAATCCCGATTGGTTGCCGGCTGGCCGCTCACGGTGTAAGTGCCTTCGAGTTTTCCCCACGGCTCCAGACGAATGATCGGATCGGCGGCCAGCGCGGCTGCGCTGACCTCGGCAAATCCCGCCGAATGGGCGACGATCACCCGGGAGATGCTCTCGTCGACAGGAAGTCGAAAGTTGCCGCTGGCGTCGGTGTTCAACAAGGCGGCTCCGTTCTGAGCATTCAGCCGGTAAAGGCCGCCAGGGACGAGCTGCAGGCCGGCTTGGGGCATTACCAGACCCACGTCAGCCTGGGTGGCCGGGCGATTATCCGGGAGCAGAACGGTTACGGTAGTCTCGGCCGCAACACGCAAGGCGACATCGAGGCGCACCTCCGCCTCGTCAGCCTGGATAGGCCGCGAAATAAAGGGCGCGTAGCCTTCCGCTTGGAAGCGCAACATATACCCGGGGTTTGGCCCGCCGTAGACCAAAGCATCCTCGAACGAGTGCCGGAACTGTCCATCAGAAAAGGTGAGCCAATCACGTTCGAAATTACTCCACCGCCCGCCAACAGTATGGTCGAATACATTCGTCACAGGCCACCCGGTCACAATTTTGAAACGCGGAATCGGGTGTCCGTCGGAGGCGTCGCGGACCGTGCCCGAAACGACCACGGCCGACGCGAGGACGATGACATGCTCTTGCCCATCGGCTCGAACGGTGACGCCATTGGTGCGCATCAGGCCCGGGGCCGCGATGTCGAATTTCAGTTCGCTATCCGGAGCATTGCTCCAGGTCACGCGGCCTTCGGTGTCCGGGGGTGCAGGACAAAATAGTCACCTGATTTAAACAGCAGCAGCTTCACACGCGTTTTTTTGCTTGCTTATTGTATCTTTATAGATACAATATGCTCATGCCTGCTTCTCTGTCACAGCTCGAACAACGCCGGGAGCAAATCCTGCACCAAATCCAAGCCATCGACCGCCTTCGCCGCGGTTCCTTAAGCCGCCAGTTCTTCAAAAAGTCTCGCGCCGACTCCAAACCCCAACAAGGGCCTTACTACGTCCTGCAGGGTTACATCCAGGGCCAGAAGTTCTCCGAGCGCATCCCCGCCGCACAAGCCCAGCAGATCGAACCCTTGGTCGCCAACTATAAGCGCTTTGAAGAACTGGCCGAGGAGTTCGTTACCGTAACCGACCAAATCACCCGCCTGAGCCAAGTTGCCCCGGAGGCAAAAAAAAACTCCAGACGGAAATCGGGCAGGAGCGCTTCCGGGAAGCCAACGCCTTCATCCGATTAGTCAAAGCCCAGTGGCAAGCCCAAGGGGTGCGCAACCTAGAAGCGGTCGAAATCGGCTTGCGCGAGGCGGTCTACCGCGACCTGTGCGCCATTCTGGAGGAGTTGCTCAACGACCCAGCTCTGCCGGTCCCCGAGGACTATAGCCGGGCGGGCGAGAAGTGCCACGCCAAGCGCCCCAAAGAGTTCCTGTCGCTCTTTGGACCCGTGCCCTTGCATCGCAACTATTATCATTCGCAAGCCAAGCAAACGGGACGGGCTCCGCTGGACCAAGCGTTGGGTTTGTGGGCGGGTTACTCCCCGGGCGTGCTGCGAGTGCTCTGCCGCTTGGCGGCGCGCTTCCCCTTTGAGATCGCCGCGGCGGAGTTCAAGGCCTACTGCGGGCTGAAGGTCGAAGGTCGCCAGATCCAGCGCGTCACCCAGGATGGGGGCCCGCTGGTACGGCAGGTCCAGCAGCAATTGCCTCCCTTCAAGCACGACTCCGGCACGATCCCCGTTCTGTATACCGCCGTGGATGGCACCGGCGTGCCCATGATGCCCAGTGAATTGGAAGGCCGCGTCGGCAAGCAGCCCGACGGCTCGGCCAAGACCCGCGAGGTCAAGCTGGGCTGCATCTTCACCCAAACCACGACCGACGAGGAAGGTTTGCCGCTGCGCGATTACCAGTCCACCAGCTATGTGGCTGGCTTCGAGGAGGCCGCCGATTTTATGGTGCGCGTGCGCCAAGAGGCTATCCGTCGCCGGATGGCCGCCGCCCTGCTGGTGGTGCTGCTGGGCGATGGTGCCGCCTGGATCTGGGAACAGGGCCAGAAGTGCTTCCCGATGGCCTTCCAGATTTTAGACCTCTATCACGCCCTGGAACACCTCTCCGCACTGACCAAACTGCTGGAAGCCCAACCCCAGGCCGCCAAAGCCCTATGGCAAACCTGGCGCGAACAACTCCTGGCCGACGAAGTCGCCGAGGTGCTGCGCCAAGCTCGGGAACGCTCAGTTCAGCTCTCCGGCGAACCTGCGGACTTGGCCAGCAAAGAGATCGGCTACTTCCAAAATAATCAGAGCCGCATGCTCTATGGCACCTATCGTGCCCTGGGCTTCTTCTACGGCTCTGGAGTCGTAGAGGCAGGCTGCAAAACGGTCATTGGCGGGCGTTGCAAAGGCTCCGGTATGCTCTGGTCCGAGCCCGGCGCCACCCACGTTCTGGACCTGCGCTGTAGCCTGTTTGGCAACCAGTTCGATCAGGTTTGGGACCAGCTCAACCAAAGTGATTATCTGCGCCTCCGCATTCTTGAACACGCCGAGGACTCCCACCAAGCCGCCTAATGGTGACTATTTTGTCCTGCCCCC
>DATGLT010000145.1:0-8305 GCA_035294005.1 Verrucomicrobiia bacterium
CCGGGGGAATCTTTCGACTTCTTCCTTCAGGTACATTTGAAATCCTGTTTTCATTTAATGGAACGAACGGTGATTCTCCTTCTGGATTGCTGATGGGACCCGACGGTGCCTTTTACGGCGTAACGAGGCGCGGAGGTCCGGGATACACTTCCAGTCAATCCCCAGGCCTCGGCACAATCTTTCGTATCGACACCAATGGCCTGTTTTCGACGATCCTCACATTCAATGCAACCAACGGCTCGAGTCCGAATCGAATGATCCTTGGCCGGGACGGAGTCTTCTACGGCACCACACATTTAGGCGGTGCGAGCATTACCAACTTTTCCTACGGGTACGGCACGATTTTCAAACTGGTCCCGGGTGGGCCCCTTGTCACTTTGCACTCGTTCAACAACACCGACGGAGCCGGCCCCTTGGAAATCATCCAGGCTGCAGACGGTGATCTGTACGGTACCGTTCAAGCGGGGGGCGCCACCGCAACATCTCCGTTTGGCGGCTACGGAACAGTTTATCGGGTTACGACGAATGGCGTCTTTACAAAACTGGCCGATTGCGACAGCACAACGCAGTTTCCACTATCGATCGTGCAAGCGACTGATGGCACGCTCTACGGCTCTGCCGCAGGCGCATCTGCGGGGACCATTTTTCAAGTTGGATCGAGCGGAGCGCCCACAGTCGTCTACTCTTTCGACTCACACGGGCTGCCCGGCTCCCTGGTTCAAATGCCCGGCGGGTCGATTTACGGCACCACACGAACCGGCGGAATCTATTCGCAAGGCACTATCTTTCGTTTGGACGTAGCCCCAGGTCCACCTTTGCTCCAGATACTGTCGGCCCGGACCAACCAACTGGCGCTCAGCTGGAACGCCAGTCCTGGAGGCAATTACCAGGTGCAGGCTTGTGGCGACCTATTGCACCAGAGCTGGACGAACGTTGGAAGCCCGTTTATGGCCACAAACTCCACCCCGAGCTTTTCGACCCTCGCTAATCCAACCCAAGACTGCTTTTATAGAGTGGTTCTGCTGCCTTAGCGAGTCCACTGGACCCCATCAGATCTTGTCACAGGGTTTGAGCCGTAAAACTGTAAAACGTTGGAGCGATTGGCAGAGGGGCGCGCCAAACCAGCAGGAAAGAGGAGACCATTTTGCGCCCGTAACACCAGGCCGCGCTTTGCTTGTCCGAGGCCATTCATCATTTAGACGCAATACCACTTACACGCGATCGTGTATTATTAAGCGTTGCGCATTGGTTTGGCACGGTCGTTAGCGCGCGGCGTTTTTGGTTACGCTCGATTTGAAGCCGCGGAACAGTTCGCTTTCGGTTGTAAGGATCAGGGTAGTGCTGTTGGTGAGGCTGCGGCGGTACGTCTCGAGGGTCTTTAGAAAGGCGTAAAGCTCGACTGCCTGGGGCGACTGGTTGTATGCCTGGGCGTAGATTTCGGCGGCCTGGGCATCTGCTTCGCCGCGGATGATTTCGGCGGTTTTGTAAGCGCCCGAGGTGATCTCCTGCAGGTCACGTTCTTTGTTGCCCATGATTTCGGCGGCGCGGCCTTCTCCCTCGGCTCGGTAACGGTCGGCGATCTGCTTGCGTTCGGACGTCATGCGGCTTTTGATTTGGTCGATAACGGAGCTATTATAATTCAGGCGCATCATACGGACGTCCAGGAGTTCAATGCCGACCTCCGCCAGCTTGGGTTGGGCGTTGGTGAGAGCCTCCTGTTCAATGGCGGTGCGGCCGATCCGGATGGGCGGCAGCTTACCCGTTATGACCTGGCTTTTACCAAGGTCATTGGTCGGGGAGGCGCTCTCCAGGTTTAGATCCAAGGCCGGCTTGCGGTTTTTGTCGGTGCGCACGATTTCGATCAGATCGTGTTTGGCGACTGCATTGCGCACTTCGCTGCCGATGATATCGTCCATGCGGGACAGCGCGCTGCGGGTATCTCGCATTCGGGTGAAGTAGAGGATGGGATCACTGATTCGCCAACGGCCGAAGCTGTCGACCAGCGTGTAGAGTTTATCGCCAGTGGGCATGGGCACAGCCTGGCCGTCCCATTCCTGGATGCGCCGGTCCAGCCGGTGGACCGTTTCAACAAAGGGCGTTTTCATATGCAAGCCTGCCCTGGTAACGGGCCGGCCGACAATTTTTCCGAATTGGGTGAGCAGGACTGTTTCCTGGGGTCCGACGGTGTAGAACGCGGTGCTGACCGCCGCCTTGAGGACCAGCAGCAGCACAATGGCTCCCACGATACCGACTGCCATCGTGACCAGGCGTTGAAGAGTGGAATTCATATTATTGCTTGGGCGAAAGAGTGGCGGTTGAGTTCAATTCCTGCCGGCGCCCGCATTGCCGCGGCCCAGGTTAAGGAGCGGCACGAGCTGGCTGGCCTTCTCGTCGATAATGATGGTTTGGCTCATTCGGGGCAGGACTTCAGCCATGGTCTCCAGGTACAGCCGCTGCCGCGTGACTTCCGGCGCTTTGACGTATTGCTTGAGAAGCGATGTGAAATATTCGGCATTTCCTTGGGCCTCGTTGATGCGTTTCTTGGCGTAGCCTTCGGCTTCCGAGATGGTCTTTTTGGCTTCGCCCTCCGCTTTGGGAATCACCTTGTTGTATTCGCCGGTGGCCTGGTTGAGCATCCGCTCTTTTTCCTGCTGCGCATTATTCACGTCATTGAAGGCGGCCTGGACTTCCACCGGTGGCACCACGTTCTTGAGTTGCACGAGGCTGACGGAGATGCCGAGTTTATACCGCTTGGACAACTCCTGGATCAGAGGCGTAACCGCACTCTCGATTTCGGCGCGGCCGAAGGTGATAACTTCATCCACGGTGCGGTCCCCGATGACTTCGCGCATGGCAGCCTCACTTGCCGCGCGCAACGTGTCCTCGGGATCACCTGTCTCAAAAACGAAAGTTTTGGGGTCATCAATCCGATATTGGACGACCCATTCGACTAGAACGGAGTTCAAGTCGCCGGTGACCATATCCTTGTCTTTGTTCGGTTCGGGGCTGTTCTGGTGAGGGTTGGTGGCGTTGGCAGTGCCAAAGCCAAACTCGAGCTTCAACTGCCGCAGGGTTGGGACAATCGTGACCGTGTCGATGCCCATCGGCAGTTTGAAATGGCCGCCGGAGCCTGTGGTTTCGGTGAAATTGCCGAAACGCTGGACAACGCCCACGGAATCGGCGGGCACGGTGTAGAAGCCGCTGACAACCAGGAAAACCAACCCGATCAGCAGGGCTATTGAGAGGACCGGCCCCCATTGCAGGGCTCTGAGGGCCCGGGTACGATTCGGATCGACGGGTTCTTTCCAATTTGGGTTACTCTGTTTCATGGTTCATGGGTGGTGTGGCTCGTCGCAAGAGAGAGTAATCCGCGGCCCCGGGTTGGGCTATTACACTTTTCGGCTCAATTTCCAGCAGGATTCCGTTGCCGGAATCTCAATTCTCAACTCTCGACTGCCCAATCGGTTCGGTGACGTGGATTCGCCCGTAGTCAACGGCCAGGGAGTGGTCGTCAATCTGGTTATAAACTTCGACAAAGCGATGATTCAGGCGGATGTCCTGCCAGGTATAGGCGTGATGGGTCTGGACCGGAGCGGGGATCACCGTGTCGATGCACACGATCGAGGCGCTGAAGCTCGAGTCATTGCGCTCCAGATCCGCGAGGGAAAGTCCGTGCAACGGACTGCTCTCATCGATGATATGCCGGATCGTGATGATCGCCGGAAAGGAGATCAGGCGGTCAAACTGGAGCTTGAGCGGATAAAAGCGACGGAACGGCTCCCCTTCCCTGGTGGGTTCATCGCGCATGAGCATCAGCCGAAACTCGGCTTCGGCCATCGCCTGTTCGCGGAGGTTGGCGGCTCGAAACATCAGAGCCGGTTGACCATCAAACGGAGCCAGCACAAGGCTGTTGCTGAAAACAATCCGGGCGACCGGGCGTGAAAAGCGAATGAAAATCAGACCGGTGATGATAGCCAGTCCGAACATCCCAACCATGATTTCAATGGTCGCGATGATATGGCCGTAAGTCGTCTCCGGGTACATGTGGCCGTAACCGACGGTCGCCAGCGTCTCAACGCTGAAGAAGAAGCACCCTGCCCAGGACCACCTTTCGGCGCCGGCAATACAATTGGGCCGGAGAAAGTAGCAGAAGGAAAAGAGCACGTTGATGCCGAGGTACATCCCGAACACAAACGCGGAGAACTGGGGCCAGTTCAAGGTCAGCAACCAATGGTACGCGTCGCGCCATTCCCATGACTTGGTGTTGAGCTTGTGGAATTTGATATTCCCGTAGCTCGTCACCGTTGGCTTGGATTTGAAGGACGTGCTCATTCAAATGGGAAGATGAGGCAATGCTTGCCCAATGTGAATCCCCTAACCCCTGTTCGGAGCCAATTTCTCGCCAGGGACGCCCACAATTCCAAACGGCGCTCAGGCCTTTTCTTCAATGAGTTCGCGGCGGGCGCCGCTCAGCAACTGTTCAATAAAGCTGGTGGAATAAACCCCGCGCCGGAAATTCGGGTCCTGCAAAATCGCTTGCTGGAAGGAAATGGTCGTCTTAACCCCGGTGATCATGTATTCGCCCAGGGCGCGGCTCATTTTGTCCATTGCTTCGCGACGGTCTTTACCGAAGGTGATGAGTTTTCCGATCATCGAATCGTAAGCGGAAGGAATGGTATAACCGGCGTAGGCGTGGCTGTCCACGCGCACACCGCGGCCGCCGGGTTGGTAATACATGACTATACTGCCTGGGCTGGGGCGGAAATCGTCGAAAGGATCCTCGGCATTGATGCGGCACTCGATGGCGTGGCCTTTAATTTGGATGTCGCTTTGGGAATGGCGGAGCGGTTCACCCATCGCGAGCATGATCTGGTAGCGAACCAGGTCAATGCCGGTAATCTCTTCGGTAACCGGATGCTCGACCTGGATCCGCTTGTTCATTTCCAGGAAATAAAAATTGCCGTGATTGTCCACGATGAACTCGACGGTTCCCGCGTTGGTATAGTTGGCTTCCTCGGCAATGCGGATGGCGGCTTTGCCCATTTTTTCGCGCAACCGCTTGAACTTATTTTCAATCAGCGGCGAAGGCGACTCTTCAACCACCTTTTGATTGCGGCGCTGAATTGAGCAATCCCGTTCACCCAGGTGGATGATGTGACCGCGGTTATCGCCCAGAATCTGGAACTCGACGTGATGGGGGTCTTCGATGAATTTTTCGATGTAAACCCCGGAGTTGCCGAAGGCTTTTTCAGCCTCGCTTCGGGCGGTATGGAAGCCTTTGATGAGGGAGATATCGTTGTGGGCGGCGCGCATGCCGCGGCCGCCGCCGCCAGCGATGGCTTTGATCATCACCGGGTAGCCGATCCGCTTGGCAACCGCCAACGCATCCTGTTCGTTCTCTACCACCCCGTCCGATCCCGGCGGCGTGGGAACTCCCGCTTTTCGCGCCAACGCGCGGCTGACGGCTTTATCTTCCAAGGCATTCATCGCCCGCGAATTCGGGCCGATGAACCGGATGTTGCAGCTTTCGCAAACATCGGCGAAATGGGCGTTCTCAGCCAGGAACCCGTAACCGGGATGGATAGCGTCTACATCAGCAATCTCGGCGGCGCTGACGATGCGGTCGATTCGCAGGTAACTTTCGCTAGCGGGAGCGCGGCCAATGCAAATCGCTTCGTCCGCCAATTGAACGTGCATCGAATTCGCGTCGGCCTCGGAATAGATGGCCACTGTGCGAATGTTCAACTCTTTGCAGGCTCGGATAATCCGTACAGCGATCTCGCCTCGGTTTGCTACCAGCACTTTCTCGAACATGTGGGTTTTTGGAGGGGGAAAGTTCGGTCGTTATGCCATGAGTACCCTGATGAGGAATCCGTTCAACCGGGCCGAATCTTGAACAAAGGTTGCCCAAATTCGACGGGTTTGGCGTTTTCCACCATGACCTGGGTGATGACTCCTTTAGCCTCGGCTTTGATTTCGTTCATCACCTTCATGGCCTCGATGATGCACACCACAGTGTCGGGGTTTACTTCAGTGCCAACTTCGACATAAGCGGCCGATTCAGGAGAAGGAGATCGATAAAAGGTGCCGATCATGGGCGACTTTATGTCCACCTCGTTGATCCCTAATTGCGGGACAGGAGCCGATGGCAAGGTCACGGTTTGAGGGTAGACCAGAGGAGCTTCTTCGAACGTGCTGCTTGTCGTGCTTCCATTGCTTCCTCTTTTAAGCCGGATTTTGAAGTCCTGCTTTTCCAGCTCGAACTCCGACACGGAGTTCTTCCTCATGAGATCAATAATGGCCTTAATGTCTTTGATATCCACAGTTGTATCGTTAGAGGTTTCCCAAAAGAGGCCATTTCGGCCTTAAATAAGCAAAAAAAGCAGCAGCCGAATACTCGACTCTGCCCGATCCGCAGAAACTCTGCAATGAAGATAAGCCGCGGTAGGGAGCCGGGTCAAGCATTAACATGGCGATAGATTAGTGAAAAATAAGGGTTGCTACCGCTGTTTTCGCGCTTCGATAACGTTAACCGATGCTTCCAACCCTAAAATATACGAATACGGCCCAAAACCGCTTATTTGCCCTACACAAACCGGGGCAATCAGGGATTCACGACGGAAAGGTTCCCTCGCATGGACGTTGGACAGGTGAATCTCGATGGTCGGCACTGACACGGCGGCAATGGCATCGCGAAGGGCGACGCTGGTGTGGGTATAGGCAGCGGCATTTAGAACAATGGCGCCGAATTCAGAAGCAGCTTGTTGAATCCAGGTGACCAGCTGTCCTTCGTCATTTGACTGGCGGAACTCGATTGAGACTCCCCGCTTTTCGGCGCAGTCCCGGACGCTGGACTCAATGTCCTTCAGGGAACGATTGCCGTAGATTCCAGGTTCGCGCTGGCCAAGGAGATTGAGATTAGGCCCGTTGAGGAACAGGATTCTCATGCCGGAAAGGAAGATACCGGGCAGGAAGTTGCTTGTCGATGGGTTTTCAGGGTCGACGGCTGGCTTGGGCTATGCCGCTATTTGGCCGTCGGCCTTGAAAACTGCTCGCCTACGAGAAATCCGAGGAAAGCGAGCGCGGGCCAAACCAAGCCCGGAATATACAAGCCGAACTCAACAAAACTTTGAAGCGCCCAGCCGAGGACGCCGAGCCAAATAGCAAAGCGGAGCGGAAGCGGCACGGGGGAAGCTTTCGATTCATCGGCAGCAACCCGCGGGTTGGGTCCGGGCCCGGGGATAGTCCCGGAGGATCTTGCAGACTGCGGAAAGGTCAGAATCACGGAGGCTATAATGAAAGCCGAGTAGAGCAGGAAACCGGGGACCCCGGAATCGGAAGCCTGTTCGAGGTAATCATTATGGACCAGGCGGGACATCTCGGATTCAGGGCGCTTGACCCGCTGGTAAGCAATCGAGAAGGTCCCTGGGCCGGACCCTGTGAACGGATGTTGGAGGGTTGTCTTAATTGCTGCCTGCCAGTAATCAAACCGGGCGCTGACACTCGTCGCGCCTTTTTCGAAGAAACCCGCGTAGCGTAGGAAAAACCCGGCAAGTCCAACCAGGAGGATGGCAATGACAAGGCACCGTTTAAGGACAGGACTGAAAGGGAGGCGGAGCATCCAAAGCAAACCGAGCAAAAGCATGAGGAGCCATCCACCCTTTGAGCCTGACCACAAAAGGCAGGCCAGGCCGCTCCCGCCGATCAGAGCAATCAGCAGGAACCGAGCGCCCGGGGTAAAACGGCGGTGTTGCTGCCAAATCACTTGCAGGCAAGGAGGAAGCAGCAACAAAAGTCCTCCCGCCAGCGCGTTGGGATAGAATAACGTTGAGAAAATACGCGGGCTGGACAATTTCTTTATATATTCCGGCGGGACCTGTTTGAGGCGGGGGTAAAGATAGGTGAAGAAATATCGGCGAGTCTGTTCGAGGCCGCCGAAATGTTGTTCCCACCCCACAGCAATAACCACCAACAATCCGCAGAAGAGGCCAGGCCAAATCCAGCGAATTCGGCCGGCCGGTGGCAGACAAAAAACCCCAAGGTAAAAACAAGCCGTACAAGCGCCGAAATGGGCCACCGTGGGCCAGGAAAGTTGCGGGTCCACGCTGAACGAACCCGAAATGGCCTGCCAGGTGAGCCAGCAAGCGGGCAACAAAAGTAACCACCAGGGCACAGCGGGCCGTTTAGCCACCGCAAAGCCCAAGATCACCGTTGCGCCGAGCAGCCAGTAAGCCCAGGTGATTGGCCAGGGACAGTCCAGGACCAGTTCAAAGCCATTGGTCGGAGCTGTAACCCATTTTTCGAA
>DATGLT010000146.1:0-18483 GCA_035294005.1 Verrucomicrobiia bacterium
TTCCAGTCAGCGAACCGGCGAAGCAGGGCCACAGCATGACGTTGGGGATTCGTCGCCGGTTTCGCTGCAGAGGAATGGTTCGACGCGGCGCTGAGCCGGAAAGCCAGAACACTCATAGTCGCCCCTTTCGCCAGAAAAAAAATCCCACAACAACAAACAGCAGGATGACCACCGTCAGCCCGATTTCGAGCCAGTTGATTTTGTAATATGAAAAGGTCAGAGCCTCGGCCAGCATAATTTTATCCTCTCGTCGAACTTTGGATCTGCGACACCTGTCGTTGAGCGAAGGTGAAGGTCCACGGGATGGGCGCTTTTATATGCTGTTCTGCCCAACTCCCATACATACGAAGCTTACGCCCGCCGGGTCGTTCATTACAAGCCGAAAGTCACCACGGTTTCGCCGCCGTCTCGCCAGGCTTGGAGAACTATCGTCCAAGGGGCTTGGTTAGACTTGGCTAAGCGTTGAGCGTCACCAGCCCACTCGACGCGCTGCAGCCGGTGATGCCGGGCTAAAAAGATCGTCCAGACGCATGCCCGGGCTTGCTCCGGCAGTGCCGCCCCCGAAACACGAAACCAATCATACCCCTGCCGACCAAATTTCGCGCTTCGCCAGGCACCCAATCACCGGCCTGTCACTGCAAGGTCTATTCGCTCAGCCAGTAATCTAACAACGCTCGTTCAATATGGGGCCGCTCGAACTCGTAGTCTGGCATGTCCCGGACTAAAAGTAGAAACTTGCGAACAGCCTTCCTCTGCTCTACGGACAGCGCGACCAGTTGGTTCTCCGAGTAAGCCGGGACTTCACTCAGATGATAGACCACGCTTACAGCCAAGTCGCCGTTTAGCTCGGCGAGCAAGAAAGCGGGCAGGTGAAACCGCATGCCTTCTGCGTCAAAGAAGCTCAGGCTGCTATGGCAGCGGTTGAGGGCCCCTAGTGGGATGTGCTGCCAGTCGTCCTTTTCGTCCTGCTCGCGATATGCCTCGCGCGTGGCTTGGTCGGCATAGTCATCCAGAGCTTGCCCTTCGAGAAGGCCGACCCCATTGCCAAGGGTCACTCCGCGAAAAGCCTCTCGAATGTGAGCTGCAACATCATGTTTGGCGAAACTCATGTTTTAGAAAAACTCTGCCTTCGGACGCCAGCATTATTCAACCTTCCAGAGTCGCTTCCAACGACGAAAGCCACGTTCCCCAATCAAACAAAGCGCGAAAAAAACCGGCAAGCAATAGCCCGCCCCGAAAATGAAGAAGCAGGCGGCCAAAGGCGCGACGACGAATAGCGTCCAATAGCTGCCAAGTGCTAATGTGTCGCGATTCATGCTGCCAGGGCGAAGCGCGTCATCGGAAGCTGACGTGGCACGACCCGGCGGAAGCAGCCTGAATTGGCAGGGAAAGCCCGGTTTCGAGTCTGCGCGGAACTGGCTGGGTACGACTGCCGCATCAACGCGTCCACAGCACCAGCCGGGTTGGACGAGTTGGGGTTCATTGCCACACCTGATCCTTCAGCGGCAGGCCGACATCAGCGCTGGAGGGGGCAAGACGAAGTTCCACGACGTATTGAAAATTGCTGACTTCCCTGTTCTCCCATATGTTCTGGAAGTGGTGAATACGAGCCTCCTCGTAGTGGATCTCTAAAAGGCGTGAGCCTCGCCATTCCAGCTTTAGGCTTTTCAGATGGTCGCCTGTGAAGCACGCGTGATTTTCACCCTCATTTCGCGGGTTCACTTGATGGCCGGCGGGGACCAGATATACGTAATACTCCGTGGCAGTTGTCGCCCCACCATCCCCTGACATTAGGACAGCCTCCACAGCCGAGCCAGGCGAGTTGGTCCGGCTGACCTCAGAATACGTCCACGGGCCGCCAGCCAGGGTGAGCTGCGAGGGGTTGCAGCCACAGAGGGCAAAGCATGCAGCAAGGAGCGGGATGTTGCTGGCGGCTGTCATGTCGTTCAACGTGGCGGCTCAGACAGGCCGGGCCAATGACGTTTGATTGATAACCAGCGGGTAACCCGGCCCTGGCTGCAGTCCGCTGGTTGGGCGAGCGATATAACACGCGATTTTACGCACCGTTCTCTGAAAGGGAGCTTGGTTCCTTGGTGTAATCCTGAAACCACACTTTGAAGCGGCGGAAGTTTTTCTTGGGCATAGTCGCTCCAATGGCCGTCCGTAACTCTCCGGCGCTTTCAAGCGAGGTAATTACGCCGCCTGACAGGTTAATCCGTCCGAGCACTTCGCCCTCTTCGGCTTCGGCTACGACTGCCTGGATATGGAGATCTTCCGTCATAGACCTAGTGTCGCCCAACTGTAATTCAGAACTTCTGATCCAGCTACCAGGAAATTCCCGCCGTCTGTCTTTAAGCCGTTGAGAAGGAGCCCGTCGCCGTCGTCCCCGCGAACAACCTGGCCCGCAGGACGTCCCGCAGCAGCGTCTTTCAAGCCGGAACCGGTGGTCGTCCACTGCCCCTTTGCGGATCGTATATCTCTGCCGATGCGAGGTACTCGGACTGGCTGTTCCAACCTCCCGCCACCACAACCCTTCCGTCAGCCAACAAAGTCGTCGAGAAATCAAACCGGGCGACGTTCAATCCGGCAGTTGCTGTCCAAATGCCCGTTGCGGGGTCATAAATCTCCGCGCTTGCGCCGGCGGGATCAATGAGCAGGATTTTGCCGTTGGGCAGCAAAACATTTGCCAAATAGTCCTGACGGACCAGCAACGAACCTGTGTTCGTCCATGTCGCGGCGGAAGCTGGTATAACGGTATAACGCCAAGGTTGCTCATCGAAACGCCGAACAACACGGCCAAAGCAAATCCAGGCTGGATGAGTTTGGCCAACTTCGATTTGGCCAGGCTGCTAGCGGCGACGGCAACAAGGGTTTGTTTGTATCTTTGATTTGTAATCCATTTCATAAGCATTTTTGTGTGCATTCACCTGTAAATGGACTGAGCCGGGGAGAATTGGACAAGAGATTGAGCGATGTGGCGATCCACGGCGGGTAGATGCAACCCTTGGGGTTCGGGGTGCGCCGAATGGTCCAACGATCCGCTCGGGCAAGGCATTTTGGCAAGGCTGCGCCCTGCCCTGACAATTCACTTGCTCAGGGTGAGGTAAAGAATCATCGCAATGGTAAAGCCGAGTCCCGCTGCCAGGCAGAGCCAGCCGGGCAGATGCCGCGTTGTGGACTGATACCATAGAATGACACCTGTAATCGCGAACACGATTAGGGCGACGCTCGCCGAGTCGTACATGAGCGACCACACCCAATAGGTCCAGCCGCCATGATATCCTTTGAGGCGATGCAGGCCGTTGGCCGTGCCGGCAAACCCATATTGTTTCGTCTTTATCGTGACCTGCTTGCCCGCCGGTTCGATCAGCGCCTGGACTGCAGTGCCCGGGCAGACATAGTTAATCCGGATGGAGCCGTCCTTGCGATGTTCCGGCGCGCCGGCCTGGCCGTGAACGTCGAAAGTCGCCTGAACATACCGGGACAGTTCGGCATCAGAAATTCCCGGCGGCAAATCGAGGGCCTCGGTTCGTGAGGAGTCTTTCGAAGAGCGTTTTCCGAACCATCTCTCATGAACCATCACATATCCGGTCACGAAATACATCAGCACGAACACCAGCAGCACCAGGCCCGTAAACAAATGTATTCGCCGCCAGAACGCGTACATATCCTTTACCCTCGGACAATGACGTAAACCACCAGGCCCAACGAAAAGAGCAGCGCGCAAACCAGCGAAATCATCCCGGCCCGCCGTTCGCGCTTGGAGGCCATCCACAAATAAATTCCCGAGGCCGCCGCAAAGACCACAAAGGCGGTGCAGAGTTCGGTGTAATACGACCACCACGGGGCGAAACGCGAATTGGGCACCGGGCCCAGTGCGTGGAGCGAGTTCAACACCGCCCAGAATCCCTTGCTGCGGGACTCAACTCGCGCCACGTGCGCCCTGAAATCGGCCTGCACGGTATAGGTTTTCCCGGGGCGTTCCATTTTGAACTGCAGGTTGCCGCCCGGATCCCTTTTTGTTTCCCACGGCAACGGCCATCCGAACAGGCCCAAATGATCTCGGACGGCTTCGGCGGTGGCATCGTTATCGGCGCCGGCCTCCATTTGAAGCGGGGCCTGCCACGAGACGGCGTCTCCTGTTTTGTCCACAAACCCGAACTGATGGTTAAAATGCAGGGAACTGAACCCGAAGATGATCAAATAAGGAGCGCAGAGCAGCCCGCCGTACAGATGAAGATTCAGGATCCATTTGCGCATAAGTCAGGCTCGGCGCAAATGCTATCAGCGCGTGTTCTCGCGCGGCAAACCATTTCCATGTGCGTGTGCGTAAATTACGCACAAAAAGATCCGTGCTTCCCTTACAGACGAGTTTTGAAGTGTGAGTTATCGTGCCAGCCAGGCTTAGGAACTAACATTATGAACGGACATTCAACTGCTATCGAACCGAAGCGCCCTTCCGAGGTTTTCAAAACTTACGTAAACTCTTTGCTGCGGACCTCATTCATTCCGTGTTTAACGCTTTGTGTCACTCTGGTGAATTCCGATCCGCTAAAAGCGCAAACTTTTAAGACTCTTTACGGTTTTACGGGCGGGGATGACGGGGCGGCCCCCTCGGGATTAATCCTGTCGGGTACCTCCCTTTACGGAACTGCTGCATACGGCGGCGGCTCGAGCAACGGAACGGTCTACTCAATCAAAACCGATGGAACCGGTTTCAAAATGCTCCATAGCTTTACTTCGACGTCGGACGACGGCGCCCAACCGCAGGCTCCATTGGTCTTGTCGGGAACCAACCTCTATGGGACGGCAAACTCTGGCGGGAGCTACGGTTATGGAACGATCTTCAAGGTCGGCATTGACGGAACCGGCTTCGCCGTGCTGCACCATTTCGCCGGGGTTTCTTCGACGGACGGTGCTTATCCCTTGGCGGGTTTAACACTATCCGGGAACACTTTGTTTGGAACCACGTCGGACCAAAACCTGGGCTATGGCACGATTTTCAGCGTCAATACGGACGGGACCGGGTTCAGAATCGTGCACGGTTTGCAAGCAACCGAAGGGGTTCACCCCCAGGCTCCCTTGCTGTTATCGAGTAACACACTGTTCGGAACCGCTTCCGGTGTGTTTCGGGTTGATACGGACGGCAGCGGATTCCAGGTTTTACACCCTTTCGCCTTCATTGCGGATGGTTGGAGTTTGCATGGCGGCCTGGCGTTGGCCGGGGACCGGCTATTTGGGACGGCGGCAGGTGGAGGCACCGGGCAATGCAACTGCGGAACGGTGTTTGCCTTGAACACCGACGGTACTGGCTTTCAAGTGCTCCACGACTTTACCGCGATGATTGCCAACTATGATGGAGCTAGTCCGGAAGCCGATCTAATTTTGTCAGGCAACAAAGTATTCAGTTCTACGTTCGCGGGTGGTTGGGGCTGGGGCGCCATCTTCCAGGTCAACGTTGACGGGACCGGTTACCAGACCATTTATAACTTCAGCGATGGGCTCACCGATACTCCGTTGGGCGGGGCTTTCCCGAACCAAAAAATGGTTCTGGCGGGCAACACCTTTTATGGGACGACCACCAGGGGCGGGGCCTCGGGAAACGGCACGGTATTCAGCTTCTCAGTGCCGAGCGTGCCGCTACAGCCTGCCATCAGCGTCGATCATCGGAACCTTGTTGTGCAATGGCCAAACAATGTTATTGGCTTGAAACTGCAATCCACAACCAACATAACCGCACCCGTGTGGACGACAGTTTCCGCCGATGCGTCGATCAACGGGCAGAACGCCGCCACCAACCGGACCCCCGGCACCATCCAATACTTCCGACTGATCCAGGACTAAGCTGAGGACTCGGGGAATGGATGTCTGAAGTCTTGTTCACGGAGGCGTTTTATGGTTTCGGCCTTTGTCTGGATGGACATCAATTGGTAACATTGAAGTTGAAAGTAACCTTCCAATTGCATTGGCCCGAATTGAAATTGACCACGTAGGTGTATGAGCCTGCAGCCGTAGGTGTCCCGGTTAGACCAGATAGGAAGGGCTTTATTCCGGCAGGCAAGCTTCCGGTGCGACTGTTGACCGTCACGCCGTCCTCCACTGGATAAAAATTATATTGCTGCCCTACTTTAAGATCGATGTTGAGCAGTTGATCTTCAGGGCATGGGAAGACCCCCGCAAGAATGAATAGGAATGTATCCGCCGCTTCCTGGTCAGCATCGCTGTCCTTGAGCCTGGGCCCGCCTTTCCTCGGCTGTAATTTCGCCGGGACCACGGCTGCGGACACCGCATTGGTGGGGAAGTCCGTCGAGGTTGTGACGCCAACACCGGCAACTGCGACTTCATCCAGCAACGCGATAGCATTGCCCGAGTCATTTCCACTGCCGCCGAGGAAAGTCGCGAAACTCAGGTGGCCGGCGGGATCGAGCGTCGCCGCAAACGCAGTATTTTTCCCGTTAAGACCCGCGTAAACCAGCGAGGGGTTCGACGAATCTACTGCCAGAGCCGAGACGTTGACTCCGGGAAAGCCAACCGGGTTCCAGTTGATTCCGCCATCCACGCTTTTGAGCACTCCCTGCCCACTCACGGCGTCAGTTCCAAGGTACAGCGTCGGAGCCGAGGATGAATTGGAATTCGTGCCGACAAGCCGGTAAAAACCTTGTGCTCCCGTGGCCGGATTCGTGACGGAAGTGACTCCTCCGCTCGACACCGGCCGCCAGTTGGGCGAACTCAGGGATGGTGAAAACTGCAGAGCATAACTTGCGAATGCGGCGGGCCAGGAAAGAACGTCATTGGCTCCGGAAAAGGCAATGCTCAAAGCTGGGCTGGATACGGAGGGCGCACCGACTGCCAGGGTTGTGAATTGGAGGCCTTGAGCGATGAACTGAGAGGACCAGGTAGCGCCCCCATTGGTGCTGATCTCCAGGTTAGCATCCTCAACGATGTTCCCTACGATGGCGTAAATGGCGGAGCGATAAGGCGCGAATGCCACGATCGTATGTTCGCCGAAAGCATCTGCAGGCATCGTATTAACAGCAGCCCAAGTGGCGCCGGCGTCGCGGCTTTTGAAGAGGCAGGTGTTGTTAAAGTTCTGAACACCGACGAGAACGTTCGACGAGTTCAACGGGTCGACCACCAAGGCGGTAACGTTGAAGTTATTCAACCCATTAGTCGCAACACTCAAGGTGTTCCCGCCGTCGGTGCTTTTGTAGAGGCCGTGGTACAGGCCGGCGTAAATTGTGGAGGGTTTTTGGGGATCCACAGCTATGGCTTGAACATCAGGGTTTGTGGGCAGGCCAGGGCCTGCGGAAAACCAGCTCGCCGCGCCGTTGGTGGTCTTAAACACACCATCATAGCAGCCGATGTAAATAACACCCGGGTGCAGCGGGTCCGCAGCCAGCTCGTTGTTTCCCTGTCCGTAAAAAGGGGCCGAAAAGTAGCCCAGGCCCGAAGAGGCGGCAGCCCAGGTTGCGCCACCATCCAAGCTTTTGAAGAAGCCGTTCGCGGTAACGGTGTAAACCACTGCCGAGTCGAATGGATCTGCCAGAATGGCATAGACCGAAGTGCTGCCGCTCAAAGCAGGAGTCGGAGTGCTCCAATTCGCCGCGCCGTTCGTTGAGTTGAACAGCCCTTGTTTGCCGTTGACCTGAAACGCATTGGTCAAAGGAAAATCGGCCGAGCTCGTGGAACCGATCAGGGCCAAGGCGCCATCGTCAGGGCGCACGGCCAGGCCATTAATCTGTTCGTCGCCGGTGCCTCCCAAATAGGTGCAATAAATCAGGTTCTTCCCGGTGGAATCGAACGCAGCGATAAAACCGTCGCCCGTCTGAGCGTTGGCCGCACCGCCGTACGACTGGAGCGCACTGGTGATCGGCAGGTTCGGCACAGAGGCGGAGCCTGCGACATAAATCGCGCCATCGTTGATATTCACTCCGATGGCACGACCATAAACCGATCCGTAAGAGACCGCTTTGCCACCGAAATAGGTGGAATAAAGGAGGTTTCCGTGCGAGCCGATTTTCGTAACAAACGCCACGGGGTTGTACATCGGGGAGCTGGAATTGTTGGTCGGTTGAATCGGGTTCAGCGTTGGAAAATTTGTCGAAAATGTCCACCCGGTAACATAAGCGTTGCCGTCCAAATCGACGGTGATGGCTCCGCCATGTAGCGGCAAAATAGTCGTCGGAAAACCCAATAGCCCGGAACCGGCGTTGTTTTCCGAATCCGACCCGCCGAGGTAGGTGGAATAAATCAGCTGTTTGCCATCAGTGCCAAGTTTGGCGACAAAGGCGTCGCCGTTGCCGGCGTAAACAGGCTGCGAGGCTGCGACCATGGGTAGATTGGTAGACTCGGTGTAGCCGGTAATTAGGATGTTCGCATTAGTATCCAGGCCTATCCCGTTGGCCACATCCATTCCATTGCCGCCGAGGTACGTCGAGAAAACCAAGCCGTTGCCCGACGGGTTCAATTCGGCAACGAAAGCATCCGCGTTCCCAGAGTTGGTGGCTTGCAACGCATTCTTCACCGGAAAATTCGTCACTTGCGTCCACCCCGCGATGAAGGCGTCGCCCGAACCGTCTACGGCGATCGCCTGACCGGAGCTGCCTTGATTGATGTTGTTGAGAATCCCGCCGCCGAGGTACGTGGAATAAACAATCACGCCGTTGGTGTCCAACTTGGTGACGAAGGCGTCTTGGTCGCCGGCGAAGGTGGCTTGGTAAGCGCCCTTGGTGGGGAAATTATTGGCTGCCGTGTTGCCAGTGACATAGACGTTCCCGTCAGGGTCCACCGCAACCGCCAAGGCATTGTTCACACCGGTGCCGCCGAGGGTGGCGGAGTAGTTCAGCACGGGATCAATGACAATCGGCTGAGATGCGTCGTAATCGGCAATCCAAATCCCTACTTGCATTCCGGAATGCAGCTGATACCTGCCCGTAAGCCCTCTTCGTTGCCCCAATATTTCCTGGTAAACGGTGGGTTTGGGCTGCCGGATTGAAAGTTTTCCCACCTGAATTTCCAGGTCGCCATCCGCATCGAGCGTGATTTTGTCGGCCCCTTCAAATTGCAGCAGAATCACACCCGGATCGACACCGGGTTGAAGAATCAAATCATACTCAAGGGACTCGGCGTTCGCGTAGAAAACCGCATCCACGCCTGGGTATATTCCGCGATACCGAACGCGACTAAACGTGGGAATGTTCGTGAGCCAGCCAGCGGTTTCTGCTCCAAAGAAGTAATTGGCCTTGCCGGGTAGTTCGCCAGAGGGTTCCGGCTGTGAAGTGAAGTTTCCACCGGCAAACGTCAGCCCCAAACCGGATTGCTGGGCACGGCTTTGGTGGCTCGGGAACGTCAGCCAGGCTTTGTTGCGCGTCAGAAAAAGATTACCGCGCGGACCCCGGGCCAGAAACTGCACTGCTGGGTCCGCCTGTCCGATGTTGGGTTCTATGTGCGCCGGCAGGCCAACAAAACCTCGGGCAAGGCTTCCGGCCAGGGCCGAACTGGCGGCAAGGACGGTTGCGATAACACAAACGGAAGCAGAAGTAGTCCAGGCGTTCATGATCTCGTCTCTGGTTTCTGAACCGACAAACCAATTCAGGCCTCCGCGAGCATGGGCCAATTTGCGTCAGCCTGACGCGCCGGGTCCAAATCGCGGCGCGCTTCGTTAGTCGGGAACGGCGGTATAAGACCAGCCCAAGCGAAGGATTACAAGACAAAACGCTCGCCAGCCGCCGGGAGCCCCGTCATCGCAACGTGGCGTGATTACCCCCAGACGGAACGGCGTTATTTTAAACTGAACGCGCCGGAAACCGGGAAAGGCGACGCGTTGTAAACAGTTCCGCTGAAGGAACCGCCGGTTGCGTTGGTAAAATTCAAGAGCAAGGTCATGTCATTTAGCCCGGAGTACTTGATGGGCCAAAGCGCACCGCGATAGACATCCTGGGTCCAGCTATAGCTCGCAACAGTTCCGGGACTGACCGGGGGAAAATTGTACGTGCCACCGCCGGCCTTGTCGAAGACGACGGTGTTGGTGCCGACGCCGGTGAAGATCAACGTCAGTGTTCGGCCGAGCAGGTCTTTTGGGGCGAACGTGGATGAAGGGTATTGGATCTGTGCGATGCGAAAGAACTGTTGCGGTGCGTCGGAGGTTACTTGAACGGTATTGCCGAAGGGAGCGGCAATTTCGACGCCCAGCATGTTGGAGGCCCAGGAGGAGAGGTCGGTCGAGGAATAGAGCCGATTGTCGCAGAAGAGGCGATTGCTATAGGTGAGCGAAGCTTTGCCCGAACCTTCGTCAAGCTTGAGAACAAGGTTGGTGACAATCGGGAGACCCTGGGCATTGATATCGAAGGCCTGGGCAGCCAGCCCGACTCTACGGATGGCGATGTGCTGAATGACAACGTTGGTGAGCGGTTTGTTGTTGGGATCTGTGGCGACGCGATTGATGGCAGAAACGACGTTCGTGCCTGAAATGACACCCCCGAGAATTACATAGATGTTGTTGCCGCTGGCGAATGGGGCGACAGTAACGAAGAATTGCGAACCGTTGGAGTTTGGACCCGAGTTGGCCATTGCAAGGACCCAGGGGTCGTTAAAATTCAACAAAGGGCTGAACTGGTCCACAAACGCATAGCCGGGGTCATCCGTTCCGTGCCCGTTGGGGGAGCCGCCCTGGTTCATAAAGCCGGCGATCACCCGATGAAAGGTGAGGCCATCGTAAAAGGGCGTATGCCGCATTTCTCCCGAAGGCAAATCCAGCCATGCACGTCCGCCGGTTGCCAGCCCCATGAAGTTTGCGACGGCCATGGGAGAATTCGAATAGCTTAGCTGGCAGGTGAAATTCCCCATGCTGGTCGTAAAATCGGCGAAGATGCCATTGGTCTGGGAGTAAGCCAACGGCGCCGCTATGACGCAGCAACCGGCTATGGCGGCCATGGAAACAGTTCTCAAACTCATGCTCGTAATACACGTCAACGCGCGCTTGTGAATTTTTACCGGGCCGTCGACACCTGAAAGTACCAGGGATCTCGACCCGAGTAAAACTCGACCCTTGGGAACAAAGCCGCGCGGTTGCGCTCATGGCCCGGTCACTTTAGGCCGGAGGTTAAAAGCTTGTACGAGCCCCGCCAGGGCGCGGGCTCTGTGGCTGAGGCGATTCTTTTCCGTGTCGGTTAACTCGCCGAAAGTTTTGTCGTGCCGTTCGGGAAAAAACAAAGGGTCGTAGCCAAAGCCGCCGGAACCACGCAATTCGAAGCCGATGCGGCCTTCGCAGGCTCCTTCAAAGAGCCGGGTGTTAAATTCAAATTCGTCGGCGGAACACGCGGGCGAGCTTGAGATGGGTTCCGGCGGGAGCACAGGCGTCAACGCCAGGACGCATTTGAAGCGCGCCGTTCGGGACTCGGCAGGGACATTGGCCAGCAATCGCAAGAGCTTGGAGTTGTTCTCCTGGGCGGAGGAATTGCCCTGCTTTCCGGTGTCGAGGGCGGCGAACCGAGCCGAGTGAACGCCTGGAGCACCGCCCAGGGCATCGACTTCAAGGCCGGAATCATCGGCTAAAACAAAGATCTGGCCGACAGATCCGGAAGCCGTTTTGAGCGTTTTTTGACGGGAGATCCATTTTGCGAGTTGAACGGCCTTTTTGGTGGCATTGCCGGCGAAGGTGCCGGAGTCTTCGACCACTTCCGGCGCCCCTGGAAATGCGTTAAGCGATAAGCATTCAAACTGAGTGCCAAGAATGGCGCGGATTTCGTCGACCTTGTGCGGGTTTCGAGTCGCAATTATCAAAGTGATCACAAGCAAAAGATACTGAACCGGAAGGGTGCGAGGAAACCGAGTTTTCTGCTGCCCACCCCGTTTGCAAATCGCCGACTCGGTTCTAGAGTCCTCGTGGCATGATGAGGATCCTGGAATTGGTGTTGAGCCTGCTGGTGGCGGTGGCGGGCTTGACGCTGTTTGGGCGCAGGTTGCCGGTCCCCTTGCCTATAATCCAGGTTATTGGCGGACTGCTGCTGGGCCTGATACCTGGGATGCCTCAGGTCCGATTGGCTCCAGACCTTGTTTTTCTGATCTTCCTGCCGTTGCTAATCTACCCGGCGGCCTTGTTTACGTCGTGGAGGGATTTTCAAGCCAATCTCCGGCCGATCCTGTTATTGGCGGTTGGATTAGTGCTGTTCACGACCGTGGTGATCGGGTTTTTAGCGCATTGGCTCATACCGGATTTTTCGCTGGCCGCGGGCCTGGTCCTGGGCGCGATTATCTCCCCGCCGGACGCGATTGCAGCGACAGCGATTACCCAGCGTTTGCGCGTACCGCAAAGGATTGTAACGGTGCTCGACGGCGAGAGCCTGGTCAACGATGCGACGGCGTTGGTGGCCTATCGTTTCGCAGCCGCGGCCGTTCTAACGGGGTCGTTGTCCTGGGGCAAAGTCGTGGGGAACTTTTTCCTGGTTGGAGTCGGTGGTATCGCGATTGGGTTGGTGGTGGGATACGTTTTCGCGGCGATCCAAAAGCGGATCAACGATCCGCCGATCGAAATCACGCTGTCGCTATTGACGCCGTTTGCCGCGTATTTGCCGGCCGAGCAACTGGGGGTCTCCGGGGTGCTGGCCGTGGTTGTGGCCGGCCTGCATCACGGCTGGCACGCGCCCGAGTTCATGACGGCGCGGACCCGTTTGCAGGCGGGGCCGGTCTGGCACATGATCGAGTTTTTACTCAACGGTTTCATTTTTGTTTTGATTGGCCTGCAACTGCCTCAAGTGCTGCATGGGCTCGGAGCGCGTCCTGTCGGGCAGCTCGTATCCTACGCGCTGATCATGAGCCTGGCGGCGATCCTGGTGCGCATCGCGTGGGTCTTTCCGGCTACTTACCTGCCTCGCTTGTTGTTCAAAGGCATTCGTGCTCGCGACCCGTATCCATCGTGGCGGCACGTAACCGTTGTCGCATGGACGGGCATGCGCGGGGTCGTGTCGCTGGCGGCAGCGTTGGCCTTGCCGCTCACCACGGAAGCGGGGGCGCAGTTTCCGGGAAGAGACCTGATCCTGTTTCTGACGTTCGTAATGATACTCTCGACCCTGGTAGTCCAAGGATTGAGTCTGCCTTTAATAATCAAGGGACTGAAGGTCACGGGCGACAACGTGGCGCAGCAGGAGGAGATTACGGCCCGACTCAAGGCCAACCAGGCCGCGCTGGCCCGGATCGACGAGATCGCCAAATCAGATGGCATGCCGCAGAAAATCATCGATCGGATCAGGGACGAGTACGAAGATCGCATCCGGGAGTTGGAAAGTGCGCAAGAGTCGAGCGAAGCCAATTCAAAGGGCCTGTTCCCCGCCGAGTACGAGCAGGTCTCACGCGAGGCGCTCAAAGTGGAACGAAACACCATCCTGAACCTGCGAAACGAGTGGGTGATCAATGATGAAGTGATGCGCAGGATTCAGCGCGACATAGACCTCGCGGAGGCCCGTTTACGCGAGACGGATTGATTGGGCGTGGGTCAACGTGTTCCAACCCAGTTCAGCATGAACTCGAGTGAACCCGCAGGGTTCACAGCCGGTAGCCGGGCGTCGCAGCACAGCTGAGACGCCCGGTAATGCCCCCAAAAATCAGCCGCACCCGGAACGGGTGCTAGCAAAATGCGAACGCCACGGGGCGCCGCCGAAAATTTCAATCATCACCCGCAACTGGGATTTTGCCGTGAACGCTGGCATCCCTGGCGGGATGCATATAAATATTTTGGTGCGGTTCCGTGGGTCAGGCGACCAGGTCGCCTGACCCACGGCTACTCGCTGCGAACCCTCCGGGTTCGGGATCAGGCAAGCGCGAGGCTTACTTCATCGAGCGCCTCGGACAGCACACTGAGCCCCTCTAGTAAAGCCTCACGCGGGGTCGTCAATGGCGGAGCGATTTTGACGGTCTGACCCCAGGCGCCCACCGGGGCGAACAGGAGCAAGCCTTTTTGAAAACAGCGTTCAATGATCGCGTGCGCCAGATCGTGGTCAGGTTCCTTGCCACCGGCTTTTACGACCTGCAAGCCTCCCACAAGACCGCGGGCAGTCACGCGTCCGACCACGTCACTGTGTCTTTTTTGAATCTCAAGCAAGCCTTCCAGGAGCATCGGACCGAGCGCTGCGGCATTGGCAACGAGATTCTCGGCAAGAATCTTTTTGATGTTCGCCAGCGCGGCCGCGCAACACACCGGGTTCCCGGTATGGGTGCTGGTCATTGAACCTGGAGAGAATTGGTCCATGATCTCGGCCCGGCCAATCACCGCCGAGAGCGGCAAGGAACTGGTGATGCCTTTACCGCAACAAATCACATCAGGAACAACCCCATAATGTTCGAAACCCCAAAAGCGGCCGGTGCGCCCAAAGCCAGACTGGACTTCGTCGAAAATGAACAGCGCGTGATGGGTTCGGCACCACTCGGCCAGGCGTTGAACATACTCGAGTGGGGCGAAGTCGGGACCGACACCCTGGTAGGATTCCATCAGGACGCCCGCAATATGCTCCGGCTTGAACCCGGCTCGAACGATGAACTCTTCGAAAACCTCGAACCGCGTGTCCTCCTGCCAGTATCCGTCTGGAAACGGCGCGTTGAGAATTGCCGGGTCAAGATTCACGATCCACGACTTCTGTCCAGCCATGCCGCCGGCCTGCTGCGCGCCCAAGGTCCGCCCGTGAAAACCGCGCTCAAACCCTACAAACCCAATCTTTTTTTCACCAAGCGTCCGGATTCCATGGGCCCGTGCCAATTTTAACGCGCATTCAGTCGCCTCGGAACCGGTTGTCAAAAGAAACACTTTTTCGAGGCCGCGCGGAGCCAGGCCCGCCAGAGCCTCAACCAAAGCGGCCCGTTCTTCGCTCGGGAAACAGTAGTTGTGCAACAACCCGCTCTGGACCTGGTCGACAATCGCCCGCTTGACCTCAGGCGCTCCGTGGCCGGCATTTGCAACAAGAACGCCGGAAGTCCAATCCAGCCATTGGTTGCCGTGCTTGTCGTGGACGAAAATATCTTCGGCTCGGTCCCACACGATCGGCGGCTGGCCGCGCATCGATTGTGGCTCGTAACGCATCAATTTCTCGAGAGTGCTCACCGATTCAGGATGTGGGATTGGCGTCACGATCCTGCGATAGGCCGTTTCCACTCGCGGGACGAGGCATGGCTTGGTTGCGAATTCTTTGCGCATCGGAATATTGCTGCCCTGGCGCTGGCCAGCGCGTGAGGCCAGAGATTAATTTAGGAAATAGGTTAAAACAAGCAGGCCTTCCCAGTTCGCTCGAATCTTGCTCGAAGCATGCTCGAAGCCCGTTCCAATTGACTCCGCAAACTGAATTGGTACGCTACGCAAAGTGTCCGGTCATACAAGTCGAACCAGCACGCGGCGCGAATCGAAGCACGCCGGCCCGCCGCTGAGCAAATCAGTGGCGGCGACTTTGAAGAACTCAACAGCACGGCGACTGCGTCGCGAAATCTTCGCACAAACCAGGAGCGCTGGATTCAAGAAGTACCTGCGAGACCTTGTTTGCGAGCTTTGCCGGATTGATACCACCCCGAACCCGGACGTGTCGAAGATGCGCGCCGCCGAGGAGCAGTGTTTCAGGATCCTGGAGCGCGAACTCGGATCGTTTCAATTTGTGGGCGGGCGGATTGAACGCAAAGCCATTAACCCGGCAATTCGATCGCACACTAATTTTTCGCTTTTACATTTTACAAAAACCGCGAACCGGCCCGAGGGATTGCCTTTGGAAGAGGTTTATCGTGGGCGGGCCAACCTGGTTTTTGTGCTGCCCGGCACGAATGCGTTCAAAAGCGGTTGTTCGATTGCGTTGAACGCGCACTTGGACGTCGTGGCCCCCTACTTCCCTCCTGCGGTGCAAGGAGGAACGGTGTTTGGACGCGGGACCTGCGATGACAAAGGACCTGTTGTGGGAATCGTGGCGGCGCTCAAGATACTTTCTGCCGCATTGTCGAAGACGGGCGTTCGTTTGAACAGGAACGTGCTTGCAATGTTCGTGGTTGAGGAAGAAACCGGTGGCAACGGCACATTATCGCTGGCAATCGATCGCGACCTGAGAGGGCTCTACGACTCAGTCCTGGTGAGCGAATGCACAGGTTTGAAAGTGCATCCGGCTAATCGCGGGGCTGTGTGGTATCGGGCGGAGTTCACGCCCGAGGGAAAGACTTCGGCCTTTGAGATGTCCGCTTTCATCATCGAAGAGCTGGAAAAAGAAGGCGAAGCGATCCGGGCTGAGAGTCGTCACGACCTGTTTCCCCAGCGGCCCGTGCAGACTTGTCACGGCATCATCGGTCCTTACGGAGAGCACCCGAGCCGGATTTGCGGCAAGGTCACGTTTTCCATAGGTTTCCCTAAGCCAGCAGGCAAACCGACGGCAGCCCTTGTGAAAGATTGTCTCAACGCGGGATTAGCGGCCTACGTCGGGTTGTATGGGGACAAGACGAAAGCGTTGGACCCGGCCACCGGGAAACCGATGGTAGCGCATCATTATAAAGTGCGCAGGTCGGGCAAGCGATTTGTCATTGATGTGTTCGGCGCGACGGGTCACATGGGATCGATTCGGGAACGGGACGGTGCGATAACCAAGACGGCGTTCCTTGTCCGAAGCCTGCTTTATTCAAAGGCAAAAATCGAAAAGGCCCCAGGCCAAATGACGCTGGCACTGGGAGAGGAACCGAACGCCAATGCGCCTTCATTGGTGCTCGAAGGCGGGCAAGGATTCGTACCCACGCACTCGATCGCGGAGGTTATGGCCCGATTGGAACATGCGGCGCAACGCGGCGCCGAGACGTATTTGCGCCGCACGGGCCATAGCGGCACGGCGGCCAGGATGGTGAAGGTAACTTACGAGAAACTTCACAATGTCGCATTCGACGGTGACCCTCATTCGCCATCGATGAACCGCGCCCTGCAAGCCGGCAGGATTTGCGGACTGCCGCCGAACGGACCCGTCCTGGGATGGACCGTTTCATGCGATGCGCGTTTGTTTGCGACAGAATATCCGGGCATGCCGGTTCTGACGTTTGGGCCCGGACAATTGGTTCATGCGCATTCCGACCGCGAACAAATTGACATTGAAGAGATTCGTTCCGCCGCAGAGTTTCTGGCGGTCTTTTTGCTCTTGCAAACAGGGACCCTTGCCAAGCTGTGATCAAACAAAGGAAATTGCGAGTCGGAGTCGTTGGAGTTGGGGCTGTCGTTCGTGAGATCTACCAGCACCTGTATTTCCGGAGCGATTTCTCGGATTTGCTGGAAATAACGGCTGTGGCAGCGCCCAGCGAATCGCGTAGAGACTGGTTTGGTGACCTGGCATCGCTGCCGGCCAACCGCCGGTTCGCGTCGTTGGGCGAAATGATCAAAGCCGTGAACCTCGATGCGGTCCAGATCAACACTCCGGACCACCTTCACTGCGCGCCCGCCGTTGAAGCCCTGAGCGCCGGGTTGGACGTCGTGGTTCCAAAGCCGGCTGCTTCGACCCTCCAGGACGTCCACAAAATGATTGAGGCGGCAAGAAATGCGCGCCGGTTCCTTGGGACCGACTTCCACAAGCGCGAAGATCCCCGCATCAAAGAAGCCGCCGCTCGCTATCAAACAGGCCGATACGGCCAGTTACAGGCCGCTGTTTTTTACATGCTCGACAAACTGCTGGTCGCCGATCCGAACCATCGACCGCGGTTTTTCGCCAGCAGCGATTATGCGGAAAAGAACTCGCCGATTTCTTTCCTTACGGTGCACATGGCGGATGCGCTGATGCACATCGTGAATTTGATGCCGATTCGAGTGCGCGCGATCGGGTATGCCCACAAATTGCCGGTTCTCAAGCCGATCGCCGTCAACGGGTATGACCTTGTTGACACGGAGATCACTTTCGAGACCGGCGCGACGGCACACATCCTGACAGGATGGGCTCTGCCCAATACGGCATGGTCCACAACCGTGCAATCCGGCAGGCTCATCTGTTCGGAAGGATTGCTGGACCTGGCCCTGGATATGCCGGGCCTTGTGGAAATTCACAGCGAGGGCGTAACCCAGATCAACCCGCTGTTCCGGAACTTCGAGCAGGGCAATCGTGTGACCGGCTACGGCATTTCCAGTCCCGGCAGGCTGTACGAACGCATATTGGCGCGGCGCCACGGCCGAATGAGCGACGCGGAACTCGACACCGCGCTCGGCCCGATTCAGGTCGGCCTCTACGCCACGCTGATCCTGGAAGCCGCTGAACGAAGCCTGCTCCAGGGCGAGAAGCTGGGTAACGGCGCTACCTTGGGACAAACCATCGACCTCCGTTTGTTCGCAGCCGAGGCGATCGGCCGCGATGCAGCGAGTGGATACGGCCTGGCCTGACCGGGCGTGAACCGGCTCCGTCGCCGTGCCTCAAAAATAGGTGTTACCCGAAGCCGGCCGGAAGTTGCTCCGGTTGCCTCAAAAATGCGGTTACCCTAATCGATTGAAAACGAAGAAGAGCGGGGGCC
>DATGLT010000147.1:0-13842 GCA_035294005.1 Verrucomicrobiia bacterium
CTCAAAGTTATCTCGCCTCGAAGCACGGGTTGATCGCTGACGAACCCAGCCACGCTCGCTTGAATGACGCCACCCAGCCGGGCTGTAATGCGCGCTTCGAGTTTCACCAACTCTCCGGGCTTTGCCGTGCCGGTAATTTTGGCGGCCCGAATTGCCGCCAGCTTGAGCCCGGCCAAAGGCGGAATAGCCGGATCAGATTGGGCCACGACACCTGCCAGTTGAGCGGCGGCTTCCACGAGGAGCACTCCCGGCATGATAGGTTCTGCGGGAAAATGGCCGCGCAGAAACGGCTCATCCCCTCTTACGAGATATTCGCCGGCGCCGGTTTTGCCTGGATCCAGCCTCACCAATCGGTCCACAAAACGAAATTCTTTCCCGTGCGGCAGCCGGAACAATGCTTCGCTCAAAAGCCGGTCCATACAAACTCAGGCCTATTTCTTCAATGGTTCTACTACTGTGTAATCCGGCGGAACCGGGGGTGAAAACATGTCCTGGCTCACGGGAGGATTGATCACTGCATTGGAGAAGTCATTCCGCATTGATGAGCCGTCGGCGAACTCGAGCTCAGTCGCGCGCAAGAGATAATCCTTGGAATCAAATTCGATTTTAATTTGCGGCATCATGCGGCGGGCGGCCGCTGATTTGGGCTGCAGCGTCAAGCGGACCCGTGAACCCTCTTGCTGCTGGTCGAGTATGTTGTACTGAGCACGCAGTTCCTCGGCGCTCCGAGGAAACCCTGCTTCCAGCAGCGCCAGCGCATCTTTCCATGGGCCCGCCGCATTGCCGGACAGGTTAAAGCGTTCGATCCGTTTGAGCCGCGGATAAATGACTTGCATCTGATCAGTGCCGCGGACTGCGATGGTTTGCGGCGGCGTTCCCAATTCCCAGCGAAACTTGTTGGGAGCCGCAAACCAGACGTGGCCGCTTGCCTTCAGCGGTTTGGTCAATGATTTCAAGCTCCGCGTTTGGACAAAATCGGCGGACCACGACTGGACATTGGTTTGCGCCTCGAGCCATGAGGGGACTTCCCGATTCAAATCGGCAGCCCAGGCGGTCTGTGTGGGGACAAGTCCCAGTGCAAGCAGAAACATCAGGCCAAATGGTTTCATAAGTGAATGGTTGGAAGTTCCAAGGCGCCCATCAATTGAGTTCAGCGTTGTTGCGTTCCAGGTGGCTTTGCATCGTCGCTCCAGACCGGCACAAAATGGTACCATTGGTCAATATACTGCCGTATGATGGGTTCGAAAGTCCGCATAATTTGGCCGGTGAGTTCCTGGCGAGCCGAGCGGTCTCGCAAAGCCGCGCGTGTATAGGGAACCGGTGGCAGCATATGCGCCGAATAAGCTCGGTTTTCCCATGGAATATAGACCGGCAGCAACGAGCAACCCGAAGCCCGGGCAAGTTCTGCGGCGGCAATCGAAGCGGCGAAAGGCTTTCCGAACAGGTTGACCGTGATGGCGCTCGGGGCCGGCGGACGATCAATGAGCAATGCCACAGCCGCACCGGCCTCCAGTCGTTGAATGATTTCCACGAACGCCAATGGGTCCTCTCCCACGACCAGCGTCTCGACATTCCAACGCGCTCTTGATTGCTGGCGAAGGCGGGTAAAATCACGGCCCGGTTCGGCTAAAGTCAGCACTTGGAGACGAACCCCTTTGCGGGTCATCAAGGGACCTCCAAATTCCCAGTTGCCGAGATGCGGCGTTAACAGGAGCACGCCGCGATTATGCTTTTGCGCCGCCTCAAAATGTTCCCAGCCGGTGGCATTTCCGAGCATTCCCTCGAGAGGCAACCCGGCTTCATAGCGCCACAGGTGGAGCACCTTCCGCGCGAAGTTGTGGAATAAGCGTTGGGTCGCCTCTTGCGCACGCCTGGGTTCGCCGTCAAATGCGGGCGCGAGGTTGTCGAATACGACCTTCCGCCTGTGTGAGGCGATCCGCAAATAAAGCGAGGCAAACCCTTGGCCGAAGGCGTTGGCCATGTTCGAAGGCAACACCCGAGCCAGGCCCAGACCCGCTCTCCAGAGGTCAGAGCGATAAAGGGACGATGGCGCTACGGGACTCACCTCGTCGCCGCCTCGGGGCAATGGCGTGTTTGGTCCCGGCCCCGATGGTTGCCCTCTCAGGCCCGACCACCAGGTTGGCAAGAGGAAGATCGCAATCAGCATGTTTGCGGCAACGCCAACAGCGCAGACCTGTCCCAGGCTGGCCATACCCGCGTTGCTGGACAGGCCCAGCGAGCCAAACCCGGCAATGGCGGTTCCACCGCATAAAAGCAAAGCCCTGCCGACCGATTGATAAGCGGCCCTCAGGTCACCGTGATGGCGCCTTAATGCCAGTTGCATGAAGATGCTGTAATCAACGCCAGTGCCCAGTATCAAAGGAATGGCCATCAAATTGAGCAGGTTCCACGACCAGCCTGCCAGGCGCATCACGCTTAGAAGGCAAACGCCGCTTAATCCGAGCACTGCCAGGCTCAAGGTTATTTCCGCCGGGTGTCGAAACGCCAGGAACAGGGAAAGGAGCACCAGAAACAACATTGGCAGGAGCACCTTCCACATGTTGGCTTTGACGCGCCCAAAGATGGAGCTGCCCAGCAGCTCCCAACCTGAAATCCAAACCCCTCGGCCCGGGATTGCGCCTTGGAGCTTGCTCGCGATCAGTTGCGGCTGGTTAGGGGCCCCGTTGGTTGGCGGAGTAAGCAGGCCCAAAACAAAATAGTTGGTGGGCGTGCGCGCCGTCACTTTTTCAAAAATCCATTCACTCATTGGATTGGTCGGCCAAAACACACCCGGCGTTTTAACCGCAGTCCGCCAGGTTTCCAGAATCCGATGGGTCAAGGCCATGGACTGCTCGGTGAAGCCGTTCGTTAAAGCGGCCTGCGTCAGTCCTGGTTCGAGAGAGCTCAGATCAGATGCGCCGACCCGGTTCGCATCCTGGTTTTCCGGACGTGGCCATAGTTGCGAAGGGACATTGAAAGAGTCGAGCAATCCTTCGGACACAGCGCTTTTGAGAACTGGCTGAGCCTGGTCGAGCCTGGCGGCAACCTGGCCGGGGTCGGCCCCGCTGAGGATAAGCCACATGGGATCGCGTTCCTGGTGCATGTGCGACTGGATTTGTTCAACGGCGCTGTAGGCGGGGCTGTGCCGGGGCCTCAGGGCGGCGGCGGTGGAATCGATTCGCGGCAAACCTCGCGAAAGGGCGGCAACCGTGATGAGTATCAGCAGGGCGGTCGTGGCGTAGACCACGGCGGTTCGGATTCGCCTGTTTGGCCTGACCCCTCGAATCGATACGGGCGCTGCCTGAACCGGGGTCGAGGGGCTCGACGTTACCGCATTGCGTCCTGGAAACAACGGCGGGAGAAATTCGAAAATCATTATGATTGCAGCCAGCGCCACCCCGAGCCCCACCAATGTTCCGAGTTGGCCCAGGCCCGGCAGCCCGCCAAAGTTGAGGACCAGAAATGCGGAAATAGTCGTGACTGCCGCCCAGAAGATACTTGGCGCGATTGCGTGGCGGATCTGGGGAATTGATAACTGCGGCTGAGCCAGCGCTTCCTGGTAATGAACGACGGCGTAATCGACCGCCAGCCCAAGCAGGATCCCAGCGAAGCCCATGCTCACCACGTTGATGGTGCCAAAAAATAATCCGCCCAACGCCAAAGTGCTGCCCAAAATCAGCGTCAGCAGGGTCAGCAGCCACAGCATCGGTTTTATTCTTCGGTGAGCGAGCCAAAACAGGACCGCAATAATAACCGCCGTTCCTCCAATGCTCTTGGTCATGTCCTGCTGCATTCCCGCTGCAATCTCGGCGACAAATGCGGGCCGGCCAGTGAACCCCAATCTGACGGCATTGGCCGCTCCAGTTGCCCCCACCGCGGCGCCAGAGATGCTCTTGATTTGCTTCAGCCACCGGGCGCAATCCTGGTACGTGCGCAGTTCCGGACGCGCTTTCACAAAAATGACCCGGAACGTGCCGTCACCTGAGCCGAACAATTCCTGGCCCTGCCCAAAAGACGGCGCGGCCCCGGCGGTGCTCTCCGGCAGGCGCGTTAATCCGAATGGGTCATAGCTCAACCGGCCGATCTCCTGTGGCGACATGGATGTGGCCAACTCTTCCCGTGAAGCAACCGCAACCTCGGACAGATGACCGGGACCGAGGCGGTTGGTCAGAGCTCGAAATTCATCAGGCGGTTGGTTTAACCACAAGAAGGCAATCAGTTCGGCTGCCTGGTCCGGATGTTCCAGCCATGGCGGTTCCCACGTAACCGAATCGACGAGGTTCGTCGAAGCGCGCAAGCTCTCCGCAATGGCGCGCGCCGTGGACTCCGTGGCTTCCGTATCGGGCCCTTGCAAGGTGATGATCAACTCGCGGGCGTTTGCAAAATGTTCCTGGTAAAGCTTCAGCCCTTCCACTGCGGGGAGGCTGGTGGGCAGGAGGTCAAAAACCTCAACATCAAATCGAAACCGAGCCAGGCCAATCAGCACAGGAACGAGCAACAAGAGCCACCACCAGCGGCCTGGATGTCGCAGCGCAGGCGCACCTTGCACCTGCGGTTCCGGAGGCGCCGGACTCATTGGGCAAAGAACCCTTCAATTTTTTCGCCGGTGGAATGATTCTCGAGGCTCCAGTTGTTGCTTGAATTGGTCCAGGTCCAATGCTTCGGAAGTTGTTTGCCCTCCAGCGCGCGGGCCAGGTACAGCCATAGGAGGCGCCGCGGCGGCAACCCGGGACCGGAGTAGTGCCTGTTTTCCGGGGGAAAGTCCGCCTGCCATTGGTTTGCAGTAGTCTGCCCAATGACCAGTGGGAATGGAGATTTACTGAACTGCACGAATGACTTTCCTTCCGGTCCAACCGCCACCACGACCTCACCGGCGACGCTGTGCCCATTGCCGGGCAGGGTCCAAACCGCCTGGCCCTGTCGAATTGTCCAGCCTGGTTCATCCAGGTTGACCGGGGGCAGACGGTGCGGGAGCGTCAAACATCCACAGCAACTTAGAAGGACGAGCAGGGCAGGGCAGGCGTAACGGGATCGAGAAAACCAGGGCCCAGCCTTCGGCAAAAAAATTTTGAACACGATTTCGATAAACTAATCCAAAGATTCCGATAGTGATTGAAAGATTGTAGAAGAATGCGGTGACAAAGACAATGGGCTCAAAATCCAGTTTACAACTTCAGTAAAACTGGTTACTCAGACTGTTCGTTTCGTCTCCGGAACGAACTACTTGTTATGATAAAGGTTCAAAACTTGGTAAAGTTCTTCGGCACAAAGCGCGCCGTCGACGGCCTTTCGTTTTCCGTGGAACGGGGCGAAGTGCTGGGTTTTCTTGGCCCGAATGGAGCGGGCAAATCCACCACGATGCGGATGATTACGGGCTTTATCCCGCCGTCGGCCGGCAGCATCAGCGTTGGAGGCTTTGACGTGGTGGACCAGGCGATCGAAGCGAGGCGGCTCATTGGGTACCTGCCTGAGAACGCGCCGGCGTACACGGACATGACCGTGGAAGGATTTTTGAATTTTGCGGCGGAGATTCGCGGGTTGCGCGGGGACTCCAAACGCAGCGCGGTCAATCGCGTTGTCGACATGTGTTTTCTGCAGGCGGTCCGGCATCAGAGCGTCGAGACTTTGTCGAAGGGTTACCGTCACCGCACCTGTTTTGCTCAGTCCATCATACACGATCCGGACGTGCTGGTGCTGGATGAACCGACCGATGGGCTGGATCCCAATCAAAAACACGAAGTGCGAGGGCTTATCCGAAGGATGGGCGAGAAGAAAGCAATTATCTTTTCGACGCACATCCTGGAAGAAGTTGACGCGGTTTGCTCGCGCGCCATCATCATCGACCGCGGCCGGATTGTCGCCAACGGCACCCCGCAACAGCTACGGCAAAAGTCGGATTGGGCCGGTGCGGTGACGCTGCGAGTCAGCGGCATCAATGGTTCGGCCCTCAATCAGAAACTTTCGCAATTGCCCGTCGTAAAGGGGACGACAGTGCTGAGCGAGGATGCCACGAGCGTAACGGTTCGGGTATTCCCTAAATCCAATGTGAACGGCGCGCTGGCCGCCAACATCGCGGACGCCGCTCAAGGCTGGCGCATCGAGGAATTGCACACCGAGGAAGGACGCCTTGACGAGGTCTTCCGCAACATCACGATGCCGGATACCGCCGGCACTTCCCAGGAAAAGAAATGAACGCCTTGGCCAATATCAAAACCATCACCAAGCGCGAACTGGCGGCTTATTTCACGTCACCGCTCGCGTACGTTTTCATCGTCATCTTTCTGCTGCTGTGCGGCTTTTTTACTTTCATGGTCGGAGGCTTTTTTGAACGCGGCGAAGCTTCCCTGGTCCGGCCATTTTTTGACTGGCACCCGTGGTTCTACCTGTTTCTTGTGCCGGCTGTCGGGATGCGGTTGTGGGCCGAAGAACGAAGAGTTGGGACCATCGAATTGCTTCTGACCATGCCGATCACCACCTGGCAGGCCATCGTCGGCAAATTCCTTGCCTCATGGCTCTTCCTGGGACTGGCCCTGGTGCTGACTTTTCCGGTGGTTATCACCGTGAATTATCTCGGCAGCCCCGATAACGGCGTCATCTTCACCGGGTACGTCGGCAGTTGGTTGATGGCGGGGGCGTACCTGGCAATCAGCTGTATCACCTCGGCCATGACCCGCAACCAGGTGGTCAGCTTTATCATTTCAGTGGTCATTTGTTTGTTCTTTATCCTGGCAGGTTTCCCGCCAATTATCCGGCTGCTGGAAGGCTGGGCCAGCAACGGGTTGGTCGACACAATCGCTTCTTTCAGCGTGATTACCCACTTCGACGGGTTCCAAAAAGGCGTGCTCGATTCGCGCGACGTTCTGTTCTTCCTGTCGCTGATCGGCTTCTCGCTTTTTTCGACCAGCGTCATTTTGCGCGGCCATCGTGCAGGCTAAATCTTAAATCTTTTGGAAATGAGAAAGAAAACGGTAGAGACAATTTTGTATTCGACGGGCGGCGTTGTGGCCATGGCCGTTATTTTGATCGGCTTCAATGTCCTGGCCGGCGTTTTCAAGCAACGCGTCGATCTGACCAAAGAAAAGGCGTTTACCCTGTCCCAGGGCACGCGCGCCATTCTGAACAAGCTCGATACGCCAATTAAGATTCGGTTTTACTGCTCCCAATCCGATCCTTCGGCGGACACACTTTTCCTGCGCACCTACGCCAAGCACGTCGAGGATCTGCTGGCCGAGTACAAGCAGGTTTCTCATGGCAAGCTGACCATTGAGAAATACGATCCGCAGCCGGATTCGGACGCTGAAGACTCGGCGCGCCTGGACGGTGTCGAAGGCCAGATGCTGCGCAACGGCGAAAAGTTTTACCTGGGCCTTGCCGTCGTTCAGTTGGATCAGAAAGAATCCATTCCGTTCCTGGATCCAAGTCGCGAGCGCCTGCTGGAATACGACCTGTCCCGCGCCATCACCCGCGTGGGCGCTGCGGACAAGCCGGTCGTTGGCGTCATGAGCCCGCTTCCGGTTTTTGGGATGCCCTCCAATCCGATGATGATGCGCATGGGTCAACAGGGCCAGCAACCCTGGGTCATCATCAACGAGCTTAAAAATGATTTCAATGTGCAGCGCGTGGCGATGGACGTGGACAAGATTGACGAGAACATCAAGCTGATGTTGGTCATTCATCCCCGGGAAATCAGCGACAAAGCCCAGTTCGCGCTGGACCAGTTTCTTATGCGCGGCGGCAAGCTGATCGCGTTCCTGGATCCGCTGCCGATGATGGACACAAAAGAACAAAACGAAATGCTCGGGAACATGCCCAACTCCGGTTCTTCACTCGACAAGCTTCTTAAAGCCTGGGGGTTGTCCTTCGACACCTCAAAAGTCGTCGCCGACATGAATTACAAGATGCAATTGGCCGGCCGCAACGGCCAACCTCAGGACGCTCCCGCGGTCATGGCCGTAACCGGCGCCGGCCTCAACCCGGACGATATTGTGACCAGCCAGATCGATAATGTCTGGCTGCCATACGCAGGCGCTTTTACTGGCACTCCCGTTTCGGGCCTGAAAGAAACGGTGCTTCTCAAGAGCACAAAGGATTCACAGCTGGTCGACGGTTTCATGGCGCATCTTTCAGGAGAAAACGTCATGAAAGAGTTCAAACCTTCAGGGACCGAGTATGCGCTGGCCGTGCGCCTGACGGGCAAGTTCAAAACGGCTTTTCCGAACGGCCCGCCGGACGAGAAGAAAGAAGATGATAAAAAGGATACGGATAAAAAAGACGGCGATAAGAAGCCCGAAGAGAAAAAGCCCCAGGATTTTCTCAAGGAAACTGCCCAGGACAACACGGTGATCCTCGTAGGGGATGCAGATATGCTTTATGACCGCGTGGCCCTGCAGCCAATCAACACCTTGTTTGGCACCGCGTACAGCCCCGCGAATGGAAACTTGAGTTTCTGCCAAAATGCAGTGGAACAACTGACCGGTGACAGCAACCTGATCCAGGTCCGCAGCCGCGCAACGGTTGCCCGGCCGTTTACCCGCGTTAAAGCCATGGAAGCCGCCGCCAACGAGAAGTTTCAAAGCGAAATCAAGCGCCTGGAAGACGGCGCCGCCGATGCGCAGAGGAAAATCAACGAACTGCAGCAGCAAAAGAAAGACAAGGACCAACGATTTATTTTGTCGCCTGAACAAAGCGCCGAGTTGGCAAACCTGCGCAAACAAGAAGTCGAAACGCGCAAACACCTCAAGCAGGTTCAAAAGGATCTGCGCAAAGAAGTCGTCTCGCTGCAAAATACGGTCAAGTGGGTGAACATCCTGGCAGTCCCGATCGCCGTCATGGCCTCGGGTATTGTCATCGCTTTCGTTAAACGTCGAAAAACTTCCGCGAAATGAATCGGAACCAATTCTCTCTGTTGTTGTTTTTGGTGGTCGTCGTGGGCCTGGGCGGCCTTTTGGTCTACAACAAGCAAAATGACGCCGGCAAATCCGGCAACGCGGCCCTCGGAAAAAAACTGCTCCCGAACTTCCCCGTCAACGACATCTCGCATATCGCGATAAGCCAGGGAACCAACAAACTTGACCTGGCGAAAAAGGACGGGACCTGGCGGGTCCGTGAGCGCAATGACTACCCCGCCAATTACAATCAAATCAGTGAGTTTCTTCTGAAGGCCGCGGATCTGAAAATTGTTCAAACTGAGCAGGTGGGCCCCTCGCAGCTGGGACGCCTTGAACTCTTGCCGGGGCAGGGGACCAACGCGGCCCTTCAAGTCGATTTCAAAGATCAGAATGACAAACAACTCCAGACCCTTCTGTTGGGCAAAAAGCACATGCAGAAATCAAGGACCCCCTCGCCTTACGGCGACCTGGGAGACAACGGTTGGCCCGATGGGCGGTATGTGCAGGTTGGGGGAAAGTCAGGCGAGGTGGATGTGATCTCCGATGCATTGGCCAACGTGGAACCCAAAGCGGATCAGTGGCTCGACAAGGATTTCTTCAAAGTGGATAAAGTTCGGACCATCGCCGTCCAATTCCCGGAGCAGACCAATTCCTGGAAACTGACCAGGGAAACCGAAACGGGGGAATGGAAGCTGGCGGATGCCAGGCCCACTGAACAACTGGACTCGAGCAAGACTTCCAGCGTTTCCAATCCGCTGAGTTCTCCTTCCTTCAACGACGTGGACACCACCTCGAAGCCCGAACAACTGGGCCTGGACAAACCGACCCTCGTGAGCCTCGACACGTTCGATAATTTTACTTACAACCTGAAAGTGGGCCAGAAAACCAATGATAATTTCCCGCTTCTTGTGAGTGTGGCGGCGCAGTTGCCAAAAGAACGCACTCCGGGCAAAGACGAAAAAGCGGAGGACAAGGACAAGCTCGACAAACAGTTCAAGGAACAGCAGAAGAAACTGCAGGATAAGCTCGCCCAGGAACAGGCTTTCCAGAATTGGACTTACCTGGTCTCAAGCTGGACACTGGAACCACTCCTCAAAACCCGGACCCAATTGCTCGTCGAAAAGAAAGAAGAACCGAAGAAGGACGAGACCAAAAAGGACGAGAAACCGGCCACCGCGACCAGCGAGGCGCCGAAAAGCTCCGAAGCGGAATCTGACGCCGCACAGTGAGTTGCGGAAAAGGGCTTTGCGGAGCCCATGCGCCCTGGAATGGTTCCACTCCTCTCTTGAATTCCCCTGTCTTCAAGAACTGACGAGGTCGCGCGCTGAAGCAGGGTTGTTCAAAGCGCTCTCCAAAGGCGGCCTGCGTGTCACTCTGGCGCGATTGCGGCAGGTGTTGCATGTCAATAACAGTGTCACGCGGCTTCCGAGGTGCGTCATCAGGATCGAGATCTCGCGACAGCAGACGGGGCAAATAGCCGGAAGAGGCCCAAAGAAATCGTCAAAAAGATTCTGTCGTTCCGCGTTTGTCCATGATCGAATTTCCGTCTCCATGAAAAGAATATTTTCCCGGGAACTGGAATCGAAAATGGGTTGCTTCCCTGCTTTGGATTAAGAAAGCGTTAAGGGCTTTGTGTCGGAATCCACCCAGGCGAGAGGTTTTTCCCCAGTCTATTTGGCGCCCACGCTCAAATGATGTTTCTCGAGAATGGCCCCCTCGGCGAACGAAAGTTGCGCCAGGATTTTATTGTAGTCGGCCACTGCCTGAATTTCGGCCTGCCGTGCCGCGGTGAGCGTTTCCTGCAGTTGCAAAACAAAGAAAGCGGTCGTGAGCCCATTTTGAAGTTTTTTGACTTCAGCAGCTAACGCGGATTCGGCAAATGCGCGGGCTTTCCGGGTGAAGGTGACCTGGGCGAAACGGGATTGGGCGCGATTTACAAAGTCAGCGATTTGCAATAACACATCCTGCTCAGCTTTTTGCAGTTCCAGTTGGGCGATCTGCCGGGACGCCTTGCTGGCCCGATAAAGCCCGCGTTCGCTTACATTGCTCAGAGGCAAACTCAAAACGACTCCGTACGAATACTCCTGGTTGACGAAGTTCGCCACGTTATTAATGGACCTGCCCGGCGTATCACCCACCCCGAGGCCACCGTAAGCTCCGACCAAGTCGAGGCTCGGAAACAGCTGGTTCTTTCGAAACCGCACCTCGACATCGCCTTTCTCGACCGCAAGCCGTGCCTGGATCAGATCCGGTCGATCCCGCATAGCCCGCTGAAAACTCTCAGACCGATTCAGGTCCTGTTCCAGCGCAAGAAGCGCATCCGTAGGGAGCAATTCCACGTCGACCAGCGATTGAAAATCATCGGTCACTAGCGACTTGAGCGCGTTCTGTTGCGCGACATAAAACTCGCGCGCTGATGTCAGCGCCGCCAATGTGTTTTCCAGTTGCGTCTCGGCCTGCTCCGCGTCTAGCGGCGGGAGATCGCCGACTTGCACTCGCCGGCGCGTTTCGGCCACAAGTTGCTGGCGCAACTCGAGCGCTTTTTCCTGTACCCGGACGCTTTCCCGGGCGGTGACCAGGTCATCATAGCCAAGTTCAACCGCCAGCAACGTTTTCATAATCTGAAAACGAAGGCCTTGCTCGGAGATTTTGAGATCCCTGCGCCGCAGCAGGATCAGTTCACGGTCCGCGTCGATCCAGGCATTTCTCAACAGATGCTGGGTGAGATCGATGCGTCCTTCCGAAAAGTAATTGTTCGTGTTGCGAATCGGTGCGCCGGGCTCAAGCCCGAGGACTGTGCGGACATTGTCCTCGCGCGTGTACGCCGTGACTCCGTAGCTGAGGCCAATCGGCAGTTTGCCGCTGATCCCCGGTTCCAGCGTGTCGTTCTGCATCTGATACGGCAAATCGTAACCGTTTTTCTTGGGGTCGAGGTCAGCCGGCTGGCTGACATAATCATGCTGCGCCCGGAACGAGACGTTCGGCACATAAACGCCATACGACGCGCTCAAATCGTATCCGGCGATATCCCTGGTGAGGTGCTCGATTTTGAGGTTCAGATTCCGGGCCAGCGCCAGGTCGAAACTCTCCCGCAAGGAAAGCGGGCGCTTGCTCGAGAAGAGGTTTGAAGATTGCCCGGCAGTCAGAAAGGGAGCCCCGATCGCCAGGGCTGCCCACAGCAGAGCGCCCATCGAGCTCGATGATATTTTTTGGTGCACGAGGGTCAAACGCAAATCCGGCCTGGCGTCGCGCTGAACTGCGGGCGCAGGCAGCCGTGTCGCGCCATCATATCTCCGCCTCGTCCTCGTGAAGGTAAACCGAGACGTTTTGCAATCCCTCCATTTTAGCCAATTCAGCTTGGAGTTCGTTGGAACGCGCGGTATCGCGCAGGAGCAACCGGTAGCTCAGGTCGGTGCCGTCGGTGGTCGAGCGTCGTTCGCTGGCAAGGTTCAGGCGGGTGGAATGTCGTTTGAGGATGTTCTTGACGATTGGCATTCTTGCGGCGACATCGCCGGTAATGCGAAGGCTCAGGATGGCATCGTAGCGGTTACGCACTCCGAAGTTCATGAGCCTAAGGAGAAGAAAGGCGGCGCCGATCCCGACGGCGGAGATGGCTGCCGTTGAAAAACGGGTGGTCCCGATGGCCAACCCCTCCATGATTACCCAAAGAATGTAGCTGGTATCCCGGGTGTCTTTGAGGACGTTTCGAAACCGAACGACGCCGAAAACCGCCAGGAGCCCGAAAGCGACCAGTAGGCTGCCAGACATCGAGGCCATCAGCATCGAAACAATGACCGGCAGCACAGCCAATGCGCCAACGAACGTGCGGGAATACGAGAGCGCTTCGTGGGTCCACATGTAAACGAACCCGATGAACATGCCGGTGGTAAAGGCCAAAAGCAGCATGAACAGCAGGGTCCTGCCATCCGGGGCTCCCGGCCAATCGGGCCGCGCAAGGCTGTTCAGAAGATCGCTCATAAAACCAGGTCGAATTCCTGCTCAGGCAGCACGCCTCGTTTGAAGTGGAGTTGCTGCGCGTAAATGCAGGCGGAGTATTTGCAGACCGGAGTTTGCCTCAGGTTAAAAATTTTGACTAGGTCAAACATCCAGAGGGGAGCTCGGTTGTCGAATTTCAATTCGAGAATGACACCGTCTTTTGGGAAGGGAGCCAGGTACGGGGGCAGGTACGGGCGCCAGCCCCGGTTGGGCACTTCAAGCCGGCCGGAGGAATCGTACCGGCTGCCATGGATGTAACGGTCAAAGGTCACCCGCAGTTCTTCGTCTTGAGTCGATTCCCAGATCTCACGGTAATAAGAGACGTAAATAGCGCCGCTCGCTTTGGCAACGTTGGCGAAGGACCAGAAGTCTTCAGCAACGTCCTGCCGGCGTTTGCCGTGCACCAGTTGTGAGCAATCCGCGAAAAACGGCTGGTCGGGCCAGCCGCTCGAAAGGATCTGGCGAACCCCTTCGCGGCTGATCATCGCGCGATCCTTACAAATGACCTCGGAAACGCGGCGTTTGATCTCCAGGAAAGCCGGTCGTTTCCATTCATTGTCATAAAACCGGATCCGCAGCTTCATCCGGTTCTTATGGCCGGTGTAGGATTGGCGGAAGAACATGAAATCCGGAGAATCCATGTACAAGCTGATTACCGGGTGGCCCCGGATCGGGCCGGAGCCGTTGTGCTCGGAGGGGCGGAGAAAACTGCTGACGAAGTCCGCGATGGCCACCGCCCGCGGTTCCTCGATCACGTACTTCAGTTCGTAACGGGAGCTATGGGCCATAGCCAAGGGTCGGCCTAGCACCTGGGAGCACGCAGTGCAACAACAGACGTAGAAAAATTAACAACGGCGCCGCAGCCCTCACTTGGTCACCATATTCCGTTGGAGAGCCTGCTCGGATTCCTGCCTCTCCGCCTTTTCAAAGCGCCGGGTCTCATGAGCCAGCATTTGAC
>DATGLT010000148.1:0-14261 GCA_035294005.1 Verrucomicrobiia bacterium
CGTAAGTCACAATGATGACGGTATCTTTGGCATACGGGCTGTTTTGGATGGCGCTAACCAGTTGGGCGACGTGCTCCTGGCCGGTTGCGACATCGGCATAGCCCGGGTGTTCGTTATTGGGGCCGAGCGGTTTGATGAACGCCACAGGCGGCAGGCTGAATGAAGTGACGTCACTAAAGAACTGCTGTTCGTCCTGGAGATGCGCCTGGGGGCCGGTGGTCTGAGGGTTCAGTGTGCCGTTGGGATCCGAGTACGGCGCGTACTTGGTGTAATAGGCAAACGGCTGGTGATGGAACTGGAACAGGGCCGTGTTGGCGGCGACGTTATTGGACAGGGCGAGGTTCCAACCGCCTGAATACCATTTCCAAGCAATGCCCGCGTCATCCAAGCGATTGCCGATATTCAAGGTATAACCGGCCTGAGTGGGGTCGGTGTTGTTAATCAGGAGCCGTTTGGCGGCGGGCGTACCGGGAGAAAACGGCGCCAGCAACGGCTGAATCGTATTCACGGCGAAACTGCCGTCGATAGTGAGTTGGTTATCTTTCAAAACCTTGTTCACCGGGTCATAGCTGGATTTGAAACCTGACGGGATGGCGGCCGTCCACGGAGGGCTTTGGGCAGCAATCAACCATTGGTGGTTTAAGAACGAACCGCCGTAAGCTGAGTGGAAGAAGCGGTCGCACAGCGTGTATTGCTGAGCCAGTTTGCCTTCGGGCAAGGCGGTGGCGTCGATGTAACTGAGCACCAGCCCCGGGTTATCGCTCCAGGTCACAAACTTGTCGAGGTCCCCGTTCTTGGCTTCGAGCACACCGTTATCGATCTGCAACTGCTCATGATAGAAACGATGGACGATGTCGCCGGTCAGCCCGTTGGACGGCACGTAATGCGTGAAGTCGTATGGAATCAGCGGCAGAGGCAGGTTGGTCTTGGACCACAGCCCGAGGAAGCCGCCGTCATTTGGGAACTGAGGATCGGGAACTGCCGGGGAGCCGGTGAGGGGCACGGGCGTAAGATACAGCAAATTGGAATAGCCGACCGACTTGTCAAACTGCGGGAGCGTGTCAAAACCGTTTTGCAATCCATCGGCCCCAGGGAACTGGCCATAGAGCGAATCAAAGCTCCAATTCTCCTGGTAAATGACCACGATGTGTTGAACTTTTCGAGAGAGCGCAGAGTCAAAGCCCCCGTGCGGGTTCTCGGCGTGAGTGTTTGGGATGGCGGCAGCCAGTGCCAGCCCGGAGACGAGCGTTACCAGCCGTTTTTGACGATTTCGTTGAGATCGCTGAACGTTAATCATAGTGTTTGCACCTTTGTAAGTTTTGAGTCCCTAATTGGCTAACGGTGTCAACTTGTCAGGCGAGTGCTTCGGCTTGGTGGCAAAATGGTAACAATTGTGAAAAGCAGGCCTTTGCTATCACGCGCGTGAAGCGCTTAAATAACCACACCCAATCTTATGTTCCCACAACCACTGATTTGCGTCCGGGATGTTGAAGCGAGCAGCCGCTGGTACCAGCGCTTGCTGAATTGCCAGAGCGGCCACGGCGGAGGCCACTACGAGCAATTGGTTTCAAATGGCAAACTCCTCATGCAATTGCACAATTGGCAAACGGAACATCATCATGGCGCAATTGGAGATCCGCAACTGCCTCACGGCAACGGAGTGCTGCTGTGGTTCGAAATCGAAGACTTTGACCAGGCAGTGATCCGGGCGAGGGAGCTTGGAGCGGAAGTTGTCTTGCCTCGGCACCGAAATCCGCCGGACGGAGACGGCGGCCCTAATCACTGGGAACTCTGGCTGCGTGACCCCGAAGGCTACACCGTGGTCTTGGCAAGTCCGTACGGCACAGCCGATGGTACTTGGAAGCCCGGACCAGGCGGCCCGTTTCAGAAGTAAACGCGGGTGTGCACCGGCATCTTTGCCTACGGTGCGGCGGCGCAGTCTGCTAATCCATCCTATTTGGGTATCATTCCCGTGTTGCGGGCGTAATTGAAAAGTCCTCCCGCATCTACCACCGGCCGCACTTCACCCAGGGGCTTGAACCGGTAAACTTTTCCGTCCGCCTTCTTCGTGACGGTTCCCGCATCGAGATCGACCGTCACAACGTCCCCGGTTTTGAGAATGTCGCACAGCCGGTCGATGCATTCGCATGGGTAAAGTTCGCCGGTTGCCACGCAGTTCCGGAAAAAAATGCGGGCAAATCCTTCCGCCAGGACGACTTTGCAACCAGCCGAGCCCAGGGCGATGGGAGCGTGCTCGCGCGAACTGCCGCACCCGAAATTGCGCCCTCCGGCCACGATCGGGTAGTCGCTGTCGAGCTGGTTTTCTTTCACGTATCGCGTTGAATACAGCGATTCGGGCAAACCGGACAGCGCGTAGGAACCGAGCTTTTCGTATTCTTCGGCAATCGTCGGCACCAGGTTCAGGTACTGTGCCGGGATGATCTGGTCGGTGTCGATGTTATCGCGCACGACATAAACGGGCCCTGTAAAAACGGATTCCATGCGCGAAAATTGTGACCGCATCGGGGGATGTTTTCAAGCGAGTTTTGGGGTTCGAGCCTCATTGGCACAGGATCTGCCCCAATCCACAATCACTGTTACAAAACCTGATTACATAACATGCGAACACTCTTGCGACACGCGTCGACCGGCCAATACTTCCAGTCTTTGGACAATTGGACACCGGACCGGGACAATGCCCACGACTTCGGCGTGATTGGCCGGGCGATGAAATTTGCCAAAAAGATTGGCTTACCGGACCTGGAACTGATCGTTTCCGTGGACGATCCTCAGCAGCTCAGCAGCACTCCTTTCCAGGTTTTTTTGCGAAAGTTTTTGCGGGCAGGGCATAGCTAGAGCCGGCCGGGCGGGAGCTACCTTCCGGCTCGACAGGCCGGCGCCGGCGTGAGAAATTGCCTTAATGAGCAATAGCGGCGGTCCATCCGGAAGTTGGACACGATGTATTTGCAGCGTTTGCTCCGGTCATCTCGAATTCGATTCCGACCTCGCCGGGGAGACCATCCAGTGTCCCCACTGCGGGATGCCCACAATTCTTTTCATCCCGAGAATTCCGTTGCCGTTGCCGGCCGGGCGGTCCGCTCCGGCAAAGCTGCTGGCCTGTCCCGATTGCGGCACGGCCATCCGCGAGAACGAACGCAACTGCCCAGGGTGCGGGCGCATCATTGAACGGGCGGCCGGGCGCGCCGTGGTTGGCGAACTCACTTCGCTGGTCGGCGGGCTCACTCCTACGGCTGCCGGGGCCTGGCTTATCCTTGCCGTTCTTTTGGTGGTTGTCGTAGGCGGTCCCATTTACTGGTGGCGCAGCCAATTGGCCCAGGTGCCAAAGCCCGAAACCGAGTCGCAACAATTCTCCCGGCTCCAATCTGAAGCCGAATCCAGGATGCTGGAGGAATCGACCAACGTCATTGTGGGGCTGAACCGTATCATCCGGGTCAACTCATCTACCTCCGACGATAACCCGCATAAGTGGACCGGTGACGTCACGGCGGAGTTCGTCAACAAAGTTGGAGGTGTGGAACGCACCAATATCCTGTTCAAATTTGGCACCGACACCGGAACCGACGGTCTCATGCATTTGCGCTGCAGCACCGAGACGGATGCCGAGCGGCATAACCGGCAACGCGGAGATCGCCGGGAATTCGGCCGCTGGGATCGGTCCCTCCATCAATAAGATCCCTGCCGGGGCATTCCGGGATTCCGTTTGAGGTTTGACACCGCCATCGCCGCGCCTTTATCTCCTCTCATGAACTCGCCAAACTCAGAACCTTCACTGAATCAGAAGCCTTTCGCGGTCGGCAGCCCCGACATTACACGACGGAAATTTCTCGCCAGCTCCGGCGCCGCGGCGGTTGGATTAACTATTTTAAAACCTCATCTGGTCGGCGGCGCCGAAGCGAATTCGAAAATCAACCTGGGCCTGATCGGTTGTGGCGGCCGCGGCACCTGGATTGCCGAGCTGTTTGCGCGTAACGGCAATTACAATGTCGTCGCGTTGGCCGATTACTTCCAGGACCGCGTCGACGCGGCCGGAGGAAAATTGAATGTGCCTGAGAACAAGCGCTTCACGGGGCTTTCCGCGTACAAGAAGCTTCTTGAACAGAATATTGACGCAGTGGCGATTGAAAGTCCGCCTTACTTTCACCCTGAACAGGCCGCGGCCGCCGTTGAAGCGGGAAAACATGTATACCTGGCAAAGCCGGTGGCGGTGGACGTGCCCGGGTGCGCATCGGTAGAGGCCAGCGGACGGAAAGCGACCGATAAGAAGCTCGCGTTTCGCGTGGATTTTCAGACGCGCGCGATGCCGTCCTATCGCGAGGTGCTCGCGCGGATTCACAAGGGTGATATCGGCAAGCTGGTCACCGTCTACGCAGAATACCAGACCAGCCTCATGTTCGAGGAGCGCGACGCAGAGCTGCGCAAGAACCCCAATGATCCCGAGGTGCGGCTCCGCACCTGGGGAATTGATCGCGTGCTCTCGGGCGACGTGATTACGGAACAAAACATCCATGCGCTGGACGTGGCGACCTGGATCGTCAATGCGGATCCGATCAAAGCCTGCGGCACAGGCGGCCGCGCGCGCCCGTTCCTGGGCGATTGCTGGGACCATTTCACGCTCCTGTTTTATTTCCCAGGTGATGTGGTTGTGTCCTTTACTTCAAAGCAGGTGGGATTTGGCTTTGACGACATCATGGTTCGCGCCCATGGAACATCAGGGACGGCTGAAACCAACTACGGCGGAAAATGCTGGCTGCATAGCCGCGACGACGTGTTCAGCGGGGACACCGACAACATTTACCAGGTCGGCGTGGAAAAGAATATAGCCTCCTTCTATGAGGACATCGCAAAAGGCAATTGCATGAACCTGACCGTCAAACCCAGCGTGCGCAGCAACCTGACCACGATCCTGGGACGAACGGCTGCCTACAAGCGCGGAGAAGAGGTCACTTGGGAAGGCCTGCTGAAAGCCAACGAGAAGTGGCATTTTGATCCAAAAGGTCTCAAGGCGTAATTGGTCCGTCGGGATTGTTCCGAGGCACGTCGGCGATCCGAGAAGAAGCAAAGCTTCTAAAGCGCCGTTTCAAGAATCCGGCTCAGTTCCTCGTTGGTGAGGACGATGGGGTTGGCTTTCATGCTGCTGGCTTTAGCTGATTTGGCAACGATATCGCCGATGGCCTCTCGTGTGACTCCATACGCCGAGAGCGGTGGAATGCCGAGCTTCTGAACCAGTTTGAGCACCCACTGCGGTCCATCATCGGCCTTTGCCAAAGGGTTTGCGGTCAACAACCGCGCGACAGTTTCGTATCGGCCGAGAATGTGTGAGCCTGGTTGGCGCAGCCTTAGCGCGTCGATGTTGGCACGCATCACGTGAGGCAGGAGCACGGCGCAAACAGCCCCGTGCGGGGCAGGGAACATCCCACCGATAGGCCCCGCAAACCCGTGGACCGCCCCTAGGCCGGCATTGGCGAGCGCCAGGCCGCCGAAAAGGCTCGCGACGCACATATCTTCCCGAGCGTTTTTGTTGTGCCCGTCCTCGAACGCTACTGACAAGGAACGAGCAGCGCGCCCAATGGCTTCGACGCACAACGCGTCGGTCATAGGATTGGCCCGGTTACAGACATACGGTTCAACGACCTGTGTCAGGGCGTCCAGGCCCGTGCTGGCAGTTGTGGCCGGGGGCAGATCCCAGGTGGTTTCCGGATCAACGAGCGCAATCCGGGGCAGCATGAGCGCGCTTCGGAGGCTCACTTTCACCCGGTGCTGTGGCGAGGCCAAAACCGAGTTCCGTGTGACTTCCGAGCCCGTGCCCGCAGTTGTTGGAATCGCAATAAAGGGAGCTGAGGCTTTTTCCAGGGATTTGCCTTTGCCGATCACTTCCAGGTAATCCAGGAGTTCACCGTCATTGGTGATCATGGCGGCAATGGCTTTCCCCGCGTCGATGGCGCTTCCGCCGCCGAAACTGATGACCAGGTCGCTCCGGTTCTTCTTGGCCTGGTCAACACCTCGGGAGACGGACTCGATGTCAGGTTCACCATCCGTTGTGAGGGTGGTGCAGGTGATCCCTTGCCGCTGCAGAGCAGAGATCGTGGGCTCGGCTCGGGATGCGTTCCGCCCGGTCACCAGCAGCGCTCGAGATCCCAGGGGCTTTGCGAGCGCGCCTAGGTCCTTGAGGCGCCCCGTCCCGAAAACTATTTTTGTCGCGGTGGCGAAATCGAATTCGGGGATCATCACCAGCCCTTGTCGTCGGGGAAAACATTGTCGAACTTCACGCTCGCGCGTGGCTCGGCCATCATAGGAGCAACAGTGTCGCGCCATTGCGCGTAATGGGCGGTCTCCTTATGAGCCGCGGGAGCGTCCGGTGTGCGGTATGCCTCCACGAGGACGAACCGGGTCGGGTCATCCTGCTGCTGGACGACATCAAAACGGGCTATCCCTTTCTCCTGAACGCTTGCCTGGGCATTGGCGAGTGTGGCTTTTTTGAAAGCTTCGACTGTTTCGGGTTTTACCCGGATGTGAACATGGACAACGAGCATAGGCATTCCTTTCGATCGCAGAGTGGATGCGCTCCCAACGCGTACAGCCTGCCGCGTTTGAAATCAAGATTATGCGCAGCGAAACCGGGAGCGACGCGCCCCAGGGCTTACTTCTTCTCAGCTGGCGGTGCGGCAGAACCCGATTTATACAAGCCAGCCTTAATGAAGGGTTGCAGGTAGGCGCCATACCCCGCGCTCTCCATCTGTTCGACTGGAATAAACTTCAACGAGGCGGAATTGATGCAATACCGCAAATGCGTCGGGCCAGGCCCGTCGTCAAATACATGTCCGAGGTGCGAATTGGCGGTTTTCGAACGCACTTCCGTGCGTTCCATTCCGGCCGAGTGGTCGGTGTGTTCCAGCAGAGATTGCTCGGCCAGGGGCCGGGTAAAACTCGGCCAGCCGCAGCCTGAATCGAACTTGTCCAACGAGCTGAACAAGGGCTCCCCTGAGACTATGTCCACGTAAATACCCGGCTTTTTATTGTTCCAATATTCGTTACGAAACGGCGGCTCAGTTGCCGCGTGTTGAGTAACCTGGAATTGCATCGAGCTAAGCCTCTGTTTCAACTCGGCCTCGGTCGGCTTTTGAAAGTGGTCCATAGCGGAATTGGTTGGAGTGTTGGAAGGCGAAGCTGAGGCGGTTTGAGTCGGGACCGGCTGCGATTGGGCGCGGGAACATCCGCTGACAAGAAGCGTCAACAGTAACGCCGCTGAGGCCGGCCCAACGATGCTTGTCTTCATGAGAAGAGAATGTAGCGCAGCAATCGGATCGCGCAAACAAATCGACGGCAGGCGCCTTCGTTCCTTTTGAAGGTCGATCCTCACAGCGTTTCGAGCAAAGTCGCGGCCTGTTCCCATTCCGGGTTGAGCTCTGACAGGCGCTGTTGGATGTCCATCAGTTCACGGTTGATCGCCACCGCACCACCGCCTTTCTCGTAAGTCTCTGGTTTCTCCAATTCCGCAATCAGTTCGGATTGGCGCTTTTCGAGTTGCCGGATTTCAGATTCCAGCGCGTCGACGCGCTGCTGCTGGGCTTTGCGTTCGCGCGACCGTGCCTGGCGTTGCTCGGCTTCGAGGCGCTTTTGGTCCTTGCGCGAGACCTCGTTCGCGTTTTCCGGCTCTGAATTGCGGGGCGGGTTCCGGCTCGATCCTGGAGTGAAGCCTGCGGTCAGACCTGCGCGCTCCGAAGCCGCTTTGCTTTTATCCAGGTAGTACTGATAGCCGCCCGGGTAGTGCGTCAAGCGGCCGGCATTGACATGCACCACGTGGTTTGCCAGGGAACGGATGAAATACACGTCGTGGCTGATGAAAATCAACGTGCCTTTAAATTGATCGAGCGCGTAGGCCAGCGCATCGATGCTCGACATATCCAGGTGCGTTGTCGGTTCATCCATCAGGAGCAGGTTAGGCGGGTCCAGGAGCAACTTCACCAGTGCCAGCCTGCTTTTCTCACCACCGCTGAGCACGGACACCTGTTTGAAAACGTCGTCGCCACGAAACAGAAAGCACCCAAGCAGGGTGCGGACAAACTGCTCGGTTATCCTTTGCGGCGTGTCGAGCGCTTCATCCAGCACCGTTCGCTCCGGCTTGAGCATGTCCACCCGGTACTGGGAGTAGTACCCGGCCTTGACGTTGTGCCCGAGCGTTCGTTCGCCGCTTTGCGGGATCAACACCCCCGCCAAGATCTTCAACAACGTTGACTTGCCCGCGCCGTTTGGGCCCACCAACACAATTCTCTGGTCGCGCTCGGCCTGGAAGTCCACCCCGCGATAGACGGCGTTTTCCCCATAGGAATGATGAATGCCCTGGAGTTTGATCACGCGCTGACCGCTGCGTTGCGGCTGAGGAAATTTAAAGTCGAGCGCCGCGGCCTCATTGGAGGGCGCTTCCACTTTGTCCATGCGCTCGATTTGCTTGAGCTTGCTTTGAGCCTGGGCTGCCTTGGTGTTTTTGGCGCGGAACCGGTTCACGAACTCCATTAACCGGGCAATTTCGCGTTCCTGATGCTTGAACGCGGCCAGGAGTTGTTGCTCGTTGGCTTCGCGTTGGAGCAGATAATCGTCATAACCTCCGCGGTAGCGGATGAGGCGGCTCTGGCGAATTTCAACGATGCTGCCGACGACCTGGTTCAAGAATTCGCGGTCATGCGAAATGACCAGGATCGCTCCCGGATACGTTTTTATGTACCCCTGAAACCAGAGCAGCGCTTCGAGGTCCAAATGGTTGGTCGGTTCGTCTAACAGCAGCAGGTCAGGTTCCTGAACCAGCAGGCGCGCCAGGTGGGCCCGCATCACCCATCCGCCGCTCATTTCCCGGGCCGGCCGGTCGAAATCTTTTTCTCTGAAACTCAGCCCGGCGAGAATCTGCTTTGCTTTGGCTTCCAGCCTGTACCCGCCCAGTTCGTTGAACCGGTCGTGGACATCGTCATGAACGTCTTCGGGGTGGAGCGCTTCGGTTGGGTGATCGGCGTCCCACGCCTTTAAAATACGACGCAGCTTGATGTATTCCGGGGTGATCCCGGTCGCCAGTTCGATCACCGTCTCATCACCGATCGGCGCGTTTTCCTGCGGCAGGTACCCGTACGTGATACCTCGCTCGAATGTGATCTGCCCCTCGTCGGGCTGTTCCTGGCCGAGGACGATAGAGAACAAGGTGGTCTTGCCGGCGCCGTTCGGGCCGACCAGTCCGATCCGATCCTCTCGATTGACCTGCAGCGTCGCGTCGGAAAACAGAACGCGATCGGCGTAGGCCTTTTTGATGCCGGACAGGGTTAGCATGTCAGCGGAGTTGGGGGCAGTGGTACCAAAGCTCAACCCGCTCGCAGCGGGTATTTGGGCTTTCGCACTTCTGGCGGCGGGTTGGTTTTAAGCTGTTGCAGGACTTCCTGGATGGCGCGCTCGAGCTGGGGATCTCCGCCTCTCGCCATGATTGACGGGTCATCCACAACCGTAATGTCCGGATCTACTCCATGCCCCTCGATAATCCATTCGCCTTTGGTGCTGTAGATACCAAAGGTCGGAACCGTGACGCTGCCGCCATCGATCAACGGCGGCGCGCCGGTGATCCCAATAAGACCGCCCCAGGTGCGGGTCCCGATCAAGGGGCCGAGCCCGGCCTTTTGGAAATAGAACGGGAAGCAATCGCCGCCTGAACCACTCCAGCCGTTCACCAGCATGACCTTCGGGCCGGAGTTGGCAATTTGCGGCCAGGACCAGTCATGGCCGTCCCGCACACCCCAATAATTTAAAGTTTTACGGCCGAGCAGTTCGACGAATCGATCCGGAATTTGACCGCCGCTGTTGAACCGTTCGTCGATGATCAGGCCGGCCCTGTTGAACTGGGCTCGAAACTGGCGGACCAATTCTGATTGGCCGTGCCGGCCGGTATCGGGAACATAAACGTAACCCACCTTTCCATCGGTGGTTTCCTCCACTTTCCGGCGGTTCTTCTCGATCCAGGCCAAATGCCGCAGGCGGGCCTCGCTGGAGAGTGTGTGCACGAGCACTTCATGCGCTCCCTCCAACTTGGGCTGGCTGTTCACACTGAGAAAGACCGGCTTGTCCGCCAAGCCCTGAAATGCCGCGTAAGGCTCGCGATCGGTTTCCAGCGGCAGCCCGTTCACCGCCAGCAGGTAGTCGCCTTCCTTCACTTCCACTCCAGGCTCGGCCAAGGGCGAGCGCGTCTCAGCATCCCATGGAGCGGCGTGAACTATCTTCTTGATCCGGTAAGCCCCGTTTTCGATAGCAAAATCCACCCCGAGATAGCCCACACCTTGTTGCTTGGGCGATTCGACATCTCCTCCGCTTCGATACGTGTGGGATGCATTCAGTTCGGCAATCAGTTCGCCGAGGACGTAATTAACGTCCCACCGTGTCACCGCATCGTCCAGCAATTGACTGTAACGTTCGCGCATTTTCTTCCAATCCACACCGTGCATGTTGGGATCGTAAAAGTAATCACGCTCAAGCCTCCAGGTTTCCGTGAAGAGCTGATGCCATTCAGCCACGGGATCGACCAGGGTCTCCAGGGATTGAATCGGCAGTTTCTTTTCAAATTTCTGTCCATCCTTGGGTTCAATAATGGCGTATTCCTTCTTGCGCCACACCAGGACCTTCTCGCCTTTGGCCGCCATCATCGCGCCGTCCACATCCTCGAGAATCGTTTTCTCTTCCCTTTTTTCGAAATCGTAATACTTCAAGTGGGCTTTCTCTTCCTCCGCACCCGTCCGGGGCAGTTGGCGGTACACCAGCTTGTCCGCTAGCGCCGACACAATCTCATAGCGGCCGGGTTTGGGCGGCAGCACGACCGCGCGTCTCTCGAAATCAGCCACGTCGATTTCCACCGGCTTGGCGGGTTTCTCCTCCTTCTGTTCCTGCTTCTCGTCGCTCGAATCGTCCTTGCTCTCCGATTTTTCGGATGTGCCCGTCTTTTCTTTTTTCTCTTCGGCCAACCGGGGTTCGTCCTTCTTCCGATCCTTGTCGTCAGGCTTCTTTTTGTCTTTGTCCTTGGGTTTATCCTTTTCCTTGTCGCTCTTTTGCCCTTCATCGTCGTTGCGAGGTGCCAGCAATGACGGGACGTTCTTCCTCAAGGGAACCGCGACCAACTGGTAAGAGTTGGCGTAAATCCAAGTCTCATCCAGGTCACTGTAAAGCGGATCGAAATGCCGGCCCGAACTGTAGAAGAGGTATTTGCCATCGGGATCAAAGACCGGTTTGTCATCGTCGTAATACCCGCTGGTGACCACATGGGATTTGCCTTCTTTGGTGTCGAATAGGGCAATCGCGGTGTGCCGGTTTTCCAGGTCCTGTGGGTAAGCAATCCAGCGACTGTCCTTGGACCAAGCGAAGGCGAGTTGGCTCAGGCCGTCCTGGTACAACCACAGTTGCTTGCCGATTTCCCGGGTTTCCTTTTTATCGAGATCATGAAGATGGATTCGCATCGCCTGGTCGATGAAAACCAGCTTGCGGCTGTCCGGTGACCAGAATGGCCGGTAGCGAAAACCCGGCCCGAGCTTCGTCAGGCTTTCCTCTTTCCCGGTGCCGTCCGCGGGACGAATCGTGAGTTCATATTCGCCGCTCCGATCACTGAAATAGGCCAGGGTCTTTCCGTCCGGTGACCAGGAAGGCGTGCGCTCGGCAGCGCCGGGCGTATGTGTGAGGTTCCGCACCACGCCATGCTCGGCCGGGACGGTGAAGATTTCACCACGCGCTTCGAAGACCGCGCGCTTGCCCGATGGTGAGATGTCCGGTTCACGAACGGCGTTCGAGACATCTTCAAGGTGCGGTTTCAGTGTTGCCCGGTCCGTGAGCACCTGGATGTGCACTTCGGAATACTTTTCGGTGCCCAGATCCATCACGAATAGCCTGCCGCCGTTTTCAAACACCATGTCCTGCGGACCTATATTCGGAAAATGAGTGTCGAACTCGTCGAAGGTCGTTACTTGGCGGAACGCTTCGGTCTTGATGTCGTATGCCCAGATGTTGGCACGGCGATTTTTATCCCGGTCGGAAAGGAAGTACAAAGTGGACCCATGCCACATCGGTTGTGAATTGGCGGCCTCGTTGCCCGTGATGTTTTTCGAGGCGTACGTTTTGAGGTCAAAGGTCCAGATCGCCGAATTCATTCCCCCGCGGTACCGTTTCCAGGTGCGGAAATCGACCGAGATGGCGATGTAGGCCAACGTGTCCCCGTCGGGGGAAATCGCGCCGAACTCGCCATACGGCACAGGCAATTTTTCCGGCAGACCGCCATTGGCCGAAATCTTGTACAACTGGTTGAACCGGTCCTTTTCGCTATAGCGAGATGAGGCGAAGAGGATCGATTTGCCGTCCGGATACCACTCGAGCATCCGGTCGGGATCTCCGTGGTAAGTGAGGCGTCGTGGCAACCCGCCTGCCGCAGGCACGACGTAGATGTCAGTGTTCCCGTCGTAATTACCGCTGAAGGCAATCTGAGAGCCATCGGGAGAAAATCGCGGAAAGGTTTCCTCTCCTGCGGGCGAGCTTAAACGCATGGCTTCGCCGCCGGTTTTTGGCGCAACCCAAATGTCGCCGGCGTAAACGAACGCGATTTGCGTTGCTGAAACGTCAGGGTACCGAAGCATCCTCGCGTTGACGCCGCAGGCGGTGGGGCTGTTGGTCTGGGCGGCGGCGGCAAATGTCGCCAGGAATGAGGTCAACGCCACCACGCAAATAGAGAATCGCTTTTTCATTGTATAAACGATGAATGCTGAGTTTAGCCGGGCAGCACCCGGGCGAAAGCTGAAAGTCAGACTATTCCTCAGCTGCCAGGGCGGCCGCTTCAATCCAGCTTCAGCCCCAGGGAAGCGGCAACGGTGCGATCGACTACGGGCACGCCATCTACATATTTACGATTCAGTCCAAACCCTTCATCCCATCCCCAAACCGCCCACCCGATCTGGTTTTCCGCCAGGACCTGGCCGAAATCCCGGAACCAATTGGCTCGATGCTCCGCTTTTGCGTAAACAGGGTATACGCCAAATTCGCCGCAGTACAACGGCACCTTGTTTTTGAGCCCCCATTCGACGCCTTCTTTGAAACGCGCGGCCAATTTTGCTTTGTTCCAGCGTTGTTCGCCGTACTTCTCCAACATCTTTTTCGAGCCAGGGAATTGTTCGAGGCTGGTCAACAAAGGCGCGACATCTTCAGGGCTCGAGGGGTAAGGGACGGCGCGCAGAGGCTTAACGTCAGGCCCGGCCCACGTCGCGCCCTGGTGTGTAAAAGCAAAGGGATCATAACAGTGGAAGGAATAAACCACGTTAGTATCCTCCAATAATTCAAGCTTCCGCAGACCGTCAATCCCACCCCAATTCGGTCCGGAAGTCATGATGGTGTGGTTGGGCGCGCTTTTTCGAATGGCCTCGGCCAATCTTCGATTGAAACCATTCCATTCCGTTTCGCGGTCCTTGAAGACCGGTTCGTTGATGATCTCGAACAGGGTCAACTCGGGATCGAACTGGTTGAGCCTGGCGGCCAAATGACTCCAGAATTTTACAAAGGCGCTCTGCCATTCCAGGTTCAATTCCGAGGGGCGATCTTCATTATGCAAGTCGACCAGGACAAGCAAGCCGGCGCGATGGAAGCGCTTAATGGCTTCATCCACAAAGGCCGCGGTATCCGCCAGAATGGCTCCTGTCGATTGGTCCATGACCACGCGGGGCTGCAGACACAACCGCACGTGGCTCAACCCCATTTTCCGCATCATTACGGCTTCATCTTCGGTTATGTAGTTCGAGAGTTGTTCTTTGTTCGAGCGGGGGCCACCTCGAAACCACCGGCATACGTTGGCGCCTTTGGCCAGGCGGTTCAGGCGGCTCCGCGGAACAGTGCTTACGCCTGACGAACTGGCCCACGCGGTTGCAGGAAGGAGGCTGGCCGTGACTGCTGTCCCGGCGACCTGGAGGAACTCTCTACGATTTAGGGTTTTTTGCTCTGACATCATGAGTGCACGATAGCGGCGAGCCGCCTCGTGTCACTACGAAACCCAACCGCCTCAGGCCAGTGTCCTTGAGCCAGCATGTCGTAGCAGTCGCGCAGGGCTTTGCGAACATTGCCGGCGTGCTGCTCCCACAGGGCCCCTGCCAGATGGCTGAGTTCACTGGGAATGCCGCCTGAAAGTTCGGCCATCAATTCGGCCAGCAGGTCTTTTGAGGTGTGGCACTCCCAGAGCGTCGGCAGCCGGCCGGGGT
>DATGLT010000149.1:0-10098 GCA_035294005.1 Verrucomicrobiia bacterium
GTTTACAAAGAGCAGACCAGGAGATGCCCGCACCACGCGGAAGCAAAAATCGCCACGAAAACAGTCGCGCACTCGGGCCCAGCCATTACGCAGGTTCCCCAGCCGTCGAAACAGGAGCAATCGCAGCTCAACAACAAGAGAATGTCCCGCTCGACAGGCAAACCTTGCTTGAGCAGACTCGGTTTGTGCACCTGTTGGTTTCGCTAACCTGTTTGATGCGCCGGGCGTTGCCGGTTGTTCGGCTTTTCCTGTGCGCTTCGGTTTCATTTGTTCGGCCAGGCCCTGCTTATGCGGCTGTCAATTCGGCAAACGACTGGCCGGCCTGGCGCGGCCCAACCAGCGACGGGATTGCGGCGCCGGGCCAGGACCCTACTTTACATTGGAGCGAAAGCGAAGGGGTGTCGTGGAAAACAGCCTTGCCCGGGCGCGGACATAGTTCGCCAACGGTGGTCGGCGACCACATTTACCTGGCCACGGCGGACGCCAGCGATCAATGGGTCCTGTGTCTGAACCGGAGCAACGGACAGCGCGTGTGGGAGACGCGGGTCCATACCGGCAAGGCTGATCCCGGCCATCACTCCAATTCTTCCGCGGCATCCTCGACGGCGGCATGCGATGGCAGCCGGGTTTACATTAACTTCCTGAACGACGGCGACGTTTACACCAGCGCTCTCGACCTGACTGGAAAGCTGCTCTGGCAACACAAGGTCTGTGGCTTTGTCACTCACCAGGGATTTGGGTCTTCGCCAGTGCTGTACGGAAAGCTTGTGATTGTGTCGGCGGATAACCGGGGCGGTGGTGTCATTGCCGCGCTCAACCGCGATACCGGTGACGAAGTCTGGAGCCAGCCCAGGCCCAAAATTCCCAACTACACCTCGCCGGCGGTTCTCAAAGCCGCGGGCCGCGCCCAGGTGATATTGGCCGGCTGCAATCTCATTTCGAGTTTCGACCCCGACAACGGCAAAAAGCTGTGGGAATTGAACGGATCAACGGAGGAATGCGTTGTGACACCCGTCACCGACGGCACGCGCATCTTCACCAGCGGCGGCTATCCAAAAAACCATACCGTTGCGGTGTTTGCCGATGGGTCGAGCCGGGTTGCATGGCAAAACACCGCCCGTGTTTACGTTCCTTCGATGATCCAAAAAGACGGATACCTTTACGCCGTTATGGATGCGGGTGTCGCGGTTTGCTGGGCCGCCGATACCGGCGACCAGATGTGGAAGGAACGATTGGGTGGAGACTTCTTTGCTTCGCCAGTGATGGTGGGGGACAGGATTTACGCCACCAATGTCCGCGCCAAAACGTTTGTCTTTGAGGCGACGCCAAAACACTTTGAAATTCTCGCGCAAAACCAACTCGGCGACGAAGCCTACGCATCACCGGTGATTTGCGGCGGTCGTATTTACCTGCGCGTGGCGACCCACGGAGATAACCGGCAGGAATACCTGTACTGCATCGGCGGCGGCTCAAAAGGCCTTCCGTAAGGCTCACCGCTTTGAGGAACGCGGCGCTTTTGCCCTGAGGCACACGGCGGACGCCAGCTCAGTTGCCGGTCTGGCCAGGCTGGGAAGCAGGCGCGACGGCTGTGGGAGACGGCAGTTCCTCTTTGTCTTCCTGGAACCTGGGTGGAGCTGAGATCAGGGCTCGGACGCAGAAAAAGATGCCCAGCACCCCCACCGCCATCGAGACATACCAGAGCGGCTTGCGGCGGGCGACGACCGCCACCGCGACGATCGCAATCGCGATATGGAACAACGTGGCCGATCCTTCGTACGTTTCATGGGTTTCAAGGTGAGCCCGGGCGAGCTTTTCCAAATCGCGAGCGCGCGTTTGGATCTCCGGCATTTCCCGCGCGTATTCGGCCTTTTTCTCCTGGTCGCTCTTCCGGGGCTCCACCTTGTTGATTTCGGCGGCATAAATCCGGGCCTCGAGGATCGACGATTTTATCGATTTCGCCTGGTAATAACTCCAATCGTCGTTGGCTTTGATCCGGATGAGAGTCGACTGGGTGAGATGACTGGTGGAAAGGGCGGCCGTTGTCGCGGCAAACGCGGCGAGAATCGCCGCAGTTGTCGCCGCCGCGGTGATCCAACGGCTCCCGTTTCCATGGGTTGCATGATGATGCAGGTCTTCCTGGACCTGCTCGGTCGGATCATCGCTCATTTTTTATCCGGGACATGGTGTTGCGGGCGCAAATCTGGATAGCGACTCACAACCGGTCAACCTGAAAAATCAACGGAGCGCGCAAAGCTTTTTCAAACCGTCGCACGGCGGCCGGCGTCGACATGAGGTGCGGGTCACGCCGATCTTTGCGCCGGTGGCGGGCTGCAACGATGCTTGACCCCGGGCACCCGTTGCTTTTCACTCAGACGTGCGCTCCTGGCAGAGCCTTGGCGCGCGAAAGCGTCCTGCCAATGTGTCCTATGAACTGAAATTGAACTTACTATGAGTACATTATCTCGACGTGACTTTATCAAACGAACCTCAACCGCCGCGGGTGCGGCGGCGTTTAGTTTTCCTTTCGTTGGAAGGGTGCTAGGCGCCAACGACCGGGTCAACGTCGCTTGCATTGGCGCCGGCGGCAAAGGCGACAGCGACAGCAGCGACGCGGCGGGCTGCGGGGCCAATATCGTCGCCATTTGCGACGTGGACACAACCACACTGGACAAAAAGTCCAAGCAATTTCCGGACGCAAAGCGTTTCCAGGATTACCGCAAGCTGTTCGACCAAATCGGCAACCAAATCGATGCCGTAACGGTTTCCACCCCCGATCACAATCACGGCCAGGCGGCGACTCGCGCAATGAAGCTCGGCAAACATTGTTTTTGCCAAAAGCCGCTGACACAAACCGTGTACGAAGCGCGAACTCTGCGGCGGCTCGCGGGCGAGAAGAAGCTTGCAACCCAAATGGGAAACCAGGGCAGCGCCGAGAACGGGTTGCGCCGCGCGGTGGAAGTTGTTCAGGCGGGCGTCATCGGAAAGCCGCTCGAATTGCATGTCTGGAGCAACCGCCCGATTTGGCCGCAGGGACTGGATCGGCCCGCCGGCCAGGACCCGGTGCCGGCTACTTTGGATTGGGATTGCTGGCTTGGGCCAGCCCACAAACGTCCCTATAAGAAGGACACCTATCATACTTTCAAATGGCGCGGGTGGCACGACTTCGGCACCGGCGCCCTGGGCGACATGGCTTGTCACACCGTGAATATGCCTTTCCGTGCGCTCAAGCTCGGCTACCCGACGGTCGTTGAGTGCGAACTCGCCTCCCGTCCTTATCCCGAGACCTACGCCAAGACCTCGCGCATTCGGTTCGAATTCCCCGAGCGCGAAGGCCTGCCGCCGCTGAAGTTCTGGTGGTACGACGGGAATCCTGGCGACGAATTGAAACCGCTGCGTCCCGGCGCCGAACTGACCAAAGAAATTGTCAGCACGATGGGCAACCTGCCCGAGAGCGGCGCGTTGATTGTCGGCGACAAAGGAAAACTCTTCTCGCCGGACGACTACGGTGCAAGGTTCTTCGTGGCCATGAAAGGCCAGGACGAATTCCAGTCCGGAGACAACCATGAAGCGTGCAAAGCCGTGCCGCAATCCATCCCGCGATCCCCGGGCCACATGCAGGAATGGTTCAGGATGATCAAGGAAGGCACGCCGGCGTACTCGAACTTCGACATCGCCGCGTACCTGACCGAGATTATTCTCCTGGGCTGCATTGCTGTCCGCATGGGCGAAGGCGTGCGCATGGACTGGGATGGTCCGAACATGAGGTCGACAAACCTCGCGCAAGCCGAACGTCTGGTGCGCCGGCATAACCGCTCAGGCTGGGACGCATAGCGCTCTTGGTTTTATTTGGGCTCTGACTTCAGGGCGGGAACATTCAAGTTCCCGCCTTTTTACTTCGAACCGATGAGCAAATCTCTCTGAGAGTTGTCTGAACTGCATCGAGTGATTTGCCAGTTGTTTCCGCATTGCACCCCGTTTAAGTTGCATTCTGCCAGATGCAACCTGGAAAGGGCAGCAGGCGGCTGCTTCCTTGATGACTCCTACTCTGTTAATCGTCGATGACGAAAAGACACAGCGCGAAGGGCTTCGCGCTGCGTTGGAGGATCACTTTGACGTGTACCTGGCGGAAGACCCAAAGACTGCGATGGACCTGCTCGAAAAAGAGCATTTTGACGTGCTCCTGACCGATTTCCGGCTTCCGTCTGAGGACGGCACGAAGCTGATCATGCGTGCCAAATCTCTGTCAAAACCGCCTATTTGCATCCTCATGACCGCTTACGGTTCGGAAGAATTGGCGGTGGAGGCGATGAAAAAAGGGGCGGACGATTACATTGCCAAAGGCAGGCTGCAAATCGATGAACTGGAAATGCGGATTTCCCGCGCGCTCAAGCACCAGAAGCTCGAGAGTGAAAACGTATCCTTGCACCAGCAGCTCGATTCGAAGTTTCGCGCGGAGAACGTCATCGGCCGCTCGGAAGCCATGCGCAAGGTTCTGGAGGATATCCAGCAAGTAGCGCACAGCACGGCCACCGTCCTGCTCCAGGGCGAAAGCGGGACCGGCAAGGAACTCATCGCCAAAACCATTCACCAGCTCAGCCCCCGCGCGGGCCAGCCGCTCGTGACGGTGCATTGCGCCGCCCTCACTCCCACTTTGCTCGAGAGCGAGTTGTTCGGGCACGAAAAGGGAGCTTTCACCGGCGCTCATGAACGACGCGTGGGGCGGTTCGAACAGGCTCAAGGCGGCAGCCTTTTCCTGGATGAAATCGGCGAAATTGATGCGTCAACACAGGTGAAGCTGCTCCGGTTTTTGGGTGAACGGACTTTTGAACGGGTAGGCTCCAATCGGACCCTCACCGCGGACGTTCGGATTATTGCCGCGACCAACAAAAACTTAGAAGACCTGGCGAAAGCCGGGACATTCCGCGAAGACCTGTTTTTCAGGCTGCGCGGCGTCGTTCTGTGGTTGCCGCCGTTGAGAGAACGCCCCGAGGACATCCCTTTGCTGGCCCAGGCTTTTTTGAAGGAATTCGCCGATGCCAACGGCAAACCGGTGACTAGTTACACGCGGGAGGTGCTCGACATCCTGCTTCAATACCGATGGCCCGGAAACGTGCGTGAACTGCGGACGGCGATGGAACATGCGGTGGTATTCAGCCGCGGCGACAAAATCACTCCCCGTGATTTGCCGCCGTGGGTGCGCAATGCTCCCGACCAGGCACCTTTGACCCAGAAAGAAATACTGGCGCGCAACAATCTCACGGTTGAAGAGGCGGAAAAGGAATTGATCCTGCGCGCGTTGAAGGAAACCAATGGCAACCGAACACAGGCTGCCAAGAAGCTTGGGATGAGCCGGCGCAACCTGCACCGCAAATTGCGCGAGTACAAGTTCGAGGGGGTTTGAGCATTATGGTTACCTTACAAGACCTGATTCATCACCTGGAAGTGGGCGAAGGCATGCGCTCCTTCAATAGAGTGATGCGCATTGTCAGTTGCGTGTTCGCTGTGCTCATCCTTGTGGCGGCTTATGACCTGCGTGCCTACCGAAACTTCTCCACGCAAGAGGCGATGGACTCGGCTCAATTGGCCCGCAACATCGCGGAGGGCAAAGGGTACAGCACTCTGTTTGTTCGGCCGTTGAGCATTTACCTGCTTCAGCAGCGCCAGGGATTGAGCGGCGGCGAATCGACCAACAACCCCGCCCCCGCCGATGCCGCCCGGCTTAAAGGTCCTCATCCGGATCTCGCAAATCCGCCTGCGTACCCAGTGTTGCTGGCCGGCCTCATGAAGGTTCTTCCGTTCCGCTATGCTATTCCAAGCAAACCGCGGAAGTTCTGGAGTTTCCAAGGCAAATTTTACCGTTACCAACCGGACTTCATTATTGCCCTGTGCAACCAGGTGCTCTTGATGGGGCTGGTGGTGAGCGCCTTCTTTATGGCGCGGCGTCTTTTTGACGCGAACGTGGCCTGGGTCTCCGCAATTGTGCTGATGGGAACAGAAATGTTGTGGCGGTTCAGTGTTTCAGGCCTTTCGACGATTCTACTGCTCCTGGTGTTCATGGCCCTGATTTGGTGCCTGGTATTGTTCGAAGAAGAAACCCGCCAGCCCAAATGGACGCGAGGCGGCCTGTTTTTGCTCGCAGCGCTCGCCGGTGTTCTGGTGGGAGTAGGCGGTCTGACTCGCTATGCATTCGGCGTCCTAATCATCCCGGTGCTTCTCTTTGTCCTGATCTATTCGCCACGCACTCGCGCGCTCCTGGGGGCTTGTGCCGTGGCCGGCTTTGCCCTCGTCATCCTTCCCTGGGTTTTGCGGACCTATTCCCTGTCCGGCATGCCCTTTGGCACAGCCAACTATGCACTCATTGAGAATTCTTTCGTATCTCCCGAGGACCGTTTGGAACGCTCGATCAATCCCGAATTGCTCAGGTCGGTTCACAATTCATTGCCGTTTCTTACCGCCGCTTACCATGTGTTCCCCCAAAAGCTCGTCGCCAACAGCAGGGCCATTCTCCAAAATGATCTTCCCAGGCTCGCGGGCACTTGGGTCTCCGCGTTCTTTCTCGTTGGACTCCTGGTCAAATTCCGAAGCCCCACTCTCAGCAAGCTTCGCATGTTTTTGGTGAGCGCCCTCATAATACTGGTCGCCACCCAGGCATTGGGTCGAACGAAGCTATCGGAGGACTCGCCCGACATTAACTCCGAAAACCTGCTGATCCTGGCCGCACCGCTGGTCGTCATGTACGGCGTCGCCTTGTTTTTTATTGTCCTCGACCAGTTGGAGTTGCCGTTTTTACAAATGCGCTCCGTGGTGATTTCGGTGTTTGGCTCAATCGCCTGTCTGCCGCTCATCTTGACGATTCTTCCCCCTAAGATATCGCCCCTGGTTTATCCGCCGTATTATCCGCCCAGCATCCAAAGCGCCGTTGGCTGGACCAAAGAAGACGAGTTGATGATGAGCGACGTCCCCTGGGCCGTGGCCTGGTACGGACAATCGCAATGTATTTCACTTTCTTCCAATGCGCGGGTCGAGTTCTTCTCGATTAACGATTATCTCAAACCCATCAGCGCCCTCTACCTTACCTCGCAAACAGTCGACCGCTGGACCCAGTCCGGCGACTGGGGCAACCTCTTTCTCCAAACAATCCGGGTTTTGCCGGGTGACAATTCGAAATACCCGCTGCACGTGGCCTTGACCCTTCCGCAGGGGGGTTCCGCGCCTCCAATTCCTTTCCCGCTGCAGTACTTGCAGGCCGGGTGGCCGATGCAACTCCTGTTCACCTACAGGCAACACTGGCCGACTTCCGAATAGCGCGCGAGTGCGCAGGAACCGAGGTCTGCCGCGAGTGTCGCAACGATCACTGATCTAAAGAGGCGCGGTGATTGGAAGCCCAAGCCGGCGTTTCCCATGCCTCGCTTGCGGCTTCCTGTAAGTTAAGGAATTCTATTATGGGACGCGGGCAGCTTCGAAATGAGCCGGATTCTGAAAGCATATCGGACGAGATTTCACCAGATGCTCGAGCAGGCGGGAGCGAGGCGTCTCCTGCAAGGAGTCGACTGGTTGGAAGGCCGGGCGCGTCGGATCAGCGCCGACGAGAAGATCCCGTTTGCTGAGGCTCTTACGCGAGTGTTCGAAGAACTGGCCGCGCGCCCGGAGTTCAATTCGAGAAAGCCAACCCCGGCGCGCACGCCGGACACCATCTCATTCTTTTGTGATGCGGGCCTTGGCGGGTTGGTGCGCTGGTTGCGAGCCGCCGGGTACCGGGCGGCGTGGGAAGCGGGCATTGCTGATGACCGGCTGCTGTTTCTTGCGCGTCAGAACGGGCAAACTATCGTAACGACAGACAGCATGCTGATGGAGCGCCGGGTTTTGCGGGATCGGATCATTCCTTCGATGTGGCTGCCGCCGACCATGAGCATTGCTGAACAGCTCGAGAAGGTCTTTCGCGAGTTCAACCTTCGGGTCGGGAGCCCTCGTTGCATGCATTGCGGCGGAGCATTGACGCGCGGCGACAAGGAAGCTTTGCGGGATCGGATTCCGCCAAAGACATTTCGCTGGCTGGATGACTATTTCGTGTGCACTGAATGCGGCAAACTCTTTTGGCACGGCACGCACTGGTTCAAAATCGTGAGCCGCCTCAAAACTTTGGAACCACACCAAGCCGCCGCTTGAGCGGTCCAGAGCCCAAACTTTACTTTCCCGTGCCAATCGGCAACGCTGCATCGTCGAAATGCATCTGAAATCGGAACCTATCGCCACCGAAACACCGTGGTCCCCGGATTCGTGGCAAAAGCGGCCCGCCGCGCAGCAACCGGTGTATCCTGACCCGGCGAAGTTGCTGCAGGTTTTAACTCAACTGGCCAAGTTGCCGCCGCTGGTCACCAGTTGGGAAATCGAAAACCTCAAGCACCAACTCGCCGAAGCCACGCGTGGCGAACGTTTCCTGCTCCAGGGCGGTGACTGTTCGGAAGATTTTCAAGACTGCGAATCATCGGCAATCGCCAGCAAGCTCAAGATCCTGCTGCAAATGAGCCTGGTACTGGTTCAGGGAGGAAAAAAGCGAGTCACCCGGATCGGCCGGTTCGCCGGCCAATATGCCAAACCACGCACCGCCGATACCGAAACGCGCGGCGGTGTCACCCTGCCGGCCTATCGCGGCGACATGATCAACCGCGCGGGCTTCACGCCTGAGGACCGGACTCCCAACCCGGAACTGCTCCTGCGCGCTTACGAGCGCTCCGCTCTCACAATTAATTTTATCCGTTCGCTGATTGAAGGCGGCTTTGCCGACCTGCATCACCCTGAATACTGGGACATGGGCTTCGTCGCGAAATCACCGTATGCCGCCGATTACACTCGAATGGTTCAAAGCATCGGCGATTCCCTTCGTTTCATGGAGACGCTCACCGGGTGCGTTCTGGCCGACATTAACCGGGTCGATTTCTTCACCAGCCACGAAGGACTCCACCTGCATTATGAGCAGGCCCAAACGCGACAGGTGCCGCGCCGCTCCGGGTGGTACAATCTTTCGACTCATTTCCCCTGGATCGGCGAACGCACACGGGCGTTGGACGGGGCGCACGTCGAATTTTTTCGCGGGATAGCCAACCCAATCGGAGTTAAGATTGGGCCCAAAGTCACACCGGCCGATGCGCTCGCGCTGGCCGGCATTTTGAATCCTCAAAACGAACCGGGCCGATTGACCTTCATCTTCCGGTTTGGCGCAACCGAGATATCCCGCTGCCTTCCTCCCCTGGCGAAGGCTCTCAAAGAACAAGGCAGGAACATTCTTTGGTGTTCCGACCCCATGCACGGCAACACCGAAACGACCAGTTCCGGAATAAAGACCAGGCGCTTCGAAAAAATACTCGATGAACTCGAGCAGGCTTACCGGATCCTCAAAGATTGCGGCGCACACCTCGGCGGCGTGCATTTTGAACTCACGGGCGACAATGTCACCGAATGCATCGGAGGCGCCAGCGGGGTCACAGAAGCCGACCTGTCCCGGGATTACCGCACTCAACTGGATCCTCGATTGAACTACGAACAGGCAGTGGAAATGGCGCTGCTGCTGGGCCGCCTCATGGCCAGAGAATAGGTCTTCACCCTTCAGTCACGCTAGTGGGTCCGCTCAATCAGTCGATCTCGGCCTCTCGCCGGCTCCGGTATCCGCGCAGATCCCTCGGCTGGCTTCGGATACAAAGTCAAAAACCACGCGCGCGCCCGGGCTTAAAAAGCGCCGGCGAGCCTCCGCAAGGGCCTGACGGAAGTTGCCCTTTGAGCGAAACAGGGCCTGGTAAACCTGCTTGAGTTCGAGTCGCTGCTCCGGGCTGAAACCAGCCCGCCTCAGCCCCACGATATTCAGGCCGCACATTCCATTATCCCCGCGCGCAACGGCGTAAGGCGGCAGATCCTTGGAGATGGCGGAGCCGCCCTGCATCAACGCCAGTGTTCCGACCCGCACAAATTGATGGATCAGGCAATTGCCGGAAATAAACGCCCGGTCCTGGAGAATCACGTGTCCACCCAGCAACGCCCCGTTTGCCATTATAACTCCGTTACCCAGTTGGCAGTTGTGCGCAACGTGGCTGTGCGCCATCAGAA
>DATGLT010000150.1:0-28058 GCA_035294005.1 Verrucomicrobiia bacterium
CGGCCTTGTGGCTTAACGGCGAGGTGCAAACCGTCACCGCCATGACCGAGACCTTCGTGAAGCAACGCAAACACAATCTGACCGGCAAAGTCGAGAGGGTCGGAATCGATGACGCCTGCGCATTCCTGGCCCGATTCCAAAATGGCTCGCTCGCGACCTTCGAGTCCACTCGCTACGCGCGCGGGCACAAAGCCCTCTACACGTTCGAGATTAATGGTGAGCATGCGTCCATTTTCTGGGACCTGCACGATCTGCACCGGTTGCAGTACTTTGAGCATCGTGACGAAGGCCGCTTGCGCGGCTGGCGCTCGATCCATGTCACGGACAGCGATCATCCTTACATGGCAAAATGGTGGGTTCCCGGCTTGCAACTCGGGTACGAGCACAGCTTCGTTCACCAGGTAGCCGATTTCCTGGAGGGGGTCGCCAAAGGCAAGCCGGCCAGCCCGACATTCCGGGACGCCCTGGCCACGCAATACGTGTGTGACGCCGTTCTAAAATCAGCCGGCACAGGCAAGTGGGAGAAAGTCAAAGGGGCGTAGCCGCTTTGCAGAGGCGGGTCTCAACTTGCCGGATGGAACCGACAAGTTCGGGTTATGCCTCCGAGTTACATATCAACGTATCCAGATACGTTGATTTTTTCCTTGCAACCCGCCCTTTTTCCGCTTAATTTCCGCTCTTAGCTGGGCTGGCGCTTTTCTGGTGTCGGCCCCAGAACGCACATACATGAGTCCGGAATCGAACAGAGCGGCACAATTAAAGAGTCTCCTCGAAAAGCGGATCGTTCTCATCGACGGGGCAATGGGAACGATGGTGCAACGCTACCAGTTGGATGAGGCGGCCTTTCGTGGCGAACGCTTCAAGACGTGGCACAAGGACGTGAAAGGTCTCAACGACCTGCTGAACCTGACGCGCCCGTCGGTTATCGAAGAAATCCACCGGCAATATCTGGAAGCAGGCGCCGATATTATCGAGACCAACACTTTTAACGCGCAGTCCATCTCCCTGGCCGATTATGGGATGGAATCACTGGGGTACGAGATCTCGAAGGCCGGCGCGGAGTGCGCCAGGCGCGCCGCGGACACGGTCATGCGCGCCGAACCCGGCCGGACCTGTTTCGTGGCAGGGGCGATCGGCCCCACAACAAAGACTTCCTCAATTTCAACGGACGTCAACAACCCGGCCGCTCGGGGCGCAACGTTTGATGAAGTCGCAGCTGCGTACTATGACCAGGCGCGCGGCTTACTGGACGGAGGAGTCGACACGCTGCTGGTCGAAACTATTTTTGATACGTTGAACGCCAAAGCGGCGTTCTTTGCGATCTTAAAAGTGTTCGAGGAGAGATGGTTGCTGCCTCTCCCGTACGGTGCGGATCTGCCCGCCTCCGGGCGGGTCGTGCCGATCATGGCGTCGGTCACTTTCATCCAGGCTGGGAGCAACCGCGGCGTGACGGGTCAAACCGTGGAAGCGTTTTGGAACTCGATTTCGCACGTGCCGCTCTTATCGGTGGGTATGAACTGTGCCTTGGGGCCAAAAGAAATGAGGCCGCTGGTTGAAGAATTGGCGGCTGTCGCGCCGATTTACCTGAGCTGCTATCCCAATGCAGGGCTTCCCAATCCGTTACTCCCGACCGGATTTCCTGAGACGCCCGAAAGCCTGGCGCCGCAACTTAGGGAATGGGCGCAGAACGGATGGCTCAACATTGTGGGCGGTTGCTGCGGGACCACTCCGGCGCATATCCGCGCGATTGCGCGAGCCGTCGAAGGTCTTCCACCTCGCGTGCCCCCGACGGTGGAACCCTACACTCGCTTAAGCGGGTTGGAGGCGTTGACGCTTCGTCCGGGAACAAATTTCGTCAACATTGGGGAACGCACAAACGTCACGGGCTCACCCAAATTCGCCAAACTCATCCTGGCGGGGGATTTCGAACCGGCGGTCGCCATCGCGAAACAGCAGGTAGAAAACGGCGCGCAAATTATCGATGTCAACATGGACGAGGCAATGCTGGATTCGGAGAAAGCCATGACGACTTTCATGAATCTGGTGGCCTCCGAACCGGAGATCGCGCGCGTGCCGGTCATGGTCGACAGTTCGAAGTGGTCTGTGATTGAAGCCGGGCTGAAATGCATTCAAGGCAAAGGCGTCGTTAATTCGATCAGCCTCAAGGAAGGCGAAGAAAAATTTAAGCAGCAGGCCCGGCTGATCCGGCGCTACGGCGCGGCGGTTGTCGTCATGGCGTTCGATGAGAAAGGGCAGGCCGACAATTTTGAGCGAAGAATTGAGGTTTGTGAGCGGTGCTATCGGATTCTCACTCGCGAGGTTGGCTTCCCGCCACAGGATATCATTTTTGATCCGAACGTCCTCACCCTGGCCACGGGGATGGAAGAGCACAACAACTACGCCGTGGATTTTATCCGTGCCACGCATTGGATTAAGCAGAACCTGCCGCTGGCAAAAGTGAGCGGCGGGATCAGCAATATTTCCTTTTCGTTCCGCGGCAACAATGCGGTGCGCGAGGCGATGCATTCGGCCTTTCTGTTCCATGCCATCAAAGCGGGCCTTGACATGGGCATTGTCAATGCCGGGATGCTCGGCGTTTATGAGGAGATTCCAAAGGAACTGCTCGAACTGGTTGAAGATGTGCTGCTCAACCGACGGCCGGACGCGACTGAACGCCTGGTCAAATTCGCCGAAACGGTGAAGGCACAGGACAAGTCCGAAGCCGTTGAAGACGAATGGCGCAAGGGCACGGTGGAGGAGCGGCTCTCGCACGCCCTGGTCAAGGGCATTGTGGATTACATCGAGCAGGACACGGAGGAAGCGCGCCAAAAGTACGGCCGCCCGCTGTCCGTGATCGAAGGCCCGCTCATGTCGGGAATGAACGTTGTTGGTGATTTATTCGGTTCGGGAAAAATGTTTTTGCCGCAAGTGGTCAAGAGCGCGCGAGTGATGAAAAAATCGGTGGCGCACCTGTTGCCTTACATGGAAGCCGAAAAGAACGCGGCCGGGGGCCAGCGCACCCAGGGGCGCATTGTCATGGCAACCGTCAAAGGCGATGTCCACGACATCGGTAAAAACATCGTCGGAGTAGTCCTGGGCTGTAACAACTACGAAGTCATCGACCTTGGCGTGATGGTGCCCACGGAGAAAATCCTCGAAACGGCGCGCGAAAAGAATGCTGACATTATCGGCTTGAGCGGATTGATTACGCCGTCGCTTGACGAAATGGTGCATGTCGCCCGCGAAATGCAGCGCCAGGGTTTCAAGCAACCGCTGTTGATCGGAGGAGCGACCACCAGCAAAGCGCACACGGCCGTAAAGATTGCTCCTGGCTATTCCAACCCGGTTGTTCATGTGTTGGACGCATCGCGGGCTGTGGGCGTGGTGGGCAGCCTCGTTAACCCGGCCCTTCGCGGCAATTTTGCCAACGGCATTCAACTCGAGTACGAGAAACTGCGGACCAGCCACGGTCAGCAGCGCAGCGCAAGCTTGCTGTCCCTGGATGAGGCCCGCCGGCGTGCCACTCCGCTCGACTGGAAATCCGCCCGGCCGGAGCCCCCCGAGTTTACCGGAAAGCGGGTCATCAGCTCGGAGGGCCTGCTCGGGCAGGAAAGCGTCTCGCTTGGCGAACTGGCCGCTTTCATCGACTGGTCGCCTTTCTTTCATACCTGGGAGATGCGAGGCCGCTATCCGGCTATCCTGGAAAATGCGGAGGCCCGGAAGCTTTTCGACGATGCGCAAGCGTTGCTGGAGCGGATCGTGCGCGAAAAGCTGCTGATCGCGCGCGGTGTTTATGGATTTTTCCCGGCGAATTCCCTCGGGGACGACGTGGTCTTGTTCACGGACAATTCTCGATCCACCGTCCTGACAACTCTTCGCTTCCTGCGGCAGCAAATGGAAAAGCCGGCGGACCAGTTCAATCACTGCCTGGCGGACTATATTGCTCCCCGGTCCTCGGGAGTGCACGATTACATTGGCGCTTTTGCCGTAAGCGCTGGGTTTGGGACCGAAGAACTCTGCCGGAAATTCGAGCAGGATCATGACGATTACAATTCGATCATGACCAAGGCCCTGGCCGACCGGTTAGCGGAGGCGTTTGCTGAGTTCCTGCACAAACGGGCTCGCGACCAGTGGGGATTCGGAAAAAGCGAAAACCTCTCCAGCGAGGATCTTATACGCGAACGTTATCGCGGGATCCGGCCGGCGGCGGGTTATCCCGCTTGCCCCGACCACACAGAAAAGCAGACGCTGTGGAAATTGCTCGGCGTCGAGGCCGCCACCGGTATTCGGCTTACGGAAAGCTGCGCTATGTGGCCGGGTGCCAGTGTGAGCGGACTGTATTTCAGTCACCCGGAATCGAAGTATTTTGGGGTGGGAAAAATCGGGCGCGATCAGGTTTTGGATTATCATTTACGCAAGCAAATGGATCTGCAAACGGTCGAGCGCTGGCTTGCTCCAAACCTCAATTACGACCCGCCTGCCGAATCCAACGCCGGCACGAGCACAACAGATTGCGGATGCGGTCTTCCGCATCCACTGCAGCCAGTCGCCTCGTAAACCAAGGATCGTCATGGGACACCCCGTCGAGCTCTGCACGCTTGCGACGGTCCGATTTCAGACGATTCTAGTGGTGATGGTCATCCTGAATCTGATCGGGCTGACGATCGCCGCTTTCGTCATAATGCGAAAGAAGTAACCGGCAGTGACACCTGCCGATCACAGACATTCCCGGTTTGGTATTTGAGCTTATGGAGCGGTGAGACACTCCACCCCTGGCGGCCCTGCCTTGCGAGCGCATTCGCAATTGACCATTTGGAATCACCCGCCGATATTGCGAACGGATTTGCTGAGGGTTTATGAAGATTACCTACTACGGGCACGCTTGTTTCACCGCTCAAGTGGCCGGCAAAACGCTCCTGTTCGATCCTTTTATCACGGGCAACGAACTGGCAAAAGACATCGACGTTCAGAAGATTCCGGCCGATTACATCCTCATTTCACACGGGCATTCCGACCACATCGGTGATGCCGCAGCGATTGCGAAACGCACCGGCGCGACCCTGGTCTGCAATTTTGAAATCACTCAGTGGTTCGCCAGCCAGGGGCTAAAAAAATCTCACCCGCTGAACCACGGCGGCGGCCACCAATTCGAGTTCGGCCGGGTCAAATTCGTCAACGCAATCCATTCCAGCAGTCTCCCGGACGGGACCTATGGCGGGAACCCAGGCGGGTTCGTGGTTGAAACTAAGGAAGGCAATTTCTATTACTCCGGCGACACCGCGCTGACCATGGACATGAAATTGATCGGGGAGTCCACCTCGTTGCGCTTTGCAGCCTTGTGCATGGGCGACAATTTCACGATGGACTTCAAGGATGCGATCAAAGCGCCCGATTTCGTGCAATGCTCGGAAATTTTGGGACTGCATTACGACACTTTCCCTCCCATCCAAATGGATCACGCGGCGGCGATTGAAAGCTTTCGGGCTGCCGGAAAGAGGCTTCATTTGTTGAAACCGGGGGCGGCTCGCGAGTTCTAAAATCAGCGCGCTATTCAAAAACAATGCCCCCGAGCGTCACCTTCGAGGATGTAGAGTCCGCGGGCCGTCGGATTGCGGGCACTATCGTCGAGACCCCCTGCCCTGCTTCCATCCCGCTTTCCGAGGCAACCGGCTCCAGGATTTATTGCAAGCTTGAATACCTGCAACGCACCGGGAGCTTCAAGGAGCGCGGCGCCCGCAATGCCCTGCTCCTGCTTTCAAACGAGCAGAAAAAGCGGGGCGTCATCGCCGCTTCAGCAGGCAACCACGCGCTGGGGGTGGCTTACCACGCGCAGTTGCTGAACATCCCGGCGACCGTTGTGATGCCCAGGTTTGCTCCCCTCACGAAGATTGTGAACAGCCGGAGATTCGGAGCCACAGTGGTCGTCGACGGCGCGAACATCTCGGAAGCCCGGCAACGAGCGGACCAAATCGCGGCCGAGCTCGGGCTGTATTACATCAATGGGTTCGACGATCCGGCGATCATCGCCGGCCAGGGAACTTTGGGGCTTGAAATTGCCGCACAGGTTCCTGACATGGACGCGGTGATCGTCCCCATCGGTGGAGGCGGTTTGATTGCTGGAACGGCCCTGGCTTTAAAGCGCCTCAAGCCGGCCGTGCGCGTGATTGGTGTCGAACCCGAACGCGCAGCGAGTTTCACCGCGGCTCTCAAAAGCGGCAAACCCGTGAAGATTGACATGAAACCGACACTGGCCGACGGGCTGGCGGTGCCGAAAGTGGGTGAAAACGCTTTTGAGATCGCGCGGTCCCTAATCGAGCGAGTTGTACTTGTGAGCGAGCGCGACCTGGCTCGCGCGGTGTTGAGGCTGATGGAACTCGAGAAAGCAGTTGTGGAGGGCGCGGGAGCGGCTCCCCTGGCGGCTTGTCTGTCCGGGTCGATTCCCGATCTCAACGGCCGGAGCGTCGTCTTGCTGTTGTGCGGCGGGAATATTGACCTCAATGCCCTCGACCGCGTGATTGAACGTGGTTTGGCGTCGGATGGGAGACTCTGCCAGTTCACGGCAACCATCAGCGATCGGCCCGGCGGACTCGCCCGGTTCGCCGGATTGGTCGCTGAAGAAGGCGCGAGCATCGTCGATATCACCCACGACCGGGTGTTCGCCGAAGACGACATTTCAACGGTCGCGGTCCACTGTGTTGTTGAGACGCGCGACGCCGAGCACATTACAACGTTGCGCGCCCGGCTCCAAAAGGAAGGGTTTCCTCTGAGCTGATTTCGCGTTCCGGGCGCCAATCGTCTCGCGTTACTCCAGCGGAGGCTCGTCTTCGTCCGGCTTATCCACAAGGGTACGCCCGTCGGTTCGGACGCCGGCGCCTCCCTGGCTTCGAACAAGGCCGTAAAAGGCCCAAAGCAAAATAGCCAGTGCTACCAGCAGGGGAATTAACCACCAATGCAACATAGGATTCACCTCCCGCTCAAGCTTGCCTCGTTTACAAATTGGCCTCGATGGACTGCCGGCGGCAGCCTGCCCGGTCGAGCGATTCTGCTCATGGAGTCTGAGGCCGGTTTGTAAACCGGCTTATTTTCCACGTTAAATTACCACAACCTCGAAAGGTGCGCAGAACTTTCGGCGATCGGAACTCCGCTACGTACCCGCGCCGTTGTGCTCTTTAACGGTGCACCCTCATTGCGTTTGCAATCGGTAAAACATTTGCGCGGCGTTTTGGACGATCGGCCAACTCGTAACGGAATTGGTCGCCGCAATGCTGGCGACTTTTTGGAAGCCGGAATCAACGTGAGTAGAACCCAGGACATCGTAGGTAGCGCCCGGAATGGATGGCCACGAAAGCGCCAGCGGCTGGGTTGAAATCGCGAGCGCCAGTGGAGCAACGATGCGGATCGACGTTGTTTGGGTTTTAAACCTGTGACCGGATGTATCGGTCACCATGGCGTAAAACGGGTGTAAGCCCTGACCCAGGAAATCTGTAGAGACCTGAAAACTGGCCGAGGGTTGATTGGACACCACGCCAAGGCATCCGCCGGTGCTGAAGAGTTCGATGCTGGAAACCGCATTTGTCCCGGCATTGACATCAATAACCAGGGAACCATTGAGAGGCACTTGAGCTCCGGAAAGACGCGGCTTGAGCGTGGCAAAAAGACTTGAGTTTTGAATCTGAACCGTACGGGTGATTCGGGTTTGGGTTTTGACACTGGTGCCCTCGTAGGCAACCAAAGTCAGATCATGGAAGCCATCGGCCAGGTGAGTCGTATCGAGATTTGGCGAGACGGACACTTGCGGCAGGCCGGCATACACGTACAGATGGTCGCGGGGACGAAGGTCGGAAACGTTATCCTGAAGGAAAACCGAATTTGAAGGAGAAACAACCAGGTCGGGCGAGGCCGTCAAAGTCACCTGGATTTGCGAGGCGGCCCACCCGGGGGCGCGGGCGTACAGGAGAAACTGAGCTTGAAACAGGTCCGGATAAATCTCTCCGGGCAGGACCCCTTTGGCGTCGTACAGGCTGGTGTCCAGGCCGACGGCATCTTCAAGCGATTGGCAAAGCGTGGAGATATTTGTGTCACCGGAATTGTTCGTCACGCCCAGGTCAAAGACGGCGCCGTTGGTCTCCTGGATCCGCAGGTGCAGCCAATCCCCGAGAACGGTATTGTTGCTCGCCGTGAGAGTGGCGTAGCCGGTGGCAATGGTATCGAGAAAACTCGGGCTCGACGGTGTGGCGCCGGTCGTCAGCGCCGAGACCCCTCCCGACGCGGTTACACTCAGCAGGATGTTGCTGCCTGGTGTGGCGATGTCCAATCCTTGAAATTCGATACGGTCCCCAACCGCGCTCGCCGCCACTTTCAACGTATTGGATTGCAAGTTGACCGCGTCTGCCAACCCTGAAGCAATGGACGCGACGGTGGCGCCGGGCGGCACGACGTAAGGAATCCCCGACCCGTTGATTTGAATCGTGACAATGTTTCCCGGATTGGGAGACACATTGGTCAGAGTCCCGGCCCACGTTCCGTCGATGAACAAATCCACTTGCTGAATGGGCAACTGCGGCGCGGCAGCGGAAAAGGTGGCGGACGGAAGAGAAACCTGGCCTTGAACAAGAGTTCCGTCGGTCAATCCTTGCCAGGAAGCCTGGCCTCTTTGAGCGAAGGGAGCGGCCAAAGGTTCTCCCACGAGCACCCCCTGGAAAGGATTCAGCAAGCTCATGTAATAGGCCTCACCCGCAGAAAACCCGCGGCTTTGGTAGAAGAACTCCATCGGGTCCGGGAACTTTTGCAGGTAATTGCAAGGCTCAACGATGGTTCCGTAGCTGGCGACCGCGCCGGCGTGAAGAAATTCCAGCAAGGGAGTCTGGCCTGAATTTTCGAAAATGTCCCCGCCGTAAGAGGTCAGGTTGTCGCCCAAAGCTCCGGGAACGAAGCTGTTGGTCGGGAGGCTGAAGGTGGTGAAGCCCGTCATTAAGCCGCGTGTGTTGGTAAAGGACATCGAATCCGACGCGATTCGAGCGATGGACGAATCGCCGCGAACGCGGCTGTCAAAAACCGCGTTGTCGAAGCTAAAAAACCGCACGTTGCGGGCCCAGTCACTGGTTTTCTGCAACACCGCAGTTTGATTAGGAAAGGAGGAGTCGGCAGCCACGCCACGCGACAAAACAGTCTCAGCGCCTGCCAAATTGGAATCCGTCAGGAAAAAGGCCAGAAATGAATTCGTTACCGCGGTGTTGGGTTTGGATTGTTCGAAGGGCAGTTCGCTAAAGGCGAAACTGTTTGAAGAAAGGTCCGGAAGCGAGCAAGTATCAGGGAGCCCAGGTCCTGGAGCCGGTCCATTGGGCTTGAACCCATAGAATAGGTCTGAAGTAGTGCTGTTGCCGGCGTCGCCGAGCGCGACGCGATATGGGATATCCATCGAAAGAAGCACATACTGGACCTGGTTGGTGAGTCCTGCGGCCGTCAACATGGACAGCAGCGGGTCGCGCAGAATCAATTCAAAATCGCTTTCCAGCCAGGTAACATTACCCCCGGTCCAATTTGTGAGCCGTAAAAAATTTTGAGGAGGCACGCCCCTCAATTCACAGTAATCGTTGCCCAGTTGGACCGATTGCGGGCTGTTTTGGTTGACAACGACAACGGTGTTCAAGCCGCTGCCGCCTGCCAACGCTGCCACCGCCTGAAAAAACAGGATGAGCGCTGCGAAAACTCGTTTTAGCACACCTTTTCTTAAATGCGCGGACGCACCGTCGCAAGAGCTTTCGACGTGTCGTCGCAGTGAACCGGAGCCACATCCTGCAAAGGCGTTCAGCTGGAGTGTGCCGGCTGGTGCCGGTTCATCACGCGCCAGGCCTCTTCCAGATCGGCGTGGCATCGACCCACCCACGCCTCGCCCCAGAAGAAATGGCAACTGGTCTCGGCGCGGAGAAGGCGCCAAAAGGCCTGCTCAAGGTCAGCACGGGCGGCATCACCGAGGCGCGCCCGGAGTTTGTGAAAGGCTTCGCTGGTATCCGCCACACGTTTCAGCGCGTCTTTTTGAGACTGGGACCCGGTCCATTGGACGAAGCCAGTCCCGTGGTGCCAACCGGTGTTCCACGCGCCTTCGCGAACCGTCACATACCCATGAACCCCGTGCTGCTGAAGGTAATCGTCGATGAACATCGGACGGATTTCCGTTTCGTTGCGGCGCACGAGCTCGAGCAGTGGCCGGTAAAACACGCCCCAGAAATTGCCTTTGCTTTCAACGTTGCGGAACCAACCGCCGTTATCGCCATCGGTGCAAGTGGTGACCAGCGGCGAGAAATCACAATGCCGGGTTCGCTCATGCACTTCCTGCATGAACCATCCCGTGTCCATCCCAGACTCCTGGGCATCGGACAATTCGCGGTCGCGCACCACTACGATAATCTCGTCCTGCCCCATTCGGGCAAGGTGCGGGCGGTATCGCAATTCTTCCCAACGCATGGATCCGACGGGTTCGACATGGTTGCTATCCACCAGCACGTAGCGATATCCGAGCCGTTTCAATAAAGGGATCAGTTCCATGCTGAACGCCATTTCCGGCGGCCAAAACCCGTTGAATTCAGAACGCCAAAACAAATGCCGCGCGATACCGAGCCACCGCACCAAATGGTCCTGTCGGTCGGCTTCAGGAATTAAAGGCAGGACCGGATGATAGTAACCCGTCCCGAGGATTTGGATTATCTTCTGGTTCTGCAAAAACCAAAGCAGCTCCCCGCACTTGATAATGCCGTAAACGGCTTTCTGAAATTCCGGGTCGGACAGGGTCTCCAGTAGCGTGCCCGAAAGAGACAGGTGAACCCTTCCGACATCTTCATAGTCCCACAACGAGCGCGGAATGCGATCCAGGGCGAACAGGATCTCTTTGGCCTCCCACTCATTTTGCCGCAACAGATGCTGAAGATTGCCCGCGGGTTGATGCAGGTTCAAAACCAGAGCGTGACAAACCGGCCTCATCTGTGTTCCCTATTCCCCAACTCCTACCTGCGGCCGGGATTGAACAACGAAATATTCACCCTTGCAAATAGCCCCTTCAATGTCCTGGGCCGAGCCGGCGCTTTTCTCGATCGCCTCGCCCACCCTGCCAATTGCCCCGAGCAGCCCCGAACGGAATTCTTCATCCCAAACCAGCGGCTCTTCTGAATAGTCCAACACCGCTCGCCTGGGTGGGTTCATCAGAACGCTGTCATAGAGGCCGGCCCCCGCGTAACCGGCGAGATCCTCACCGTTGGAATCCGATCGGAAAATCAGCCCGCCTCCGTATAAACCGATGCCTTTGCTGGGAAACGCAAGGACACGCGCTGCTTGCGCCCGCTTGTCCCAAATAAAACTCAATGCTCTGCCCGGATAGTTGCCCACGATTGTTTCCCCAAGACCCAAAACGACTTCACCGTACAATTCATCCTGGTTGCCGTTTGAAGGATTGACCGTGTGCAGCACGAACGCATAGTCGGCTTCCACGACCGGCTGAATCAGCACCGCCATGAACAGGTCGTCATCGGACATCCCCATTCGCCTCCGGCTTAAGACAGCGCGCTCGTTCCATTTGGATGCCCATACAGCTTTGATCGCCTGCCAGCAGGGCTCCCAATCTTTTGGCAAATCGATCCGGGCCGCTCGGGCGGCGTCGCGAACCGACTTCTCCAGCTCCGCAGGGGGATTCAGCGACTGCACTACCTCTTGCAATTGCTTGAGGGTTTGAGGTTCAACCGTCTCTTTAACGCGCTTTCCAAGTGCAGCGTACTTTTGGGCTGCCTGGCGGTTGTTCTCTGCCGACAGCACTTTTTCCAAAGAGCCAAACGGCAAAGCAATCGACGCCGGCTGACGGACCCAATCCGGTAGTTTGCCTCTCAGGCGAGCTTGCGAATTGGATTTGGCTCCTACCGTCCGCTCATTAAATTGATCGAGCACGACAGCAAACCGGGTGAAATGCGGTTGCGTCACTTTCAGGGCCTTTGGCTGCATTTTTACAGTCCCGTCAGAGGGAGCCGCCCCGCTCAATTCCTTGAAAACGACATCGCCGGCCGCCGTCGTTTCCACCTGGATGACTTTTCCTTTAAGCGATTTGATTTTGTCGAATGTCCCGGGGTTCGAGCACGATGCGAACAGGACCTGGGCGTTACGGGCTCGAACAGCCACGTGGGAGACAAGGTCAGTCACGTCCGGCGCGATTACCGCTACGACTTCTCCTGGCAGTTCTTCATCCCCCATGACTTTGTCCGCCACGACCACCACCGGTCCTTTGCAGGTTTTTCCCTGAACAGCTCTCAAAGCGTCGACGACTTCAACTTCCCCTGAACCACTGCCGCGGCTTACGATTTGCCAATCGCCCAAGTGGGCTGCCTGTCGCAGCACTTTATCGGCCTGCCGCAGCAACATCGAAAGCGCAAATCCGAGGCTGCTGCCCCGCACGACTTCCTCGCTGAAAAGGCTGATCGTCCAGTTTTCCGAGTGAAAGGCATTCCCGAGCAACTCGGCTTTGGGTTGTAACAGCTTGTAAAGGCCGTCGGTCCATTCGCTCAGGGCGCGCCCGAGGCGGTCGGTGACTGATTTGGCCTGCAGCGACCAGGTCTCACCCAGCCTCGGACTCGAAGTGCAGAGTCTTTCCCATTGCCTTAAGGCTATGCCGAGTTCGCCGTGCTCATGGGACAGAGTCACGTTCTCAAGTACCCAGCGAACCAAATCCATCAACTGTTCCCCGCCCAATCGCTGGTGCAGGTTCCGTTCGACCGCGACTCGCACCAACTGTTCCAAAGCCAGGTCCAAATAGAGCAACGAGCGGAGGTCCGTTCCGCTTTGCAGAACATTTGAAATGCGCCGGCGGACTTCGGTTATCTTGCCGACGAGCGCAGCCAAGCCTTCGGCGGGATCATTGCGGTGATTCCATACGTCCCAGAGCAGGCCTTGGGTATCCCCATCCAGGCGATCACGAGCGGCGTTTGCCGCCGTCTCGAGGTCCGTGCTGGAATGGACTGCGTTGAGGATCTTGAGGAAATTCTCGAAATCCTGAATGAGCACGTCTTTGAGATGGCCGACAAAATCCGGGTCGCTGCGGATGGGCCGTTCGAAGCTCTGCAAACGCTCGCGGGTCACACCGAAGGATTGCAGAGTGTCGTAGAATTTCTGCTGGCTGCCGTTGCTGCGCAAGAAATCGAGGTAGGCCTGGCAGATGGCCACATCGTCGGGAGTGGTGTTGTTGTGGAGTTTCTGGTGCCATTCCTCGAGAAAATGTCCGCTCACCTCCTTGATGTGGTGCCGGTGCATGATCTGCAGGATCTCATCCCGAATGCGCTGTCCGTCGCCTCCGCGTCCGATCGAGGCGAGCATCATGCGGATCAACACACGGTTATGAGGGTCCGAATGGAAAAAGTCAGCCAACCGGCCTGTGAGACGGTCCTGGGCGTGGGCCAATTCGCGAGGTTTGGTGTTGTAATTGCGTTGCCAGGTCAGCTGGCGAATTGCTGAGAAACGGAGCCAAACGAACAACAGCCCGAGCGCCTCGGTGTTGGCCCGGGCGACGTCCAGCAGGTCGAAGCACAAATTGAATCGGTGCATCAACGTCCAGGAATTGGAATTCATTTCCGCTTGAATGATGCGATTTGCAAGGTCCGTCAACTCGGGGGCGCTAACAGCCTGGCCTCTGGCCGACGGTGCCTGGACCGGGAGATAGAAGTTCCCTCCTCTCTGCTTGAGCCAGCGATTTTCACCTTGCTTGAGAACGAACGGAATGCCTTGAGGCGCTTCGGATTCCGGTATGACAAGTTCCAGCCGGTTTACGCCGTCGCGAAATTCAAAAGGAGTTTGTGGAGTCGTTCCGGCGTGGAGCACTGTGCCGGGGGGGCGCCAGGCGTCCGGCGGTTGAAGCCACTCGTGCGGAGAGCGCCGAGCAATGCCCCAGTGCAAGCTCAGTGGCGCCGCTATATTCGAATAAAGCAATACATGATACTTGCCTTGGTTTCGGATCACAGAGGCGGCCAGTTGCCCGTTGTCACCGACTTCGAACACGCGCTCCAGCAGAACATCGCCGGGACCGCGCCCCGCCTTTAACGCTTCCATCGGCCTGAGCGCAGGAACGTCAGTCTCTCGAACACGAATCTGGTAGTTTTGGTGATCATTATTGTCCCAGCGGCCGTCTTGCGGGAAGAAAAGGGCAAATTCAATAACGTCCGGAGAGCCGTTGGCGGGAAGGCGCATGGAAATATGAGCTTGCCCGTTGTCTCTTTTGAAGTCCGTCTGCAAGGCTCCGGCCCCGGCCGAGCGCGTGCTCTCAGGCCATTGCGATTGAGGCAAAGCGCGCCACCCGTTTTCCCCCTGGTTACGAACGCCCCAATGCAGCACGCATTGGGCAGGTATGAGAGCTTGAAAATGCAGTTCGATTTGGCCGCCCTCCACCCGTTTATCGACGCTGAGGGCAACCCCACTGCGCGTGCGAACCTGCTCACCGCGCGTGGTGTCTCGACTAGCTGCCGCTGCGCTGTCGCTGGCCATTTTGATTATTTCCCGCCCAGTGGCTGGGATCGACGTGAATAAAACCCAGCCCGCGACAGGAATCAAGCCAAGCAAGGGCCCCAACCTCGGCGCCCGACCGGTCGGTCGGGAGGTTTCGGCCGGGTAGAAGTTCTCCCTACTTGGAAGAGATCACCTGCCGTTTATCATAATCTGGGGCGTAACAGGGCAGATCCCCCCGGACTAACTATCCAACTGGCGGCTGGCCGCAGGAAGGCGTGACCAGGACAAAACTGGGAAATGTCATCAGCGCTAAAAGCACAGAACACGCGCAGCGATGATCGGGACTCTATGCAATGGGAAACAACGCGACGCCGGTTTATCGGCCACATGACAATGTTAGGACTTGGAGCCACAGCAGGAGCGCGAACGTATGCGGCCGACCCGGGAAACGGCGGGAGCGGCGGGACAGGGCAAATTCCAATGCGCCTCCTGGGCCGAGCTGACGCGAGGGTCTCAGCGTTGGGAGTTGGCGGGCATCACCTGGGCGATTTTGAAAGCCAGGATGACGCAATCCGGCTGATCCATGCGGCTCTGGACGCCGGGATCAATTTCTTTGATAACTGCTGGGAGTACTACAACGGCGAGACGGAAAACATTCTGGGGCGAGGTTTGAAAGGGCGCCGCGACAAAGTATTCCTGATGACCAAGGTTTGTACCCATGGCCGCAGCGCCGAAACGGCGATGAAGATGCTCGAGCAATCATTGCGCCGGCTGCAAACCGACCACCTGGACCTGTGGCAGATTCACGCGGTAAGTTACGACAATGACCCGGACCTGGCCTATGCCGAGGGCGGCGTGCTGGAAGCCCTCGACGAGGCAAAGAAGCAGGGTAAAACGCGCTTTGTAGGCTTTACGGGGCATAAAGATCCCTCGTTTCACCTACGCATGCTCGAAATGGGTTACCCTTTTGATACCGTTCAAATGCCGCTCAACCCGTTCGACGCCAGTTATCACAGCTTCGAAAAGCAGGTCCTGCCTGAAGCGCAGCGCCGGGGTGTTGCCGTACTCGGAATGAAAAGCATGGGCGGAACGGGGGACGCGATTAAAAAGGGGGTGGTTACCGCTTCGGAAATGCTGCGCTACGCCATGAGCCTGCCTGTCGCCGTCACGATCAGTGGAATGGATTCGCTGAAGATACTCGAACAGAACCTGCAGGTCGCGAGGGGGTTTACTCCGATGTCTCCCGCCGAAATGGATGCATTAAGACAAAAATGCGCCAGGTTTGCCGCCGACGGCAGGCTCGAAGTGTATAAAGGGTCATTGCGCTTCGATAATCCAATGACACGCCTTCCCCACGGGTTCCCGGTGGACAAAGCACAAAAGGAAGTAAAAGCGATGTTGGAAAAGGGAAGCGGCACCTGGGAAACCGTTTAAGCAACGGCTGCCATTGCATCGCGAAAAAGGATTGAAACGATGAAATCAAAGTCTGTTTTGCAGGGCGACCAACCCGCCGTTCCTGATACCGGCAGGAGGCGTTTTTTGCGGGAAAGCGCCACGATGGTTGCCGGAGCAATACTGCTTGAACCTTCGCAAAATGCTTCGGCGGCAGAGGCGGAAAGCCGGGGGCGTGAAACGGCGGAGACAGGGACCGTCGCACGGAAATCTTTCGGTCGTACTGGGATTCAACTCTCTCTTTTTGGGATAGGCGGCTATCACTTGGGCTCCGTGCCCACACAGGAGGAAGCCAATCGACTGGTTTCGGAGGCCATCGACCATGGGATCAATTTTTTCGATAACGCATGGGAATATCACGAAGGAAAAAGCGAAGAAGTGATGGGAAAGGCGTTGCTGGGCAAACGTGACAAAATCTTTCTCATGACCAAGGTCTGCACCCACGGGCGGGATAAATCGATAGCGATGAAACAGCTCGAGGACTCGCTGCGGCGTTTGAAGACGGACCACCTGGACTTATGGCAGGTGCACGAGGTCATTTACGAGAACGACCCGGACCTGCACTTCGCCAAAGGCGGGGTGATTGAAGCGCTTGCCCAGGCCAAAAAAGAGGGCAAAACCCGATTCGTCGGGTTCACAGGGCATAAAAGCCCTGCCATCCACCTGAAAATGCTCAGCCACGATTTCCCCTTTGATTCCGTGCAAATGCCATTGAATTGTTTCGATGCCACCTATCGAAGCTTCGAGCAAACCGTGCTACCTGAAGTCATGCGTCGGGGAATTGCCGCACTGGGCATGAAAAGTTTGGGCGGGGATGGCCAACCGCTGCTGCACGGGGTAGTCACTGTGGAAGAAGCCTTGCGCTACGCCATGAGTCTGCCCGTGGCGACGACCATTTGCGGAGTCGATTCGCTCTCCGTGCTGCGACAAAACCTGACCGTCGCGAGAAATTTCACTCCTCTCAGTCCAAAAGAAATGGATCAGTTGCGTCAGAGGTGCGCACCTTTCGCCGCTGACGGTCATCTCGAGCTATACAAATCGACGAAAAAATACGACGCCGACGTCGGCCGCGAACAGCACGGGTATCCTTCGCAGGAAAAGTTGCCAGTCTAAATGACAAACGAGATCGCCTGGCTCATATAATTCCCAGGAGATAAAGGACGAGCAGAATCAGGAGGATTGTGCCCAATCCACCACTGGGAGCGTAGCCCCATCCCCGGCTGTACGGCCAAGCCGGCGCTGAGCCAATCATCAATATGACCAAGACAATCAGGAGTATGGTAATCATATAGTTTGTTTCTTTGCTCAGAACCTCCGGGCAGAGGGGGTGCCCTCATATGGGGTATGCCTTCTAATTGGAGGGTTTGTTACCCCCTGGACGGGCCGCCACTTGGCGAGCCGCGCTCCGCGAAGCCGCAGTGGCGCATTCGCCGAATGAAGAGCCCGGACCAACCGCTTTAACTCGTTCTCCGAAACACCTTGTGTACTGCGGCCTGGTCCACCGGTTTTACGAGAAGTTCGTCAATATTGACATGCCCGGGCCGGGCGGCCACCCAAACCAGGATTTCGGCAATGTCGTCCGCGGTCAGAGGACGGGTGCCCTCGTAGACTTTCTGAGCCCGGGCGGCATCGCCCTTGAATCGGACCAAAGAAAACTCCGTCTCGGCCAACCCTGGATCGACGGTGCAAACACGGATGCCTGTGCCATTGAGTTCCAGGCGAAGGGCGCGTGTGATTTGCAATTCCCCGGCTTTGGCTGCGCAATAGGCGGCGCCCCCTTCATAAGCAACGTGCCCCGCCACCGAACCTATGTTGATGATCGAACTGCCGCAATCCTTCGGGATCAAAGGCAGCGCCGCCCGGGTCATGCGCAACAACCCCAGAACGTTGGATTCAAGCATGGTTTCCCAATCCTCGTCTTTTCCCTGGGCAACATAATCGAGTCCCTGGGCGCCGCCGGCGTTGTTGATCAGGACAAACAACCCGCTCGCGCCAACCTTTCCTTTCGCCCATGCCGCGAAAGAATCCACGCTCGCGGTCTTGGACACGTCCAACCCGTGCACATGGGCCCCGGCAGCGCCTGCTTTGCGCGCTTCGGCTGCCACCTGCTCGAGTCGTTCGACCCGCCTTGCCCCGAGCAGCAAATGGCAACCCTCGGCCGCGAACGCCCGCGCCGCCGCCGCGCCAAACCCGCTGGATGCCCCCGTGATCAAAATCCACTTTTTCTTTAGCTCCATTCTCATTGGTTCAGTCATATTCAGGAAGACAGCGCACCGGGAGAAGTTTTTTTTGAAACAGATTGCTCCCGCATCCTTGCCGCTTTTAAATGCATCCTATGCCGGACCACGCAAGCAGCAGGCAGCGCCGCCTTCCACGTGACTCGATATCGTCGCGGTTGGCGGGCTTAGCCATTGTTTCCTTGTTCCTAATTGCGGGTCTCGCAGTTCAAGCCCAGACGCGCTTTTCGACTGGATTGCGCCCCGAAAAATTGAAGGAGATGGACGAGGCGATTGCTCAAGCCATCCACGATCGTGCCTGCCCAGGCGGAGTGCTTTGGGTGGAACACCGCGGTTTTGCCTATCATAAAGCCTACGGCAATCGAGCTGCGGTTCCCGAGAAAGAACCCATGACGGAGGACACCATTTTCGATTTGGCATCATTGACTAAAGTCGTTTCCTGCACGCCCGCGATCATGAAACTGGTTGAGCACGGACAAGTCCGGCTTGAGGAACCGGTTCGCACGTACCTTCCCGAGTTTACCGGAGGCGGCAAAGAGGAGGTAACGGTTCAACAATTAATGTTGCACCTTTCGGGGTTACCGGGGGATATCGAGACGAGGTCCGACTGGCATGGCCAACCTGCGGCCATAGCGAAGGCGTGCGACGAGACATTGCTTTCCAGCCCGGGAACTGTCTTTCGATACAGCGACATTAATTTCTTCCTTTTGGGCGAAATCGTGCAGCGTGTCACTCACACCCCGCTCGAAGAATTCGTTTCGAGAGAAATCTATACGCCTTTAGGGATGGCCGATACCTCCTATCTGCCGCCGCAATCCCGGCTTGGGCGCATTGCGCCCACGGAGGTCGTTGGCGGCAAGCCGTTCCGGGGAATCGTCCATGATCCAACGGCCCGGAAAATGGGCGGAGTGGCGGGGCATGCCGGTCTTTTTTCCACGGCCTCTGACCTGGCCCGCTATGCGCGAATGCTCCTGAACCAGGGCGAACTCGATGGGGTGCGGATTTTTAAGCCGGAAACAGTCCAAAGGATGATCTCGGTCCAAACTCCGCCGGGTTTTGCCGCCCGCCGTGGGCTAGGCTGGGACATCGACACCGGGTACAGCGGTCCACGCGGCGCGGTGTTTCCTATCGGCTCTTATGGGCACACCGGTTGGACGGGCACGTCGATCTGGATCGATCCGTTTTCTGACACGTTTGTGATTTTTCTCTCCAACCGCAACCATCCGACGGAAGCGGGAAACGTAGGGGCATTAAGAAGAAAACTCGGAACGCTGGCCGCCGAGGCGGTGCCGGATTTCAACTTTGCGTACGTGCCGGGAGCCCTTCCTCCGATGTTCGAGCAAACAGCGGTTTTGACTCCAGCGCAGGCCCCGCAACCCGGCAACACTCTCACTCTGCAAGGAATCGATGTGCTGGAGAGACAAGAGTTCGCTCCGTTGAAAGGAATGAGGCTGGGGCTGGTGACCAACCATACCGGGCACGATCGCCAAAGGAATCCAACGATCGACTTGCTCAAAGATGCCCCTGGCGTTCAGCTTACGGCCTTGTTCAGCCCGGAACATGGCATTCGCGGAGTGGAAGACCAACACGTGGGCGACAGTGTCGACGAAAAAACCGGGCTGAAGATCTACAGTTTGTACGGGGATCGAACAAAACCCACTGCCGAACAGGTCAAAGACCTCGATGCCCTGGTGTTTGATATCCAGGACGTCGGGTGCCGCTTTTACACCTATACCGCGACCATGGCCTTGTGCATGCAAGCGGCCGGTGAATCGGGGAAGAAGTTTTTTGTGTTGGACAGGGTTGACCCCATCAACGGCACAACCGTTGAAGGCCCGATGCCTGAAGGCGGCCCGACTTTTGTGGCGTTCCACCGCGTTCCTTTGCGATACGGAATGACCATAGGTGAGTTGGCCAGGATGTACCGTGGTGAAACGCACTCCAACGTCGACCTGACGGTTGTGCCTCTCGAACATTGGCGGCGTGAACTCTGGTTCGACCAAACCGGTCTGCCCTGGTCTAACCCATCCCCCAACATTCGCAACCTGGTGGAAGCGATTCTTTACCCTGGAATCGGGCTGCTGGAAACAGCGCTCTCGGTAGGACGCGGCACAGACTCGCCGTTCCAGGTGGTCGGTGCGCCCTACATAAACGACATTCAACTTGCCGAAGAACTCAACCAATCAAATCTGAGAGGCATCCGTTTTATCCCGATTCAATTCACGCCAAATTATAGCGTCTTCAAAGGCGAGCTTTGCCACGGCGTGTTCCTGAACCTGACCGATCGCGAAGCCTGCAACGTGGTGGATGTAGGACTGGAAATCGCCAGGACCCTGTTTCGATTGTATCCCAACTCTTTTGCACCCGAAAAACTGGATCGGCTGCTCGCCAGTCCTCGAACCCTGGAGGCGATTAAAGCAAACAAGTCACTCGATGAAATTCATCAGCTCTGGCGCGGCGAAGTAAGCTCCTTCGAAAAGACACGCGCCAAGTACCTGATGTATTGAACCGCGGGGCGGACCCGCCGGTTTCGGACTCCACATTAATCTTCCCGTGAAAAAACCCATTCCATGCCGTCGGACTTCATGCTGAGCCGGTCGTTTTCAACCGTTGCGGGGAGGTCCTGGTTGGAAATGGTGAGCAGATACTTGCCGCCGCTGCCGTCTTTCCATTGGCCTTGCATGCTCTGAACCGGGGGCAACGGAGGAGCAACGGGAACCCCGCCAGGCCCGGCAACAGGGGCCGAGGCGGCGATAGGCGACAGCTTCAATGCCGGGGCGTTCTTCAGGCTGATCTGGGCATCGGGCCGCGCCACAAGCTCGGTTTTGCCAAAAGCAGCTTCAAAGAATCTGCGCAGCCTTTGCATTTCCAGGGATGAAATGTTGGGTTTGCCACGCCGAATCGCGTTCAACGCGGCGCTCGGGTCAAATTTCCACCGGCCCAAAATGGCGATCGGATCGTACTTCGCGGAAAGCCCGCTTTTGAGATAGGCACTGACGTCTTGTAGATCGGGCAGAACAGTATTCCAAATGGACCTGAGCAGTTCGGGATTTTGGCGGATTGCTTGCACCCGGGGCGCACCGAGCAGGTTCATGATCGGTTCAGAGCCGGCCCACATCTGCATCAACTCTTTGTCATTGCCAAGCCCCTGAAATTCCGGCGACTCGCCCAGCCCCAGAAAGCCGGGGTAATTGCCCAGGCGCGCTTCCAGGAGCGGGTTGCGATAGATGAGGCCTGCCAAGTCAGCCATTTGAAAATCAGTGTCGGGGACGCGGTCAATGGCCCTGGCGACTTTTGCAAACCCCGTCGAGTGCAAGTCCTCCCCCATCCGGTTTATCAGCCGCATCCACTTGGGATCACTGTCGGAAGTCGCCAATTGGTAAGTGAGGTAGCTCGGCAGATAAATTAAGAAAGCTAGCAGAATCAGGTAAGCGGCGCCATTCAGGACGCCAAGGCAAAGCCCGAGCCGGTGATTGAGTCTTTCCCAAAGCGCCAGGCGAAGATCACCACTGTGGTACTTGTAATACACGTCCACTTTATGGTGCACAGCCGCCGCAGCCACTTTAAAAATGACGGAAATAATAATGAACACGAGGATTGGTCCCAGAGCCCAAATCAAGAGGGGATCCTTTACACCCACCAACCCGAGCAATCGGCCGAATGGCCGGCCAAGGGGCACCGCCAGGAACGCGCCGACTACAATCGCGACGAATGAAAATGCAACTCGAATTCCCCCTTGCCGATACCCCAGTCCCGCAAGCGATGCCAGGAGAATGACCGCCAAAAGCCAAATCGTCATAGCCCAGAATTAAAGGCGTTTGTTTTGAAAAGCACGAACAAAATCAAGCTGGTCAGAAGTCGAAGAAAGTGTAAGTTCCCCCGGTCTTTACCCCAATTGGCGCGGGGCAGGATGATTGTTGAGCATGGGTTTTGGTTTCGAGCTTTATGATTGCAACGCTGGTGTCGTACGATGAGATGAACAATATCGTTTATGAAGGCACCAGGGAGTACCCGGACAACGGATTGCTTTGGGAACATATCGGGTGTCAGCAGAATAATCAAAAGACGGTCCGAGTCCGGGTCGAGGCGGATAATGGACTGGAATACGAAGTTCGCTTCTCGGCGTGGAGTCCGCATCGGCAATTCGCCCCGTCCCGCCGTTTTCACGACTTGCTTCGAGTTTGGGGAGCTCAGTTTTCCTGAGCCGATTGGAGTTCGGGACCCGGGTTTCCTTTCTCCTGAATCAATGCAAGGAGCTGGACTGGGTCGATCGGCTTGTTGAAGCAAGAGCGCGCACCGAGGCTCACTGCTTTCTTCGAGTCCTCCGGCGCCACACACGAGCTGAACACCGCCACCCTCAGCCCCGCGAATTCCTTTCTTTGGGCGATCCACGCTAAAACATCAAGGCCTCCCGCGCCGGGCATTTTCAAGTCCAGCAACAGCAGGTCGGGAATTGGATGAATGGCACGATTGTCATAAGGCGGATCTCCGCGCAGGTAGGCGATAGCTTCCAACCCGTTTGGAACAAAAGTAACCGAGGCCTGCAATGCCGCTTTGGAGAAAGCGCGCTGCAGCAGCAACACATCGTTGGGGTCGTCCTCGGCGATGAGAATCACCAGGGCAACATTGGCGGCGGCTTTTCCACTCATGACGGCGGGTGGCCCTTCTGAATAGTTTCATAACGCGGGACACCTGGTTTAGGAATAGGGCAAAAGCCCCGCCTCACGCCGTCTCAAACAGGGTTTAGGGTACTCACCCCCTTTGAGCCCTGTAAATTTTAGCTAGGCTGGTCCCAGGACCACGCAGCAGCTGGGCGGGACCGCTGCCGATCCTAATAAGATGTTAAGGCCCCAGCACAAAACGCATGTCCACCCGGCCCGGGCCTGTCCCGGCCTTTTAAAGGCATGCGCCAGCCGTGAACCCGTCAGGGGGAGTTTTCCCGTGCGATGCTTTGGACTCCCGGTCAACGCGCCTGTTCCGCCATGAGCCGTCCTTCCTCACCGCAGCATTGTATTCTTTACGCCGAGGACGACGAAAACGATGTGTTTTTCTTGCGGCGGGCTTTTTCCACCGTGGGCATTGAGCAATTGTTGAGAGTTGTCAAAGATGGACAAACGGCGATCGGCTACCTGGATGGGGAAGGCATCTACAGTGACCGTCAAACTTATCCACTGCCAAGCATCGTCCTCCTGGATTTGCAAATGCCTGGCTGCGGCGGAATGGACGTCCTCAGATGGATTCGCGCAACTGATGCGCTGAGAGGCGTCGTAGTGATTATCTTCACCTCATCGCATCACCCACGAGACATCCTTACCGCCTATGAGTTGGGGGCAAATTCCTTTGTGCTCAAACCGGTCAGCGTCTCCGACCGGGCGCAATTCGCGCGGGAGTTGAAAGCCTGGTGGCTGCATCGCAACCAGGTTCCGATTCAATGGACCCCCCGCCAATCGGGAGCAGCCAACCGGGGTTAGTTTTTCGGCCGCGAGGAAGTTGCCGCCGGCAACTCAATCCAGAAACAACTCCCCTGCCCCGGAGTCGAACTCAGCCCAACGCTGCCGCCCATGCGTTCGGCGGCGCGGCGCACAATTGCCAAACCGATCCCGTAGCCCTCGTAGCCATTATGTGCACGCTGGAACAAATCAAAAACCCGGGCCTGGGCAGATTCGGGAATCCCAATCCCGTTATCCTGAATATTGAGCCTCACTCGATTGCCCACACGTTCGGTGAAAATGCGCACCATGGGCTTTACTTCCCGGGGCACAAACTTGACGGCGTTATCCAGCAGATTAGTCACGCATTGAGTCAGAGATGCCCTGTCTCCACGAACCGCCAGCAGCGGGCTTTCAATGCGGACTTCGGCGCGAGGCGGCGTCCATTCCGGCCGTTCCTGCAGGATATCTTCCAGGAGTTGCTGGATATCCAAATTCTGCGGGGCGACGCCCTGGCGGGTCGCGCGCGAAAACGCGAGCACATCCTGGACTAAATGGTCTAAACGGCGCGCGGCGCTGACGGCCTTTGTCAAAAACTCGGTCGCAGGCGGCCCCACTTTCTTGCCGTAATCTTCCAGCGCCAGCTGGGTGAAGCTCACAATGGCCCTGATGGGCGCTCGCAAATCGTGTGAAAGACTGTACGAAAAGGCTTCCAGCTCGGCGTTGCGCTGCTGGAGGTCCACAGTGCGTTCAGCGACGCGCGTTTCCAATTCCTGCTTTGCCAATGCCAGTTCCCGCAGGGCTTCTCGCAGCTGATTCTCCGCCTCGTTTCGTTGTGCCAGATCCCGAATGTTGCACTGGATCAACTTGCGGCCGGCGTCCTCGTAGGCGTTGCAAACGAATTCAAGCTGTATTCTTGCGCCAGACTCCGTACTGCCCAGGTGCTCAAAACGCACGCAGCCCCCAAAGCTCCTGGGTTCTCTAGGCTGACCGTGGCTTAGGCCTGCTTCGGACAAAGTCTTGCCCACCAGCTCATCCCTCGACTTGTGCAGCAGCTCGACAATAAACGGGTTCGCTTCCAGGATCCTTTCTGTCTCGGCATCCAGAATAATAATCCCATCGCGAGCTGTTTCGAACAATCTCCTGAAGCTCAGTTCGGAACGCAGGGGCGCTTTGGCGCGTTGAGCCGGCCTGGCGCGCACATTGCTGATCCTCCTTTCCGAACTCCTGCTTTTCATGCTTCAAATCACCGATTTCGACGGCTAGGGCGGGATGCTAACCGACACAGCCATGACTTTAAGTAACCTAACCTTGGCCACTTTCAAGGGGGCAAAGTTACCCAGTGGGTGCGGCAAGGCATGATTAAGTGATTGCGTTCGACAACCGCTCTGAATATCAATTTTGCACCTTTGAGCACTCCTCGAGCGATCGCTCAGTTTGTCGGCGCGATTCCCAATCGACTGGCTCTGGCCGGCGGCTGGATTGATCAGCCCTTCGTTTCCAGGCACGACCCCGCTCCGCCCGGGTCCATGGTCGTCGTGAATCTCGAACCCAACTTTCGCGTCATGGACCGCGCCGGTTGCGCCAGCGGCACGCGGGCTGTTGCGATGAAACTTTGGAAAGGCCGTTTGCCGGCGAAGGCTCCCGACGAACTGGTGCGCATTTTGTATCACGCCGAGAACCGCGGAAAATCGCAACCAAGCGGCTCGCAGGACATGATCGGTTTGATTTACCCGGGCATCAGCCGGCTCGATTACGATTTTCGTCATGAGGGCGGGGTGTTTCCGGCGAGAATCGAATCGATTAACGATCCACGGGTTGCGCGCTGGCTGGAAGAGGTCCTCTACGTGCTCCCGGTTGAGCCTCGCCCCGACAAGTATAACCCGCTGGGACGGCAGAATCTTGACCCGGCCTGGATTCGCCGCTTAGGCCAGAGCGGCCGCGATTGCTTCGACGCTATTCGCACCCGGAACCTGGCCGAGCTTGGGGCTTCGATGAACCGGTGCATGGTGTGCTGGGAAAAAATTCTTCCGCATACCGTGCAGCATCCCACTCTCAAGTTTGATCTGAAGGCAATGCTGCGCGCCTACCAGCGGGAATATCCAGGCGCCATGTATTCAGGATGCGGCGGCGGCTATTTGTTTGTGGTTTCAAATAAACCCGTGCCTGGAGGTTTTCGGGTAAACCTGCGCCTGCAATCGAGGGGCAAAAGAGTCGATCATAAGTGATGTCCAGAAACATTGCTATTGTTGGCGCGTTCGACGACTTGCGATCACCAGGCGTGCGCTTGCTCGAAGAAGCCGCGGCCCTTGGCCCGCTGACCACCCTCGTGACCAGCGATGAAAGTATTGTCGCGCACACTGGAAAACCGCCGAAGTTCCCTCTGGCCGAGCGGCTTTACCTGCTCTCCTCGCTGCGATTTGTTTCAAAAGCATTGCCCGCTGGAGACTTGTTTCCCATTGATGAACTTAAAACCGAGGCAATTTCAATCTGGGCAGATGCCGAGAGTAGCGAAAACGAAAAGAGAGGCGAGTGGTGTCGCAAACATCAGGTGGAATATCGCGTATTTACTTCAACCCAACTCTCGGGGTTTCCCGTCCAAAGTCCCTTAACCCGGTCTTCAAAAGGCAAGAAGGTGGTTGTGACAGGCTGTTATGATTGGTTCCATTCCGGGCACGTCCGCTTTTTTGAAGAAGTCAGCACGTACGGCGATCTTTACGTGGTCGTGGGGCATGACGCCAATATTCGGCTGCTCAAAGGTGCCGGGCACCCACTGCTCCCTCAAGAGGAGCGGCGCTATATGGTCGGCGCCGTTCGCCACGTCACGCAGGCCCTCATTTCTTCAGGCCAGGGCTGGCTGGATGCGGATCCCGAAATCCAGGTCATCAAGCCGGATATTTACGCCGTAAACGAAGACGGCGATCGGGGTGGCAAGAAAGAATATTGCGCTCAACGTGGAATCGAATACCTCGTGCTGAAACGCTCACCTGCCCCGGGATTGCCTCAACGCACCAGCACCAATCTGCGAGGATTTTGAACCCGTCTAAACTCATCCCAAATACCCTATGAAAACCCTTGCCCTGTTTTCGTCAATCGCCGTATCAATTGTTTGCCTGCAGCGGACGGCCGTCGCCGCTGCTTCATTGTCTTTGCCCGTTGCTCCGGGGCCCTTCCAACCCACGTCGGAATCGCTGACGAATTATCATTGTCCCGAATGGTTCCGTGACGCCAAATTCGGGATTTGGGCGCATTGGGGTCCGCAGGCCGTCCCGATGGACGGTGACTGGTACGCCAGGCAAATGTACCAGCAGGGACACCCTCAATATAAAGACCACCTCGAACACTACGGCCACCCGTCCACAAACGGCTACAAGGATATTATCCCGCTCTGGAAGGCCGAGAAGTGGGATCCCGATCGGCTCATGGCTCTCTATAAACGGGCGGGTGCGAAGTATTTCGTCAGCATGGGGTCGCACCACGACAATTTCTTTTTGTGGAATTCCAAGCTTCACCGGTGGAACGCGGTCAACATGGGGCCGCACCGGGATGTGGTTGGCACTTGGCAAAAGGCGGCTCAAAAAAACGGCCTTAAATTCGGAGTATCCGAACACCTGGGTGCCAGTTTTACGTGGTTCCAGGGAAGCCATAAGTCGGATAAGACCGGACCGTTGGCGGGCGTTCCGTATGATGGCGCCGATCCGAAATACGAAGACCTGTACCATTTTCCCGCGGAACCCGGAGACACCGGCTGGTACAGCAACAATCCGCGTTGGCACCAAATGTGGTACAACGAAATCAAAGAACTGGTGGATAATTACCACCCCGACCTTCTCTATACCGACGGAGGCGTGCCGTTTGGAAACGAGGTCGGCCGCAGCATGATTGCGCACCTGTACAACTCGGACGCAGCGCGCCATGGCGGCAAAGTACAAGCCATTTATACGTGCAAGGAAAAGTCCAACGGCCGCTGGATAGAAGATCTCGAGCGCGGTGTCATGCCCGGGATAAACCCGTATCCGTGGCAGACCGATACTTCGATCGGCGATTGGTTTTACAATCGCAACTGGAAATTCCGACCTGTCAGTTGGACCATTGACATGCTGGCGGACATTGTGAGCAAAAACGGCAACCTGCTGCTCAACGTGGTTCAGCGCCCCGATGGATCGCTGGATCCTGACGTGGAACAAATGCTAAATGAAATGGCGGCCTGGATTGCCATCCACGGTGAAGCGATTTATTCCACAAGGCCCTGGCTCGTGTATGGCGAAGGTTCCGTAAAAACCAAGGGCGGCCACTTTCACGAGGATTTCAAATACGGCGCCAAGGACATCCGCTTCACGACAAAAGGAAACACTCTTTACGCCATTGCCCTGGGGTGGCCGGACGATGGGAAACTGCTTGTGAAATCCTTGGCGAGCACCGGTCCTGGAAAGATCACCCAAGTGAGCTTGCTCGGATCGAAACAAAAACT
>DATGLT010000151.1:0-8481 GCA_035294005.1 Verrucomicrobiia bacterium
CACTTCAAAATTACAGAGCCTATAACGCCGCCGCAGCTCGTGGCATCGCGCTTCGCGAGGTCCCTTTAAAGCAAGGTCAGTGCGACTACCTGTTACTGGTTGATCGTAAAGCCGTCGGCGTAGTGGAGGCCAAGCGGGTCGGGTCGACTCTTTCGACTGTCGCCGAGCAGTCGGGCTACTACGGCGCAAACCTTCCAGAGTTCATCCAGGCCATCACGCCCGGCACCCTTCCGTTCCTATACGAGAGCACCGGGGTGAAAACTTTCTTCCGCGACGACCGTGATCCTGCTCCGCGCTCTCGCCGGGTATTCAGTTTCCATCGGCCCGAGACGCTCGCCGCGTTGGCTTCGGAAACCAGCACGCTACGCAAGCGGCTGGCAGAAATGCCGCTGGCCCACCCGCTGGCAAAGGAAGGCATGCGTCAGTGTCAGTTCGAGGCGACGGCAAGCAGGCAGTTCGCTGCAAAGGCTCCCTTAAGCGCCGGGTTCTGTTCCGGCTGGGTCCAGTGCGTGGTGACCTGTGGTATGCCGGGATCGACGAATGAGATCGCCGAAGTGGAGGCGCTTGGCCACGTCCAAGCTTGTCCCCCTCGGGCGGTCAATAGGCGAAAGGCATGGGGTCGGTGGGGATTTGATTGACGAAAAAAGGAACCTCATGGATCTGATTGCTCTTATCGGTAGATTAATTAATAGACATGCCCCATCCGGGCGCAAACAGCTGCCGTTGGAAATTCAAAATTTTATAGATAATCGTGTCAATTCAGCGATGGAAGCGGCACGGGAAAGTATGCGCCGAGATGTTGCCGAGGCTAAACGAGAACTGGACCAGGAGGTTAGTGAGATAAGGGTAAACAATCGTAATCGGACGATTGGTGGGTCTATCGTTGCAGCCATTTGCGTTGTCTTGACTTGGAGATTTGGTTATGGAGAAGTCCGGGAGCTTACCGAGAAATACGTCAAAGACCACATGAACGAGCCGGAGTTCGATAAAATAGCTAGGGTTGTAATTTCAAACCGAGCCGACGTTTTTGTGTCCGAACGTCTGGTGCCGTTGAAGCAGACGGTGCTCTCGCTGGGATCCGACATCGCACAAGCTCAAGACCAGCTCACAAAGATAACAGAGGAGCAGAGAATTGTTACGTTGATAACTCGGGCTGAGGCTCTCGACAAGCTTGCATTCATTCAACTGATGAGCATGTCGAAGGGAACCAATAAATTTTCGTCGATTGCCGCTGCTGAGGTTCTGAAGGTCACCAGGATGTTAAGGTTCGAAAACGTCAACCAGGCGTTTTCAACACCTATGCTTGTGGCTACGGACGGGATGACCTTTGAGGGCCCATTCACTAATGATGAACTATATGAACAATTATCCAATCCAGATCCAGAAGGTGCTGTAAATGCCGTCTCATCTTCGCAACTAAAACTCTTCATTCCTAAACTCGTAGAATTAGCGCATGGCGCAGGAAGCCTAATGTTGCTGAAGAGGGTCAGCTTGGCCCTGCATAATCTGACGAGGGTTTCGTATGAGCCATGGGATACACAATCTCTGGACGCTTGGTGGGAGAATCAGCAAGCGAACTACAAGAAATGGCCGGGCAAAGACTTCGAAGAAGGGTTGTTGGCGTTTTCGATGGTTAACTACTCAAAGGCACTCCCGGCATTTGAGGCTGTTTTGGCAGTTGATCCCGACGCCGAAAAGAGTCGTGCTCTAGCGATCTCTTGTGCTGTAGACCTGGGCCTACGTGAAAAAGCCGAACAACTTTATTCAAAATTCAGCAATAAGGACGGGCGTTGGGCACAATGGTCAAAGGCGAAAATGCTTTTGGCTTCTGGTGCTATCGAACAAGGCACACGGGAACTTGCTGGTCTTGTGCTTAAGTATCCCATTATGAGGGAGGCAGGATATGCTCGTTCAGCGAACGCCGTCTGGCAAAAAATCAACTGGCCACTTTATGAAAGGCTGAGAACAGCGTCGACCAATACGCTCGCAACTGAGCCTCAAAAGCCTAAGCAGGAACCGTGACCGACAATGCGGTAAGCGAACGACCGCACCAACAGTTGTCTGTGCCAAGCGAAGCTGCGAGTCATGGTGACGGCATCCACTGACCAAGAAGGCGATCCAGACGGTGCTGCAACAGCCGAAGTTGCAGTGCGCGGATTGGGCAGTTGAGTTGAGGCCTACGAGGGTTACAACTTCAGCCCAGTTCTCTCGTGCGGCAACTCAATCGTCGCACTCTCTAAATCTCCGACCCACGCCTGCCCTCCGTCACCGCCGTAGCTGACAATGAGCGAGCCCTTGTTTTCGTAATTGAACGACCAGCAGTCTGAGAAAAACTCCCCGTCGGAATGGAAACCTGGACCCTCAACTGATACGGGTTGCCCAGCAAGCACCTGCTTCCATTGGCGCGGGGTCAGTTGGACCTCGTGGCATTCGTCGCACCACACGACAACGACGGTGGCGGCGACTTGCTTCGGCTTCTTCTTTTTCTTCATAAAGCGGGCGTGCCGGCGTCTTCGATCTTTTCGCCAAGGCAGTCGTCCGGCCAGAGCATACAGCCGGGTGCGGGCGGGGCGTCCAGGGACATCGGCGGGGTCAACAATAAGCTGTAGCGCAGCCGGGGGCGTATTTTTTCGACGTCCGCAGAGGGTGCTTCCAACGGTAACGTGAGTTGCTCATGTCGGGAGGTTTGTTGTTTCATGACACAATAGTGAGAGGCAATCAGGTCGCGTGTTCCGACCCCAAAAAGTGGGCGGCTTAGCAGCCGAAGGGGTCTATTGGGGCATCTGTAGCCGGAACAATCCATGATTTGTAAGACTCACGTTCCAGAAACCCGGCGAGGTCCAGGAGGTGTTGGTCGCGATAAAGGCTGGACCGCAATTCGTCCAATGTTGGAAGTCGTTGGCGACGTCTAATTGATACGACTGCCCGGCCATGAGATTGCTGGCGTTAAGAGTTACAGCAGTCAGAAGCGTTGCAGGAGGGATGTCAATTACAGTCTGCGTGCTATACCCAGAGCCTGCCTGGGTGACTACGATATTCGTGACCGAGCCGTTGCCGATTTGTGCGTATGCCGTTGCCCCATGACCGCTGACGTCGCGGAAAGAAACCGACGGGGCCTGTGTGTAGGCACTGCCGCCAGAGGTCAGATTTACCCCAACCACAAAGCCGTTCGTAATAACCGGGCGAGCTGTGGCAGGTGGAGAATTGGTAAGGGCTTGTGCGATGTTCAGTAGCGGGTAAATCGGAGGGGCGATCTGTAGCGACGCGTTTGTTGGATAACCCTCCCCGGCGCTGGCGAGCAAGATGTTCGTGACCGAGCCGTTGTCGAGTTGTGCAATGGCTACGGCACCGCTCCCACTCTGACCGAGTATAGTCACAGCCGGTGGATTGCTGTAACCGCAGCCCCCGTCCAAGAGGGCCGCTCCGATAACAAACCCATTGACCACGATGGGCGTGGCGTTGGCTGGCATCAGTGTGACCGCCAGAGTGGCAGTTCCGCTGGTCCTCTCGCCATAGACATTGGTAATAGCAACATCGTAAAATCCAGAATCGGCTTGCGACACATCTAACAATGTTAGATTTGTCGTGTTCGAACCCATTACTTGGACAGAATCGGTCAAGTTGGTCCCGTTTTTTCGCCATTGAAAACCCAACGGAAGTGGGCCGCCGGCAAGCACTCTAAAACTCGCAACGGTGTGGGGGCACAACAAGAGGCTGTCCGGGCCTTTTAGTATCTGAGGAGCGGGAGTGTAAGCGGTGTAAATCTGGCCTCCTTGAGTCCCCTGCGTTCCAGACGCAGCCACCAGCTTAGTTCCATCGCTTGAGCACGCCACACAGCTCCACGGCAAGCTCGGCGCACTCGACCGATGCCAGCTGATGCCTCCATCAATAGATGTTTGAATTTCGCCGCCGCCGTCCACCGCTACCACAGTATTTCCGTCGGACGACGAAGCGACAGCTTGCCAATTCTGTAGACCGGGTGCGCTGGTTTGGCTCCAGGTCACCCCGGAGTTGGTCGAGAGGTAAATTCCGCCGACGTGAAAACCGTCTGGGTTTCGCACGGCAGCGACCAACCTGGTTCCGTCTGATGATGAAGCAACAGACTGCCAATTCGTATTAGGTGCGGTAGTCTGGGTCCAAGCCCATCCCGAGTTGGTCGACGTGTAAACCAGACCTCCGAGACGGACAGTGTCATAGTTGTGAAGGGCAGCAACAATCTTGGTTCCATCAGAAGATGAAGCCACAGACCACCCAATCCCGGCAGAGTCGGGCCTGACATTCGTCCAAGTTCTGCCTGAATTCGTTGAGTCGTAAAGCTCATAACCATTGCCTCCGCTTGCTATCAGGTGGGTGCCATCAGAAGACGAGGCAATAGAAAACCAACCGAAGTTCGGAGCGTTCGCAGCTGTCCAGGTGAGACCTGAATTGGTCGAAGAATAAATCATGCCGCTCTCCAGACCAAGTCCAGCCGTGCTGTTCGCGCCTGCTACCAGTTTGGTGCCGTCAGAGGACGAAGCGACTGATGTCCAATAATCCAACTGGGCGCTGGTCTGGATCCATGTGAGACCTGAATCGGTGGAGGTATAAATCCCGCCACGAAGAGCAACGGCGACCAACTTAGTTCCGTCAGATGATGAAGCAACGGACACCCAGTCGTTGGTCGGCGCGGTGGTCTGAGTCCAAATAAAATCTTGCCCGGAAAGAGGTGCTAAGGGGATTGTCAGGGAAAGCGCCATGAAGAAGGAGCAGATACTCGCGCCGCGGTGGGCCGAGCGGATTGGCGTCGAGGTTGTTTTCATAGTGAAACGGGGCGGCTTCGAACGCCACAACCTCCCCTCGTCCTGCCACCGCGACGGCTCGAACACTACCTTTAGGAGGTTCTAATGTCAATACTCAAGAACCACCCTGACCGGAGTGGAAAGCTCGCTTTCAACTCGGTTCAAACGAAGGCTTCGAGCACTGCGCGAGAGCAGAGGCTGGACGCAGGAACATGCCGCAGAAAAGTGCGGGATTGGCTACAAGCTTTATCAGCTCTACGAACTTGGCGTTAAGCAGAACCCTGGACTGCTAACCTTGGAACGGATCGCCGCGGGGTTTGACCTGGACGTGTCGCAGCTGCTCGCGCCGGAAACGCCCAGGCTCAAACGCCACAGAAGATCCGGCACCATGCGGCGGACTTCCTGATCTCGGCTAATTTCGTGTTTACCGGACGCCACAAGTGACGCAAAACTCCACTGTGAAATTCTACCTCCTAGCTCGCGGCGCAGTGTTCGAGTGCAACGGCAAGCGTTTTAAGAAGACGGCGATGTCCATGGCCCAGGACGACGAGGGCATCGGCACCGTGTTTGCCGGACAGGGAGAGGTCGAGCCCATTGGCGAGCCGGTGTTGCTCTCCGACGAAGAGGCGGCACGGTGGAAACCCTCCGACATTCCCTGGACCAGCTACATGACGCCAGCGCCGGGCTGAGGTGAGTATGAAACCATCAGCCTTATATGTTGCAGTTGAAGTCGGCAACGCCCCCACTTAAGCAAACCCTAAATTTCAACTGCCGCCAAATTACCGCAGCCCCGACAACGGATTGCAAGATTTCTTCCCTCGGTCATAAAACTGACTTGGCCTGCACAGACCGGGCACGTTCCTGGCAATCCGGCTAAATATTCGCGGGAGAGCGTTTCGGCCTGGTGCTGCGTCCACGATGGTCCTTTCTGACCACTAGCCTTAGATTTTGGAGGTTGATGCATAAAGAACCCGATCCCGATCACAAGCCTGACAACAAATGCGGAGCAATGCGAGCTAATCTTTGATTTTAATAAAAACCATTAGGGCCTCTTACATGCCCAGCAGGTTACGTGGTTTTAGAATGTCTAAGTTGAGCCGGCTCAAACTGCTGTGTGGTGGACCGCGACGGGTGATCGCTCAGTTCAAGCCATGGCCTGATGGGTCCGCACTTTCTGAAGGTTCAGTTTGGTGGCAAAGCAATCGCGGCCCTACCCCTGCGCCAGCTCCTCGTTCTGGGCAGATCTTCCTTCTTCGGCTTCGTTTGTTTTTTTCGGAGCGGTGCTGAAAAGTGCCGGAACAGAAATGTTTAGGGCCCCCGCCAGGCGAGCAACGCTTCGCAGTGTAGGGTTACGGTGTCCCCGCTCAATGTCAGTCAAGTAAGTGCGATCCACCTGGGCCGCTGCGGCCAGAGCTGCTTGGGAGAGCCCCCGCTCCCGGCGCAGCTTCCGAATTCTTGAGCCGAGACGAAATCGCCGAGGGCGAGAAGTTTCCTGCTCCTCCGATTCAAGAAGTTGCGCGATGCTGACATCCAGTGCTTTCGCGAGCGCCGCTAAGGTATCTACAGTCGGGTTACGCCTTCCAGCCTCAAGGCTGCTCAGGTAAGTGCAACAAAGATTTGCCCGTCGAGCCAAACCGGATTGTGAGAGCTTCAGCTTGGAACGTAAGCGGAGAACCGCTGCGCCCACTTCCTTTTGTATTTTTTCGGCGTCCATCTTTGGGTGGCTGGAAACAGCAGAACCGCCACGACCAGGTTTAGCCTCACGGCAAGAAACATCTGCCAAAGCAGTTGAATTTTAGGACGCGATTTTGCGGCGCGAGGTTACACAGGTGCAGGCGGTCGGCGCAGCGCTCGAACGGGCCAAGGGGTTTCTTCATGGACACCAAGCCCGGCGTGTGGCAAGGAATGGCGCGAGCACGGGCCGAATACGCACATGAGATCCTCGCGCTTGGCAGCGCGATGCATTTGGCTCGTGCTTTTTTCTTCAGCAACCGCAGCCTTGCGCTAAGGGGCAAGCTCGCTCAAACGGCAGACGTGCAGGGCAAGTCGTCAAACGAGCGTGAGCCCAGGCAAGTGAACAGAATGGCGAGCCCGACCGGTCGTAGCTGGGCCGAATTCACCTCAGGAGAGTCGCCCGGGTCTCAGCTTCTGTCCAACCGTTCACACCCCCGGAGCGGGCGCTGCGTCAGCTCTCGCGCTTCGCCAGGTTCCAAATACCGCCGAGCTACACTCCGCACGCTCAAGCTGCCTTGGCTATCGCAGAAGCGAAGCTGAGAGCGATGGAACCAAAACCATTTTCCCAGAACACCTGCTGCGAGCGCTTCTCGAATTACCGTATTGCGGTGCGGCCGGAGTGCTCATGCGCTATGGCCTTTCATCCGAGACTATTGGTCGCGAGCTGCGCGGAGACAAAGAGTGGGGGAACCCGGGCCCTGACGGTTCACTCACATATAGGGCCGGGAGAGTTCTCGTGTTGGCTGAACAGGCCACCAGCAAAACAGGGTCCCTCCGCGCCTGCGTGAGGACCGAACACATTTTGCTTGGGCTGTTGCTCGAAGGCGACAACCGGCCTGCGCAGGTGCTTCGGAAGCACGGCTTAACACCCCAGATTGTGCGGGAGGCGATTGAATCGGGGGGCGTTTGAGCAAGGGGCCGGGCGGAAGTTTTGTTTTCCGGGGTCGGTTGTCAGCCAGTCAGTCAGTTCACACCCTAACGGGTGTGTGAACTGAACTAACTGACGATCCGAACTAACTGGAGATTGGGTCAGCCCTGGTTGATCGAAGCCACACCGGCAGCACGCTTCCCGGCGATTGATGCGAGGCACCCGCGCTTCGCCGGCTCTTAACGGCGGTCACACAGGTCCCGGCCCGGATAGGCTGGCCGCAAGAATTGAAGCCGGTTGGCCGACGAGGACTGTTTTTGTTTGCACCTGCAAAAGTGTTCTTGGAATAGTTACCTTGATGTTCAACCGAATTCGATTTGCTCTCGTTACGGCGGTAGCGCTGATCTGCGCCACGACAGCGGTCGGCCAGGAAATCGACCTGCACAATAAGACCACGACCTTCACAAATCTCGAAGGGCGGGTTTTCGAGCGTGTCACGCTCTCGAAGGGGGATTTTGACGGGGTGATCTGGCGAAAGGATACGAGCGCTGGCCGAGTCTCCTACACGAATTTGGCCCCGGAGTTGATCGAGTCTTGGGGAATACCAACCAACCGCATTGCCTTAGCGAAAGCACGAGCGGAACGTCGCGCCAAGGCGAAGAGCGCGGAGTTGTCTAGCGCAGCGGAAGAGGCCGACCAGAGGGAGCGGGATCTCAAACAAGCCGCCATCGCCAACGCAAAGGCCCAGAAGATCCGGGCGATTAACGACGCATACCAGGCCAAGGTCGATCAGATAAATGCTCTGAAGGCGGCAATCGCACGGGATAAAGCCCTGAGACAGCAGGCTTGGGATCGCTGGGTTTATGTGCCGAGCGACGCCTTTAGCGTCACCGCGAATTCCCGTGGTCCCGCTGCCGTGGACACCGACGCCTCCAGGCTTGCCACCGCCAGAGCGTTCGACACCAGGATTGAGCAGGAGCAGGCTCAGTTAGATACTTTGGAGGCCGAATTGGGCCCGGCACCGAGGCCTACCGGAGCTGCGCAGACTCTTCACTGAACCTAACGAGACCGGCACTCTCGGAAACAAACGCGGGCAGTTCC
>DATGLT010000152.1:0-46454 GCA_035294005.1 Verrucomicrobiia bacterium
GCGAATTGCCTCAAAAAGATTGTTACCCGGGGATGGTGAAAAGGGTTGAGTAAACCCTTCGTTGCCTCAAAAAGGGTGTTACCCGAGCTATGCACCCTGAAATGAGTGAAATTACGAGGAAAGAGGTCCTGGCCAAGATGCGGCGGCGCTACGTCGCTGCTGGGCTGGAGTATAAAGGAAAGCTTATCAACCAAGCGGTGGAGTTGTTTGGATACCACCGCAAAGCGGCGATTCGGGCGCTAAGGCGGTCGGAGTCAAAACCGGGCATCGTGGCTTATGTGCGCGGGCGGCCTCGGAAGTATTCAGCCGAGCAGTTGCTCAAGCCGCTGAAGGTCATTTGGCTGGCGGCCCTCCAGCCCTGTGGCAAGCGGTTAGTCTCAGCGATGCCGGAGTGGGTGCCGGCCTATGAGCAGGACCATCACAAGCTGGACAGCGATGTACGGGAAAGCTTGCTTTCAGCCAGCGCGGCGACCTTGGACCGACTGTTGGCGCCAGCCCGGGCGCAGCATCGTCGGCGCGGGGCAACACGGCCCGGGACGTTGTTGCGACAGGAGATTCCGATCCGCACCGAGTGGTGCGAAGAGAGTGCTGGGTTTTTAGAGATTGATACGGTCGCCTTGTGTGGTGGTTCGCTCGACGACCGGCACGCCTGGATGTTTGATGGAGTGGATATTCAAACCACCTGGGTTGAGATGCGCGGGCTGCCCAACCGCGGCCAGGCAGCAACTTTATCGCAGTTGCAGGATGTGGAACAAAGCCTGCCCTTTGCCCTGGCAGGCTTGGATGCGGATAATGGCGGAGAGTTTATCAATCATCACTTGGTGGCCTATGCACACCAACGGGAACGGCCGCTGGCCTTCACTCGCAGTCGGCCTTATCGCAAGAACGACAATGCGCACGTGGAGCAAAAGAACTACACGCATGTGCGTCAATGGTTTGGATATGAGCGCCACGATAATCCGGCGGTGGTCAGTCGGATTAACGCTTTATGCAAGGGAGCCCTGGGCCAGTTACTCAATTTCTTTTTGCCCAGTATGAAATTGCAATCCAAACGGCGAGAGGGCAGCAGAACCGTGCGGGTTTATGATCGGGCCGCCACGCCGGTTCAACGGGTGTTGGTGCGAGCAGAAGTCAGCGACGAAAAAAAAGCTCAACTGCGGCAACTCCACCAGAGCCTCAACCCGTTTGCTTTAAGAAGACAAATCGACAAGCAGCTAAAAGAAATCGACTCGATCCGACAACTGAAGGCTTGAGCCGGAGAGATTGGTTGGGTTAGAAAAACAGTGACCAAAAAACGGAAACGAGGAGGGGCGGCTGAGCACTTGAGTGGGCCCCCGCTCTTCTTCGTTTTCAATCGATTAGGGTAACCGCATTTTTGAGGCAACCGGAGCAACTTCCGGCCGGCTTCGGGTAACACCTATTTTTGAGGCACGGCGGGTTGGAACCGGTCAGATAAGTGCCGTTGTAACGCCGGCCGCTTTGAACCTCCTCATCGCGCGCGCAGCCGGCCGCCAACGCGGTCAGCGTCCCCAACGCGAAAAATAGTGCTCGTGCCTCCATACTTCTCACTTTGGTTTAAGTTAGTCCGGCCGGAAGAACATTGCAATTGAGCCCCGTTTGAGACGTTTGGGAACCTTGAGGTCTCTGGGAGGCGCGCCGGCAAATCAGGGTGTAGGCGTTGGGATTGTGTGTCGTTATCGGACCGAATTGTCGCGATTGGAAGCTGTCGATATGGATTGCCTGGGTGTCGAAGCCGTGATTGGCGAACAACCGCCTCACCTGGTCAAGGCTCAACAAATTCCAATGATATTCGTCACGCGGCCGCACGATGTGGTGAGGTATTTCATCCATTTGAAAGAAGCCCAGGCACAGGGCGGAGCGGGTGACGCGGCACATTTCAGCAACGGCTTGTTCGAGGCCAGCCATCGAGAGGTGCTCTAACAGGTCATGCACCACGCACACCTCATATTGTCCGTCAGCCGCGGAGAGTTCGAAAACATTCCCAACCTCGAAGCGCGCTCCTAGGAACAATGACCGGGCGTTTTCGATATTCTTCGGGCATAGATCAAAGCCTGTGTAATCCAGGAGTGGCGCGATGCCGTAGCTCTGCAAAAAGCGGTAATCATTCGCCGAACCACAGGCCGGTTCGATGACGGACAAGGATTCTTTGCCTGCGGTAGAAGGGATTTCGCCGTAGGCCCGGTCAGTCGGCGCTAACTGCTGCCCAGGCCGTTCCCGCGGCTGCTTGGAAAGCAAGTCGCGCCATATCCGGGCAAACGCATCCAGCCAAACACCGCTGTTGCTTTCGGGCTTGGGTTCGGAAAGGAACTGCTCAATGTAATTGGGAACGGTTTGACCGGCACACAAGCACGGCAAGCCGTCGAAGGCGTGCAAAACGAACGCTGGAATCTCCAGGCCTTCAGCGTTGTCATGTCCACGCTTCAAAGCGTGAAGGGTAATTGTCCTGCCTTCCACATCGTTTTGGAGCCGTGCGATGCGAACAAGCCAATCGGCCACTGCGGCAAACCGGCATTCCTCGCGCATCAGGGATTGCAAACCCGGCCCCGCCAACTCGTCGATGAGGAAATGTCTCGCGAGGATCGACTGGACATTGATGCGAGGATCCTCGACTCCCTGGACCAGGTAGTCTCTCAACCAGGCCGAATCAAGCTGGTCCCAGGATCGAACCAGCTTCTCGGTTTCCGATGATAGTTCGTTGGTCAAAGGTAAGCAGAGTAGGACAGGAGGCTAGAAGCAAAAAAGGCACCCGGTAAGGGGTGCCTTTGATTTGAAAAGTTGAACTGCGGTGATCTTACGGGAACTGGATGCGGTTCACGCCGATACCGGTGCAGCCTTGCGGATTCGGGAAGTTAGGCGTCGTGCTTCCGCCGTTGTCACCCGAGTTACGCAGCGCTTCCTGCAAGCGGGAGCGGCTGAACTGCTGAACGCTGCCGTCGGCCAACCCGACGTTACCCTGCTTTGAGTGCATGCTGTCGAGCCAGCCCACACCGGCGTTGTTCACGAAATTCGTGCCGAGCGAAACTTTGAAGTCAGGGGAGTAGCTGCTGGGAGCAGTCACAAAGCCCTTCAACGGAGTTAAATTGCCGTCGGAGCCGAGGTTATGGTCACCGGTAAGGAACATGTTGGGATTGGTATCCACAGCGTCCACGCCGACGAAATAGCTGGTGTTCATGTCGTTGGTGAAGGGCACCACGTTGGCTGAGCCTCCGACAATTGTCCCGGCGAAGGTGCTGGACTGCATGCGGCCTTCGTTTTCGGAGGGACAAATCACGATCTTGGGAGTGCTCAACTCGTTAGACATGACCATGAAGAACCCAAACACGCCTTTGCTAGCGGTTTGCGTTGCAGCGATGGCACGTTGTCCAAGGAAATCAGAATAGCCGCCGTTGGCCAGAGCCACGCGCGTCGGGAAGGCGTCTCCGTTATCCAGGGCCCAGGTCTTGAAAGACAATCCGATCTGTTTGAGGTTATTCGTGCAATTAATACGCTGCGCGCGTGCTTTGGCGCGAGCCAGCGCCGGCAGCAACATTGCCGCCAGAATGGCAATAATGGCAATCACGACGAGCAATTCGATCAGCGTGAATGCACTGAGTTTTTTACGTGAGTTCTTCATAGTCTCTGCTGGTTTTGAGTTTGTTTGTGGCTAACAGGCTTGAGATTTAATGTTAACCCGTTCAGGCTGTCAACCGTATTTAACAAGTTCTTAAGCAAAGCCGATGCCAGAGTTGAGTTCCATGGAAATGAGCCTAAAAAGGCTGGATCGCTTCAGTGAAGAAAAACAAAACGCGTGATTTCCACGCACAAGGCGTGATTTTCACGCGCATGGCGAGGCGGGGGGGGGACGAAGTGACGAGTGACGAGTGACGAGTGGCTTGGAAAGCATTCCGTACTTTAACTGAGCTGGGCGCTCTACTCGACCGAATTTGGACCTTCGACCTTCGATCGTCACTCGTCACTCGTCACTCGTCACTTGTTGTCACTTGCCCCTCGCTCCGCCCATCACGCGGCCGCTTCAAGCCGATAACTCAGGGTATTATAATAGCGCCGTTTGAGTCCGCGTTTCTTGCGCTGCCGTTCCCTGGCTTTGACGAGGTGTTTGAGGCAGCGCGAACCTTGCGCGGCGGGCTCTCCGCATTCGGTGCATCGGCCTTCGCGTTGTTTACGAAGCTGGTACTTGCGCTGACGGGAAATCGGCATTTTCGTGAATTCGTCTTGAATCGGTCTTCTCATTTCTCAAATCTCAATTTGTTCTTCCAATTCGACCGCGGGTCGGGTCGCACTACTCAAAAATAAGCCACAACGACATATGGGTCAAAAAAACGCCCCCAATTTGCTGTGGATGACCTTGTACAGATTGTTTTCAGCGCGGATTCACCCGGGAATCGCGATGATGGTCAGCACGGTAGCGGGCGGCCTTTTGCTCGCTGAATTGGGTCTGCGGATTTTTATGTTCCAGAGTTTTCCCGATTTCGAACGGATGAGCCCCGTACGCCTGGGATACCAATACGACGCGACCCTGGGGTGGTTCCCAGCGCCGCACAGCCACCAGGAAATGGGGTACCTGCAGACAACCATTTCCCTGGACCACAACAGCCGCGGATTCAGGGATGCCGAACCGACGTTTGATTCGCGTCCACGCGTTCTGTTCCTGGGAGATTCATTCACGTGGGGTTACTGTGTCGAGGCTTCGAAGCGGTTCAGCGATCGTCTGCGCCAGCGTCATCCCGAATGGCAGATTTACAATTTTGGTGTCGTGGGTTACGGCAATGACCAGGAGTTTCTTCTGCTTCAACGGCATTTTGAAGCGTACAAACCACGCGTCGTTTTCCTCGTTTTCTGCACGGAAAATGACCGCACCGACAATTGCGCCAACGGCGATCCGCGATGGGCCTTCAAGCCGTACTTTACCGCAACCGCCCGCGGACTCAGGTTGCGTGGTGTTCCTGTTCCGTACTCAGACTGGGTTTTTTGCATAAAACATCCCTGGCTGTCCAAGCCGTACCTGTTCCGGTTGACGATGAAAGCCTGGGGCAATCTCCGCTCTCCCAGGCCTGATCAGAAGAGGGATCCCACCGAAGCCATTTTGGGCGCAATGCAACAGTATCTGACTGCCCGGGACGCCACCTTGTGCGTGGGAACAACCGCGCGCGATACGAAACTGGAGGAGTTTCTGCGGCGATCAGGCATTCCCTGGCTTGATTTGAGCACGGATCTTCGCCTCGAAGCCGACTGGCATTGGAGCGCAGCAGGCAACGGGTACGTGGCGGATCAAATCGAGCAGTTCCTGCTCAAATCCAAGTTCTTTTGAACAACCACCCCCTGTCCCAGAGAAACAAGGGGCCCTGGGGATAACGTTGATCCCGGATTTTCGTCAGTTGCGCCCTTGCTCAATCCAGCAGACGTTGTGGCATGACCTCACCGGTACGGATCCTGGTCTGTGCCCCGGACCATTACGATGTGGATTACGTGATCAATCCGTGGATGGAGGGCAACATCCACAAGCCTTCGCAGTCGACAGCCAAAGCCCAGTGGACACAATTCTGCAATTTATTAAAGGACCAGGCAGAACTGATGCAAATCGAGGCTCGACCCGGTTTACCGGACATGGTCTTTACCGCCAATGGAGGGCTGGTCATCGGCCAAAAAGTGGTGCTGAGCCGCTTTCTTCATCCGGAACGGCGCCGTGAAGAGCCATTCTTCAAAGAATGGTTCGCCAAGAGCGGGTTCGAGGTCTTTGAATTACCTCCGGACCTGCCGTTCGAAGGGGCCGGGGACGCCCTGATGGATCGGGAAGGAACGTGCCTTTGGGCGGGCTATGGATTTCGCAGCGAACTGGATGCCCATCCCCGGCTGGCTGACTGGTTAAACATCGAGGTGCAGTCACTACGGCTAGTGGATCCACGGTTCTATCACCTGGACACGTGCTTTTGCCCGTTGGAAAACGGCTGGTTGCTGTATTACCCGCAAGCATTTGACGCTTATTCCAACCGGCGCATTGAAACGAGTATTCCATCTGGCAAACGGTTGGCCGTTTCTGAGGAGGACGCGGCGAGGTTCGCGTGCAACGCAGTGAATATCGGCCGGCTGATCGTCGCCAACCAATTCAGCAACGAACTGCGCGATAGGTTGAAGGCGGCCGGATTCAACCCGGTGGAAACCTCGCTTTCGGAGTTCATGAAATCGGGCGGCGGGGCCAAGTGCCTGACATTGCGTCTGACCGAGCCGGCGCCGCCCGAGAGCCGATTCGCCACGACGGTTGAAAGCCGCGAGTTGAGATTGGAAGGTCACCTGTTGGACTCGGGGTTGCTCGAGCGAGCGCTCGACCTGACGGTGCAGGGAGGAGGCAGCTTCCAGGTGTTGCATTTTAGGCTCGGCAAGCAGAGGCAAAGCACGTCGAGCGCCGAAATCAAAGTATCGGCTCCGTCAGGCGAGGTGCTGGACAAAATCGTGGGCCAAATGATCGAGCTGGGCGCCGTGGCCGGCCCAAAGTCGGAAAATGACGCCGAGACAAAGACCGTCGTCCAGGCTGGCGTAGCTCCCGACGATTTCCTGGCGAGCACGATTTATCCCACGGAAGTTCGAGTGAAGGGACAATGGTGGCCCGTGCGCGACCAGCGGATGGACGGGGTGGTGGTCATTGACGAGGAGCAAAAGCTCGCAAAATGCACCTTGCTGCGCCAACTCCGTCCCGGGGACCGCGTCGTGGTAGGCAGCCGCGGGATTCGCAGCGTGCGCAAACCCGAGATTCGCGAGCTCCGCGGAACGCCCGCGGTGGAGCATGAGTTTTCATTTATGGGATCGGGTGTGTCGAGCGAACGACGCGTGGAGTTGCTGGTCAACCAAATTTCGTGGGAAATGCACCGGGTCCGAGAGCAGAAAGGACGGATCGTGGTTGTGGCAGGCCCGGTTGTCATCCACACGGGAGGCGGAGAACACCTGGGCTGGCTGGTTCGCAATGGGTACGTGCAGGCGCTGCTCGGAGGCAATGCTATCGCGGTTCACGATATTGAACAGGCATTGCTGGGAACGTCGCTTGGAGTGGATCTCAAGCTCGGGACCTGCGTCGAGGGCGGGCACCGTCACCACCTCAAAGCCATCAATACCATTCGCGCCTGCGGAAGCATCGCAGGGGCGGTCAACCGAGGTGTGCTGACGAGCGGGGTTTTCTTTGAGTGCGTCCGCAAACAGGTCCAGTTTGCCCTTGCGGGGTCGATTCGGGACGATGGCCCGCTCCCCGAGACCCAGATGGACCTGATCCAGGCCCAGGACGACTATGCCCGGTTGCTGAGAGGCGCGGAAATTATCCTAATGCTCTCCTCCATGCTGCACTCGATCGGAGTCGGCAATATGACGCCGGCCGGCGTTCGACTGGTTTGCGTCGACATCAACCCGGCAGTGGTCACAAAGTTGAGCGATCGGGGCTCAGTCGAATCCGTGGGTGTGGTAACCGATGTGGGTCTGTTTCTAAACCTCCTCACACAGCGCCTGCGGAAACTCCAGGGAACAGATGGCCCCTGAATTCGGCGGCGGTTCCCGAGGCTAACTGCATCACTCCACCAACCCGATTCCTCCGTCGGCAACAACTCAGGCCTTAAAGGAATGCCTGTTTACGTTGAGTGTTGTTCAAACCGGAATTGCCAATTCAGCTAATGTTAATACCCTCCAGCTTCTTGTTATATGATGAGCATGAGCAGCGATTACAAATTGCATTTCATTCATGGCAGACGCAGTGTGCGCGTTTATTCGCCGGGAGAAATCGCAGTGGAGACGGTGACCCAAGTGTTGCAAGCGGCGATGGCGGCGCCCTCAGCCATGACGAAGGATCCCTGGCGCTTCATCATCGTGCGCAGGCAGGAGAGTCTTGGGGCGCTCGCCGATGCGCTGCCAGGGGGCAAGATGCTCAAGACCGCAACCCTGGCGATCGTTGTTTGCGGCGATTTGGATGTGGCATTCGAGAGGCAAATCAGTTTCCTGCTGCAGGATTGTTCGGCGGCCATGGAGAACCTGCTGTTGGCCGCCCATGTTCTCGGGCTTGGGGCCTGTTGGGTCGGGGTTCACCCGAATGAAAATGCCGTGCGTGCCCTCAAGGACATGTTCGGCCTGCCCGCCCGGGTGGTGCCAATGGCGGCGGCCTCTTTGGGTCTGCCGGGAGAGGAACCTGATGCGCGCACGCGGTATAACCCGGCCTATGTGCATTCGGAAAAATGGTCGCAAAGTTGAACATTGCGAGCTCGAATCTATTTTGAGAGGTAATGCTTTTCACTGAGCTGCTGCAGGCGCTGCGCAGCCTGTTCCGGGGTGAGGTCCCGCTGTGCCTCGGCCAGCAGTTCGTAACCGACCATAAACTTCTTGACCGTAGCCGAACGCAACAGCGGCGGATAAAAATGGGCGTGGAGCTGCCAGTGAGAGTAATCGCCTTCGTCAGTTGGCGCGCCGTGCCAGCCCATTGAATAGGGAAACGAGGTTTCGAAAAGGTTGTCGTACCGGACAAGCAACCGGCGCAGGATATCCGCAAGCGCGTCCCGTTCCGGCGGAGTCAGATCGGGAATCCGGAAGACGTGACGGCGCGGCAGCAACAAAATTTCAAAAGGCCAGACGGCCCAAAAGGGGACCAGGGCCATCCAATGTTCGTTCCGCGTTACGATGCGAGCGCCCGCCACGGCTTCGCGGGCATATAGATCCACCAGAAGCGGCGATCCGTTCTTCTCGAGGTAAAGGCGTTGGCTCCGATCTTCGGCTGCGGGGTCGTTGGGCAGCGAGCTGCCGGCCCAGACCTGCCCATGAGGATGTGGATTGGAACAGCCCATCACCGCACCTTTGTTTTCGAACAATTGAACCCAACGGTACGTCCGGCCCAATTCCGTGACCTGGTCAGCCCAGACATCCACGACCCGCCGAATATCCGCCGGTGCCATCTGTGCCAGCGTCAGGTCGTGCCTTGGAGAAAAACAAATGACCCGGCACTCGCCGCGAACGGGCTCGACTCGGAATAGCTGGTCCTGAGTCTCCCCGGCTGCGGGCGTATCCGGTAAGAGCGCCGAGAAGTCGTTGACAAAAACCAGGGTGCTTGTGTAGCGCGGGTTCACCGCATCGCCGGCGCGCTTGTTACCCGGGCAAAGGTAACATTGCGGATCGTACTGTGGGCGGCTTTCCTGGGGCACGCGTTCGACCTGTCCCTGCCACGGTCTCTTGGTTCGATGCGGTGAGACCAGCACCCACTGTCCTATAAGCGGATTGAAACGCCGATGCGGGTGATCCTCCGGATTGAACTTCGTATCCATGTTCCTGTGGCCCTAAGCTCCGTTGATTGAGCCGGGAAATCAAGGTTTCGTATGGGAGCCCGTGGAACCGCTATCGGTCCGGGCGCAAACCACCGCGGCCAGGAGCAGAACGGCGCCCACGATGTAAATGATGGAACAGCACGCAATCGCCTCGCTCATGTTCTCCATTTCCGTAACGTGACGGCCATGTTTGCTTAGCCAGCCGACAGCCAAGGGCCCCAAAGCGCCCCCGCCCCACCCGACCGTGTTCATGATTCCCGCGGCTGTTCCGCGCGCGCGGGGCTCAACCACATCAAAGAGCGCGGCAAAGATATTCGAATCATACAGCCCTTTGCACAACCCGAACAGGCTCATCACAATCAACAACACGGTCACGTCGCGCGTAATGCCAACCAGCAGGACGAATACCGAACCGAGCCCCAGGCCCAGCGCCTGGACCAGCATCCGTCCGCCCGGTCTATGCCTGGCCCATCGGTCCGCAAGCCAGCCCCCAAATGGGACGCTCACAGCGCTGGCCAGGTGGATGAACAGGCTTCCGGATAACCCGGCCGAAGTCAGTTGAAAGTGAAATTTCTCAACTAGAAACGTCGGTGTCCAGGTGAGGAAAATGGTCGCGACGAAGTTCGCCGCCAGAAAGCCTCCCAGCAGGAGCAAAGCCACCCTGTTGCGCGGCAACAGAAGCGCCACCGCGCGCCAGGTCAACGCCTCTCCGCCTGTTTGGATCTTGCCGCTCTCCTTCGCGTCAGCGGAACCTCTGACCGGTTCGCGCAAGTATCGAAATAACAGCAAGGCCAAAAACAAGCCAACAAAACCAAAGAAATAGAACCCAGACCTCCAGCCCGAATGCACGGCGAACCAGGCGCCGAGCCAACCGCCGGCGATCGTTCCCACGTACACCCCCGAGTTGTGGATAGCCAGCGCCCGGGAGCGACTCGACGGGCCATGGTAATCGCTCATCAGCGACGTCGAGGCGGGAAAATAGAATGTCTCTCCCAACCCCTCCAGAGCGCGAACCCCAACAAATTGCCAGAGCCGGCCGCACAAACCCGTGAGCATCGTTACCAGGCTCCAGAAAGCGCAACCGCCAAGAATCAAGTAGCGCCGCGGCCACTTGTCCCCAATGAAGCCCGCAACCGGTGCTGCCAATGCATAAAGCCACGTAAATGCCGAGGCAATCAATCCCAACTGCACTTTGTCGAATCCGAACTCGTCCTTTAACTTTGGAAACACGGAGAAAATGGTCTGCCGATCCGCATAGTTGAAAAAGCAAATGAACCAGAGCATCAACACAACCCACCATTTGTAGCGATGAATGCGATTGGCCTCGGACGGCCCTTTCTGCGGCTGGATGGCGACGCCGTTCATTGGGACGCCAAATACGGCGTTAGATCCAAAACGAAAACCTGGTTGTAAAAGTTCCCTTCCAAGTTCGCCGGCCGGACATAGGCAACCTGTCGGCCATCCGGCGAGAAAACGCACGCTTCGGGTCGGGGCGCATTCCCATCAAGGGACCGGTCAGTCACTCTCCGCGTTTCGCCGGTATCGGCCCGGGTGAGGCATACACAGTTGTCCATCACGTGAGCGATGTAACGACCGTCCGGGCTCCACGTAAACGCCGACCCAATGGAATAGCTATTGCGGGTTGTCTGCACAGGCGCCCCGCCCCTGGGAGAGATGGTCCAAAGCTGCACAATCCCGGCATCGTCCTTCATCAGAAAAGCAATGCGTTCGCCGTCGGGCGAGCTTCGCAGCCAATGCCGCGGGGCTTGCAAACCCGGATACTTTCTTGCCCCGGTATGCGTCAGACGACGCTGCACGGTCCCTTTCGGAGGGGAGGGACGCCGCGTGGACGTGCCCTCAAGCGGGTGCAGGCCGGGGACTGTCAGGTCCTCGGGCAAATCAACAACAAAGACCTCCGAAATAGGAGTTCCGGCGTCCGTGAGGACCTGGCCCTGGAAAGCAAGCGCACGTCGTTGGCGCGATCCGTCCTGCCGGACGTAGCCATTCGTCCCAATCCAGCCTTCCTCGCACGCTTTGTTGATCTCGTCGGACCCGGGCTTCGGGTTGGCGACCGTGCGCGTCGCCAGAACTGTAAAATACTCCCCGTCATGATTCCGTGGATGGACCTTGACGCGGACCGTTCGGACCGGCGCGCTGACCCCCACATTCCTCAGGTTGATTTCCTGTTCAGAGGTTTCGTTTGAAAAGCCGGACAACACGTGGTCTTCGTAAGTGAAACTCACCCAATCTCCGGCGGGATCCCATATGTGGACATGGGAACCGCCGCGCAGAGCACCCGGCGTAAAAGGAGGAACCAGGTCGCGCGCGTCCAGGTTGTGAAGGCGACCCGTGTCGCCGGTCTCGACGATCACTCCACGGCGGTGCCAGGCGCAATACTCCCAATCCGGCGTGGGATTCTCCGGTCCCAGAATGAAAACGACCTTGTTTTGAATTGGATGAAACGAGGCCACGCCACAATGAGCCCCGTTCACCGCCGCATAGATAGTCCGAACCTCACCGGTATTGACCCGGACGAGGTTAATGCGCTCGCCGTCGAATCGATCTCCCGCAGGGCTGGAACGCGTGTCGTAAACAATCCACTGGCTGTCCGGGGACCAAACACCGGCGTTGGTCAGGATGTGCCCGCCGCGGTCGTGGGTGATTTGACGTTGCATTGATTTTAAGTTGCCCGGGGACTGCTCGTTGGCGGCGAAAAGAGGCCCCGCGCACGCGATAAAAAGCGCCAGAAATGCGCTGAGCAGTGGCGCATGCGATCGAATCGACAACCTGCCTGGTGTTTGGAACCAACGTTCGCGCGGGCCGGTTGGGACTGCGGTGCGCGCATGCATGTGGGTGGAGCAGTGAACTCATTTTTTGCACAACACCAGCCTTTGTCACGGAAGATCTCCAGGAAATTTCTTTTTTCAATATTGCTGTTTACAGCCACCCGTTGGTTGTTAGTATCCGCCCCTGCATTTTATCTCAAGCGCGACATGAAAAAGATCGACGCCATTATCAAGCCGTTCAAACTCGAGGACGTCAAAGAAGCCCTCTCGAGTCTTGGAGTCGAAGGCATGACCGTCTCTGAGGTCAAAGGATTCGGCCGGCAAAAAGGGCACACTGAAATCTATCGGGGCAGCGAGTATACCGTCGACTTTCTGCCGAAGATAAAACTCGAGATTGTTCTGCCGGACTCGAGAGTCGAAGCCGCTGTCGAGGCCATTGTCAAAGCCGCCAAGACAGGAAAAATTGGCGATGGCAAAGTTTTTGTAAGCACGGTCGACAACGCCATCCGAATCCGGACTGAAGAAACGGGCGAATCGGCAGTCTGACACGCCGATTACGGAATCACTTTACAGAAGTCACCATCGACCTTTGTTGAGAAGGTCGGTTCAGAATACCACTGACAACTACATCCATGAGCACACCCAAGAGCGTAATCGAGTTAGCAAAGAAAAGTGGCGCCAAGATGGTCGACATCAAGTTTGTCGACACCTTCGGCACCTGGCAGCATTTCAGCTGTCCGATTCGGGAATTGACCGAGGAAATCTTCAGCGAAGGCCTGGGCTTCGACGGCTCGAGCATCCGCGGTTGGAAAAGCATCGAAGCCTCCGACATGCTGGCCATGCCCGACCCGGAAACCGCCTTTATTGACCCTTTTTGCGTCGAACCGACTCTCTCGCTGACCTGCACCATTGCCGAGACAGGCACCAAAGAGCCCTACGTCCGCGACCCGCGCGGCATCGCTCAGCGCGCCGAAAAATACCTCGCCAGCACCGGCCTTGCCGATACCGCCGTGTTCGGCCCCGAAGCCGAGTTCTTCGTCTTCGACAATGTGCAGTTTGACTCCAAGTCCAACGGCACCTTCTACAGCGTCGAATCCGAGGAAGCCATCTGGAACAGCGGCCGCGACGAGATGCCCAATCTCGGTTACAAAATCCGCCACAAGGAAGGCTATTTCCCGGTGGCACCGCTGGACCAGCAGCAGGATATCCGCACCGAGATGTGCCTGGTCATGGAGCAGTTAGGCGTCAAAATCGAACGCCAGCACCACGAAGTGGCCACGGCCGGCCAGGCCGAAATCGATTATCGATTCGATACCCTGATCAAGGCGGCCGACGCGATGATGGTCTACAAGTATGTCGTCAAGAACATCGCCCGCAAACACGGCAAGACGGCTTGTTTCATGCCCAAACCCCTCTTTGGCGATAACGGTTCGGGCATGCACACACACCAGAGCTTGTGGAAAAAGGGCAAACCGTTGTTTGCCGGGAATGAATATGCCGGCCTGTCCAAAATGGCGCTCTATTACGCCGGGGGCCTGCTCAAGCACGCCCGCGCGCTGTGCGCCATTTGCAATCCGACCACCAACAGTTACAAGCGGCTGGTGCCCGGCTACGAAGCCCCGGTGAACCTGGCGTACAGCTCGCGCAATCGCTCCGCGGCCATCCGTATCCCGACCTACAGCGAAAATCCCAAGGCCAAGCGCTTGGAATACCGCCCGCCTGACCCGGCAGCCAATCCGTACCTGGCCTTTGCGGCGTTGCTGATGGCGGGGTTGGATGGAATCACCAACAAGATCGAGCCAGGTGAACCGCTGGATAAAAACATTTATGAGCTGCCGCCCGAAGAGCTCAAGAAAGTGCCCAACGTGGCAGGAAGCCTGGGTGAAGCGCTCGATTGTCTTGAGAAGGACCACGAGTTCCTGCTCAAGGGCGATGTCTTTACCAGCGATTTCCTGGAGATGTGGATCTCGACCAAACGCAAGGAACACGACGCCTTGCGCCTGCGGCCTCATCCGTATGAGTTCTATCTTTACTACGACGTGTAACCCTGGCCCGAGGGCGCCCCGAAGGGGCAAGCACATGCGACAAAAAAACGCGTTAAAAGCTCCGCGATTTGGGCCCAAAAACACCTGTGAATAACTCGTGAACAAAAGTTAATATGTTGTCCTCGCCACCCTACTTGGGATTTCATAGAAAAGATGCAACTCCGGGCTGTCACATTGGCAGGACAGATTTGATACGACTGGGTTACGAGGAGGTGACGGTGGTTAGAACCTTAAGCTGCTAGAGATCAAACACTTGCAGACTAGCATTGGCAGCGCCACGACCGGCGCTTCAGTTCAGGATTGAGTTTTGTTGGGACTTGTAACTTTGGGGATGTTGCAAGTCAACGCCGAGAGCCGGGAAAAGCACGCGGCAAGTGGTTAGGTGAATAAAATGCCCGAAAATCGGGCTTTCGGGACGAAAACATGCAAACTACCGCGGAGAAAATTTGGGTAGCGGCCCAGGAGCATCTGCGCTCGATGCTCAGTCCTGACACGTACAATTTGTGGTTTGCCCCGTTGCGCGCGTGTGGTGAAGGAGCCAACGCGATCGTGCTCGAGGTCTCGAATGATTTTTGCGAGGTTTGGCTAAAAGACAACTACATGGGGTTGCTACAGGACGTCGTCGCGCTGGCATCAGGTCATCAACTGCAGGTCAAGTTCAAGGTCGCAACAATGAACGCTTCGCCGGTTCAAACCGAGCAACCCGGGCAGGAACCGGCCAAAGCAGTGGAAGTGGTTCCGGAACGCGCGAATTCCAACCACGACCTGAATTTCAATCCGAAGAACACGTTTGAAACCTTCGTTGTCGGCAACAACAACAACTTCGCTTATGCAGCCGCGTTGGCGGTGGCGCAATCACCCGGCAAATCCTACAACCCGCTGTTCCTGTATGGCGGCGTCGGTTTGGGCAAGACGCACCTGTTGCACGCAATTGGGCAGCACGTAGCGGGTCACAAGAAGAACGCCCGCGTGGCATACATCTCTTCTGAAAAATTCACCAACGAATACATCGACGGCATTCAGAACAACCAACTGGCGAAATTCCGCAAAAAATATCGCCAAACCGACGTGCTGCTGATTGACGACATCCAGTTCCTGGCGGGCAAGGAACGGATCCAGGAAGAATTCTTCCACACCTTTAACGCTCTCCACGAGTCGCACAAACAGATCGTGTTGACATGCGACCGCCCGGCCAGCGAAATCCAAAACCTCGAACACCGGTTGGTCTCGCGGTTTGAATGGGGGCTGGTTACGGACCTGCAACCTCCCGACGTTGAGATGCGGTTGGCCATTTTAAACAAAAAAGCCCAGCTCATGGGGGTTCAACTCCCGGAGGAAATCATCCAATTCCTCGCCAACCGGATTCGCACGAATATCCGGCGGCTTGAAGGGGCGTTGATCCGCGTGGCCTCCTACGCTGCATTAACAGGCAAGAAGCTCACTTTGGAAGTCGTCGAAGGGTTGTTGCGCGAGATACTCCACGAAGAGGGCCGCTATTCAATCAGCATCGAAACGATCCAGAAAAAGGTGGCTGAACACTTTGACATCCGGCTGGCGGACATGACCAGCAAACGGCGGCCGGAAAACATTGCGTTCCCGCGCCAGATTGCGATGTTCCTCTCGAGGCAAATGACCGAAAGCTCCCTCAGCACGATTGGCGAGGCCTTTGGCGGCCGCGACCACGGCACCGTGCTGCATGCCTGCCGCCTCGTCAAAGACCGGATGGAAGTTGACGCCCATGTGCGACAGGTCGTTAGTTACCTCGAAAAACAGCTTCTCAGGTAAACCGGGCGGCCTCCGCCCTCAAACAGAACCCGCGCGCGAACGGCGCGGGCGGGAGTGAAACCAACGCGGCGCTTGCGTTTCAGAACGCCCGACCAAAACCGAGTCACGTTTTGGACGCCGACAGACCTTTAGGCTACTGTTTGCCCAAGACAGGCCGAAGCCTGCCGGTCCACGGATCAACTTTAATCATGGGAACCACCGCGCCCGCAATCGAAGTCGCCGGACTGACCAAAGCGTTCCGGACGTACAAAAAGCAGCCCGGCATGCGAGGCGCTATTCGCGGTTTGTTGCGGCGCACCTATGAACAAACCGTGGCGGTAAAGGAGGTCAATTTCCAGGTTCAACCAGGAGAACTTGTGGGTTTTCTCGGCCCAAACGGCGCCGGCAAGACCACGACCCTCAAGATGCTGGCCGGACTCCTTTATCCAAGCGGCGGCTCGGCCAAAGTGCTCGGGTATGTGCCTTGGGAACGTGATGACGGATACCGGAGGCAATTTGCCCTGTTGCTCGGCCAAAAAAACCAGCTTTGGTGGGACTTGCCCGCAAACGAATCTCTGGAACTCAACGCCGAAATATATGGAATCCCCCGGGCGACGATGGAACGCCGCGTGGCCGACATGAGCGAACTTCTGCGGGTTCGCGATAAACTCAACGTGAGTGTGCGCGAGCTTTCGCTGGGCGAACGCATGAAGATGGAGCTCATCGCGTCGTTGCTGCACGAGCCCAAAGTGCTTTTTTTGGATGAACCAACCATCGGCCTGGATGTGATATCGCAAAAAACCGTCCGGGAATTTCTTCGCGAGCACAATTCAAAGCATCATACGACGATTCTGCTGACGAGCCATTACATGGCTGACATCCAGGAATTATGCGAACGCGTCATCATCATCGATCGCGGAACCATCTTTTTTGACGGCCAGCTCAGCGACGTCGTGGATCGGTTCGCCGACTCAAAGCTCGTCACGATCCAGTGCGAGGGGGCCGCTCAGTGTTCCCCCGAGCACCTGGCCAGGTATGGTGAAGTCCTGGAGCGCGCTCCGGATCGAGTCCGGCTGAAAGTGAAGCGCGAGCGCGTCATTGCGACGTGCAAGGCGTTGCTGGACGAATTGCCGGTGAGCGACATCGACATCCAGGAAGTCCCGATCGAGGAAGTAATCCGCCAAATCTTCGCCCGGCAAAGCGTCGCCAGCCAGTAACCGCCGAGGCAAGCCGGGCCGCACGCGCAAAACAAAACCCATCCAGTCGGCCTCGCTACCTCATCGGCTGCGCGCGGGCTCACTTTGCACGGTAGTGCAGGATCGTGAAGTCCGGCGTCTCCCGGACTGTTTCCGGCGCGTTGAAGCGATCCTCGAATAGAGGAAAAAAGGTGTCGCCTTCGACGTTGCGTTTTACCAGCGTCAGGTAAAGCTCGGAACAAAGGGGCAGAGCCTCGGAATAAACCTGGGCGCCGCCGCAGATAAAAAGCTCGCGCCCGGAAAACTCAGGAGCGTCGGGCTTAATCTCTCGAAGGTCGCGCACTGTTTGGGCGCCTGGGATGGATATTCCGGAGCGAGTCAGAACGACTGTGGCGCGATTGGGCAGGGGCCTGCCAATGGACTCGAAGGTCTTGCGCCCCATAATAACAACATTTCCCGTGGTCAACTGTTTGAACCACTTGAAATCCTCGGGAAGATGCCACGGGATGGCGTTGCGCGACCCGATGACCCGGTTAAGGGACATCGCGGCGATTGCTTTGAAGGGCTTTATTGCAGCGCTCGATCCAGACGTTGCCACAGGACCTCAGGATCTTCCAAGCCTACGGAAATGCGAATCAAATAACGTGAGACGCCGCAGGATTCCGCCCAGTCCAGCTCGGTGTAGTGGGCCAGCAAGGTAAAAGGGCAAGCCAGCGTGAAGACGGTGCCCAGGCTCGGACCCTTGCAAAAGGCAAGTCGATCGTAAACCTGGGGAGAGGCTGTGCCGGCATCCTTGGGAAGGAACGTGATGAGCGCGCCCCAACCGCCTTGGGGCCGGCGCACCGCTTCGTAAGCTTCGGCGAATTCCCATTTGGGGTACCAGACTCGCTCAACGGCGGGGTGCTTCCGCAGTCGCTCGGCAATGAGCAAGCCGGTTTCATTGTGTCGGCGCATCCGTTCGGGAAATGAACGGGCATGCTCCGCAAGCACGGCCGCGTCTTGCTCCCAAAGCAACGGCTCGAATTGTGACTCAACGATCGGTTTCAGCTCGGAGTAAAGCGGCGAGTTGGGATTGCAGATCAGCGCGCCCCCCATGGCATCGCCGGAGCCAACAATGAATTTGGTTAAACTCGTCGCGATCAGGTCAGCGTGCGGCGCCAGGTCGACATTTAAAGGCGTGGCCACCACGTCATCCGCCACCAGCGGCACCCCCGATTTTCGTAACAACGGGCTCAGCAGGTGCAAATCCGCGCAGCCCAACAAGGGATTGCCCGGAATCTCACAAAAACAACCCGCGATCGCGTGCCGCTCCAACAACGCGCTCAATTCCGGAACAATGGTATGGAGGTGATGAAGCAGAATGCCACCGTGCCCGAGCTTTTCCTGCAGCTTAAGTGTATCGACATAGGGAAAGCCCAACTGTGCAGTCGGAGTGGATGTCGTCCGCTGCATGAGCGCGTTGAGGGCGGCGAACATCGCCGCCATTCCGGTTGGCGCGAGAAACACGTCCCCTGGCGAGCAATCGTAAAATCCGGCCAATTCAGCGCGCAACGCGTTGCTGGCATCCCCAGGCAGGGAACCGGTCTTGCGCCCATCCAAAAATGCCTGGGCCCGGCGGCTCGAGACAATCAGGCCAGTGTGCTGCCAAAAGGCGCGTAACGCGGCCATTCCGTCCTCGTTTGTAACGACGGCGTAAACGTCTTCCCGCTGAACCACCTCGGCCGCCGGGTCGGCACTCGCGCGCACAAAGTCAGCCGCGCGCCGGGAAACTTTTTCCGAAGGGAACGGCAACGCCGGTTTGCCCTGTCCAACGTAGCGTCCAAGTTCCTGGACCAGGGGGTGAATAACGAATCGCGGGTATCCGGTGGCCAGCCGGTCGATCACTTCCGGCTTCTTCTCTTCGTACCCAACCACATCTGCCCACCGCGGCAGGGCAACCGAAACCGCGTGCGCCGAATCCGGAATAGGCCGTCCCAGGTCACGAGCCTCCCAAATCGGTTTCTCTAACAGTTCATTTCCAATCATTTTCAGGCCTGACATGCGGTTCTTGACCAAAACAGTGCGCAGGACCTTAGAGGAGGAGGATCCTAAATGCAAGGAACCCTCCGATGGGAGACGACCGCACCAAGCAGGCAGGTCAATGCCGCAATCGCTCGGCAAACTCGGTGAGTGTTTGGAGGTCCGCATCCCGCGCGGCAAGATCGAACAAATGTGTCCAGTGCGAAGTACGGTACAGGATCCAGTCCGCGAATTCGTCGGGTTCCCCGCTAAAAAGCCGGTCGAGCAGGCAAGAGCAGCCCGCGGAAGTCTCGACGTCCGATGAGAACGGAACGTACGAAATCCCGAAATGCTTTCCCTGAAACCAGCCTTTCGGTAATCCAGCCATGCCTGGCTCAGGTTGCAAAGCGGTCCACAAAAGACGCGCCAGGCTTGAGCGGATTTGCTCGGCGCCGGCGCCCATCGGGCCGTGGTTGCTCCACCCCGTGGCGGCGTTGTCCCCGACCATGAGTTCGATGGAACCGTCAGTCACTCGCCATGCCAGGAACCGCGTTGATCCCGGCCACGTGCCCGCGCGATTGAAACGAGGACGCAAGGTCCTCAACAACACCGATTCGCTGGCCAGCGCGGCGGTCTCGTTTTCGCATGGACGCAGTTCGATCCGTTCCACTGCGCGGAGCAAGCGCAAATGGCGCCTGGGAAGCCGTTCCGGGTTGGCAACGCGATAATTGGACAAGCGCTTGCGCAAGTTCTTCGCTTTGCCCACATACAGCACCGTGTCCGAGCGGTCCCGCATCAGGTAAACCCCGGGACATTCCGGCGCGAGCCGGAAAAAGTCCGCGCCCAGCCTTTCAACCAGCGGCCGGGGGTCGGGAAATAGAAGGAGTTGCGCCATTGCAATAAATTCAGGGCTTTGCGGCTTTCACAATTTCGGCAACCAATTCGGCGCTGGTCCAGTCTTTTCCTTCAAAGACCCGTTGGAGGCGCCCATTTGCGTCAATGACAGCGGTTCGCATGTTATGGGTGATGCTGCCGGTGGAATCGTGCCAAAAGGCCAGGCCAAACAGGTCCCCGAGCGCCGATACGTCTGCCAGATCGCCTGTGGCAAAGGTCCAATGAGTGGGATCATATTGGTGAGCCTCGGCATAGGACTTGAGGATACTGGGCTTGTCGAATTCGGGATCGAACGAGATCGTCAATAGGTGCCAGTTCGTCGGGCCAGCCTGTAACGTGAGCAGTTTTTGCTGGGTTTCTTCGAAGTCATTCGCCAGGCGAGGGCAGAAGGTCGGGAAGGGACAGCGAGTGAATAGAAAAGTAATGGCCAGGGCGTCTCCCTTGAACTGGGTGGTCATGATCGGCTGCCCGAGTTGGTTGGTAAGCCGGTAGTCCGGGAGCAACTCACCAACCTGCAGCGGTTGCACAAAATGAACGGGCGCATTCGTGGATGCCTCGACGTTCGTATTTCCCGCTTCGCCGCCGATGATCCTGATGTTATCGACCCAACCGTCGGTATCGGTGACGTTGAGCCGGAAAGCGATCGATTGACCAGGCTGAACGCCGGCCAGGACATTCGTGTCTTTCACATCGAAAGGCATTGTCATCGCCGGCATGTAGCCGGGAATGGCTTCATGTTTTATCTCAATCGTTTTTCTAGCCGAAGCAACGGACTTAACTACACCTTTAACCTCGAACTCGCGCTGAGACTTGGGATCTGTGGCCGTGGTTTGAGCGGTATCCGCACCGGGCTGAGGCGGCTTTGAACAGGATGCCGCCACCAGGAGCAGGAGCGAACAGGAACATGCTAAACGGAACATGCTCGATAACGTGCATCACCTGCTCGGGTCCTGGCAAGTGCAGCCGCCGCGGCAACCAGGCGAACCAAAGCGCGCGAAAAGACTCGCGCATTACCTCGTGGCCTCGACTCCCGCGGGGGCAGGATGTTTTTCTGGACTTTGCCGACGTCCGGGCCAGCATGTTTTGCAAATGAAAACCGGCCGCTCCAATCTTGGTCCCCTTGTTGCCGCTCTAACCCTCGCGGCCTCGGCCTTTGGCCAGCAACCCGCCGCGGAAAACGAAACCATCGACGGATTCCGCGACACCCCCATGTTGCCCGGTGGAAAATGGCACCTTCATGACCCGGACAGGCCCCAACCGCCGGTGGTTACTCCAGGCGCCACTTTCAGCCAGGGCGCCCCCGCGCCTTCGGACGCCGAAGTCCTGTTTGATGGGAAAGATCTCTCCAAATGGCAGAACAATCGCGGGGAGCCTGCGACGTGGCACGTCGCGGATGGTTACGTGGAAACCGCGGCCCGCGGCGGAGGCATTCGCACCCGCGACAAGTGGGCCGACTTCCAGTTGCACGTTGAATGGGCCACGCCCGACCCGCCCAAAGGAACCGGCCAGGGACGGGGCAACAGCGGAGTCTTGATCAACGGTATGTACGAGGTCCAGGTGCTTGATTCCTACCACGCCAAGACCTACCCCGACGGCCAGGCCGGCGCCATCTATGGCCAATCGCCGCCGCTCGTCAATGCCAGCAAACCCCCGGGCCAATGGCAAACCTACGACATCATCTTCGAATCACCTCGCTGGAACGAGAAGGGCGAACTCATCAAAAAGGCGTGCATTACCGTCCTGCACAACGGGGTGGTCGTGCAAAATCATTACGAGTTCAATGGCTCAACCGACGGCATCAGCGCCGCAGTGCCGTGGAGAACTTTGTCCCGGTACGTTGGGCCGCATCCGCCGGAAGTGTTCATTGAATTGCAGGACCACAATAACCCGGTTCGTTATCGGAACATCTGGATCCGAAAATTAGGCGAACGCGACCAGGGCTCCGCCTGATTTCGGGCAAAAGCTTTTGGTGGGGATTTTGCAAGAAGCTCACGCTAAGACGCCAAGCCGCAAAGATTTTGCTCCTGCGTGACGGTTTGGTTGCGGCCGTCAGCTCAGGATAGGCTGCACGACTTTGCCTTCGACGTCGGTGAGCCTGTAGTGCCGGCCTTGGAAACGGTAGGTGAGACGTTCGTGGTCGATGCCCAGGCGATTGAGAATCGTCGCCTGAAGATCATGAACGCTGACGGGGTTCTCATCGATATTAAAGCAGAAATCGTCGGTTTTGCCGTGGATGATCCCCGGTTTGATGCCGCCCCCGGCCAGCCACATTGAAAAAGCTTTGCCGTGGTGATCCCGGCCGTAATCCTCGGCAGTGAGGCGTCCCTGGCTGTAGACGGTTCGTCCGAATTCGCCGCCCCAAACAACCAGGGTATCCTTGAGTAAACCACGTTGTTTGAGATCAGTCACCAGCGCCGCCGAGGCCTGGTCCACGTCTTTGGAGAGGACTTTGATGCGTTCCGGCAGCCCGCCATGATGGTCCCAGCCACGGTGATAGAGCTGAATGAAACGAACCCCGCGTTCGGCCATACGACGCGCCAGCAGGCAATTGGCCGCGTACGATCCCGGCTTGCGCGCGCTTTCGCCATAAAGATCAAAGGTGGACTCCGGCTCTTTTGACAGGTCCATGAGCTCAGGCATGGAGGTCTGCATGCGATAGGCCATTTCGTATTGGGCCATGCGAGTGGCGATTTCCGGGTCATGAACCACTTGGAGCCGCTGGGAATTGAGCGCGTTCAAGGTATCCAGCCAATCGCGTCTCCCGGCCGGGTCCAGGCCCGGTGGATTTTTCAGATACAACACCGGCTCGGTTCCCGAACGTAACTGGACCCCCTGGTAACGGCTGGGAAGGAACCCGCTGCCCCAAAGCCTGGAAAGCAATCCCTGGTCGCCCGTGCCGCTGCTCGGCGTCGAGATGAGCACGACAAAAGAGGGCAGATTTTCGTTTTCCGAACCCAGGCCGTAATCGACCCAGGAGCCCATGCAGGGGCGGCCCGGTTGCTGGTTCCCGGTTTGCAGGAAAGTGATTGCCGGGTCGTGGTTGATGGCCTCGGTGTTCATCGATCGAATGAGGCAGAGTTCATCGGCAATTTTCTGCGTGTACGGAAGCAAGTCGCTGATTTGAACGCCGCTTTTGCCGCACTGGCTGAAAGAGAACTTGCTGGGAGCAATCGGCAGACGCGCCTGACCGGACACCATCCCGGTAATGCGCTGGCCCATCCGCACCGAATCGGGCAAATCCTGGTCGAACCGCTGCTTGAGCCCGGGTTTCGGATCGAACAATTCCAACTGAGACGGGCCGCCCGATTGGAACAAGTAGATAACGCGCCGCGCGGTGGCGGGGAAATGCAGGCCGAGCGAACCCTTGGACCCGGGCGTGGCGCCCTGCAGAAGGCCCCCCAGCAAGTGCCCCAATGCGAGCGATCCCAGCCCGAGGGTGGAACGGGCAATAAAACTGCGGCGTGTCAAAAGCAACGGTTCACTCATAACTCAGTTTCGGGTAACGGTCTCGTCGAGGTTGAGGATTAAGCTCGCCACATTGGCGTAGCCGGCCAGCTCCAGCGGATCCAGTTTGGGGTCCGTTTTTGACGCGCCGACCGAAAGAAGCGCTTTTGCGGCCGAGGGCTCCGCGCGGTAAAAGCCGAGTCGTTTATCCAGCAACGAACAAAGCGCTTTGCGTTCGGCCGAATTGGGCTTGCGCGCGGTGGCCAATTGAAACGCGAATTCAACCCGCTCGACCGGGGAACGGCCTCCTTCCAGCAAGATGCGTTCGGCCAGCTTGCGGGCCGCCTCGATCTGGATGGTGTCATTCATGGTTGCGAGGGCTTGCAACGGGGTGTTGGTTTTGGCACGCCGCGCCACACAAACCTCTCGCGCCGGAACGTCAAACGTGCTCAGGCACGGGTGCGGAACCGTTCGCTTCCAGAATGTATAAAGGCTGCGGCGATAAAGCTCTTTGCCGGTCGATTCGGTGTAGCTGGTGCCCGGGTAATCCGCGGCCACCACAATGCCTTTGTACAAATTGGTGGGTTGGTAGGGAAAAACCGAAGGCCCGCCAAGTTCGTCGCGCAACAAACCGCTTAGAAACAAGGCCTGGTCCCGCAACATTTCCCCCGTAAGCCGCTCGCGTGGGCCGCGGGCCAGGAGCCGGTTTTCCGGATCTCTTTCGTTCAACGGTTCCGTTGAACGGGAATCCTGCCGGAAGGTCGCTGAGGTGACCATCAGGCGCAGCAACCGTTTGACGTCCCAGCCGTTGTCCATGAAATCGACCGCCAGCCAATCCAACAGTTCGGGGTGCGACGGGGAGTCACCCTGGTACCCAAAGTTTTCGGAGGTCTTCACAATGCCGGTCCCGAAAATCGATTGCCACAACCGATTCACAACCACTCGGGCTGTCAGCGGATTGGCCCGATCGGTCAGCCACTGGGCCAACCCCAGGCGATTGGCCGGTGCATTTTTTGGCAACGGCAGAATAAACCCGGGCACTCCCGGCTCGACACGCTCGCGCGGAGCGTCGTATTGGCCCCGCCCCAGCAGGAACGTTGGGCGCGGCGGCCCGGCCAATTCGCGCATGACCATTGTGCTTGGAGCGTCGCTTTCAATCGCCAGGATCCTGGCCCGAATCGATTTAAACTCCGCGGCGACCGCCGCAAATGAGGGCTGGCTGGATTCCAGCCACGCGCTGCGCAGCAGGTCGTCTTGCTCGTGGCTCCGCTGGTCTGAACCAAGCCCCGCAGCAGCCCGCATGGCCAAATCCCCCGACCACTTCGCCACCGCGTCGAGACTTGCAGGATTGCCCGCAACCTGGATGCCGGCCAGCGCACCGACAAAGTTCGGGCTTTGCTTTTCATCGGATCCCCCGAAAACGGCGTGCCCGGAGACATTGATTTTCAAGGTGAGATCGTCGTGAATGACTTCCCGCAAGCTCTCTCGGCCGTCAATCAGAATGCGCAGGCCCTTGGCGGCGGTGCTGCCATCAGAAACCACGCACACATGCCGCCACTCGCCCAGCGGCAACAATTCCTGGCTCAGCAGTTGGATCGAATAACCCGGCCAGCGATGGGCGAGACGCACGTCCAAAGCGCCCTGAGCAGTCACCCGGACTTGCAAACCCTCGCCGTATTGCTCGGCGGAAGGTGGCACACCGAAATTAGCGGTCGAAAAAATGGGCGCTTCGACGGCGGAATCACGGCGCACCCAGGCGCAAAACAGCCAGCCTTTGCTCATGTCGACGTTTGGCAGCTCTTCTGTGCGGAGCTGGGCATGGCCGTCAAAGAGCAATGCCGGGGCGTTTTGAACTCCATTGGTCAGCACCACCGAGCCGGTGACCTGAAACGGCTTGCCACCCGCGGAATTGGTTACCCAGCCGGGGGAGCTTTCCTCAAGGAGCAGAGTCAAGGCGGTGTTGGTTCGGGCAAAAGGATTGGATTGCGGGGCGGCGTTGGTGAGGTCTTCAAACCGGACGTGGGCCCAATCCTGGGTCCGAAGCATTGCGTCCATTTTGGTTTGGGCGGAGCGCATTTCCGCGCGACAACGTTCGATGGCTTGTTGTTGCGAACGGGTTGGGGCGGCCATAATGGGCGCGGCATTGGCAAACCGCCCGTCTTCGCCGGTCTCGTCGACGTTATTGAAGAAGGCAAAGAACCGGTAAAAGTCCTTCTGAGAAATGGGATCGAATTTGTGGTCGTGGCAACGCGCGCATTCCATCGTCAGCCCGAGCCAGGCAATGGAGGTGGTTCGGACGCGATCGGCGACGTATTCGACGCGGTATTCCTCGTCGATGATTCCGCCCTCGGAGTTGATGCCGTGGTTGCGATTGAACCCCGTGGCAATCCGTTGATCCAAAGTGGGCGCCGGCAAAAGGTCCCCGGCAAGCTGTTCTGTGATAAACCGGTCGTAAGGCAAATTACTGTTGAAGGCGTCGATGACCCAGTCGCGCCAACGCCACATGCTGCGGAGGACATCGTTATTGTACCCGTGGGTGTCGGCGTAACGCGCGAGGTCGAGCCAATCCGAAGCCATGCGTTCACCGAAATGAGGGCTGGCCAGCAGTTCATCAGCGGCCGCGGCTACCGGGTCGGATTTGGCAAGCCAGGTCCGAAGCTGTTCCCGGGTGGGAGGCAAGCCGGTGAGATCAAAGCTGAGCCTTCGAACCAAAACCGCCGGATCTGCCTGAGGCGTTGGGAAGAGTCCCTCCTGTTCCATCCGCGCGAGAATGAAATTGTCGATTGGGTTCCTGGGCCAACGTTGGTGTTTGACGGCAGGCAAAGCCGGACGCGTCGGAGCGACAAACGACCAATGGTTCTGCCATTCGGCGCCGTTGCGGATCCATTGGGTGATAGCGGCGATGTCCTGCGGTCTGAGCTTTTTGCCGGTCCGCGCTGGTGGCATCACCTCATCGGGGTCTGCCGAGGTAATGCGCTCCACAAGTTTGCTTTGCTTGGGGTCACCCGGAACGATCGCAACCTCCCCGTTGGGCAAAGCCTTTACCGCGTTCTCCCGCAGGTCCAACCGCAGCTTGGCCTTGCGCTTATTCTCGTCGGGGCCGTGACAGGGATAACAATTCTGCGCCAGGATCGGCCGGATATCGCGGTCAAACCCGGGTTGCGGAGCCTCAACCGCCCGGGAAGTTCCAGCCAAAACAAAGAATTCGGGCCCAACGACCAGCGCGACCAGGACGCTCCAATACTTCAGCCAAACCTTGCGATACATTTTTCTGGGGCCTAACCGTGTCCGGGCCAGTCATTTCTGCGGGGCGAGGCGTCCGCGGTCCGGAGCACGAATATCTCGCTCGCAGGAACGCCACATCATCGCCTGGCGTCAAGGTGCTGTTTCGCGTGGAAAGTCTTTCCTGCGCGTTCAGGACGTAAACCCGGGCCCAGTTGCTGATCTTATTCAGCGCATATATACTCCATGAGTAAATCCGGGGCCGCAAACAAAAAGATTATCCAATAACATCATCCTGAACGATATGGCACAGTTACCGAGGGCAGAGGATCACCGCAAACCAGAACATCCAATCGAATCCATTTTTTACCGGCGCTGGTCGCCGCGTTCGATGAACGGCGAACCCCTCAGCGAGAGTGAGTTGATGTCGTTGTTCGAAGCCGCCCGGTGGGCGCCCTCAACCTATAACGAGCAGGAATGGCGCTTCCTTTATGCTCGGCGCGGCGCCCCCGAGTGGAACCTGTTTTTTGACCTGTTGGCCGAGGGAAACAAGCCGTGGTGCAGCCGAGCGGGGATTTTATGTGTCGTTCTCGCGCACAAAGTGTTTTCAAAAAGCGGCAAGCCAAATCCGGTCCACGTATTCGATGCGGGTCTGGCTTTTGAGAACCTGGCATTGCAAGGCACTGCCATGGGCCTGGTGGTTCACGGCATGCAGGGGTTCGATTTTGAAAAAGCGCGCTCGGCACTGGCAGTGCCGCCGGATTATGCCGTAGTTGCAATGTTCGCCGCCGGTCATCCCGGCGACCCGGATCAATTGCCCCCGGATTACCAAAAGATAGAGCAACCCTCCGGCCGTAAACGCGTCCAGGAATTCATCCGCGAAGGCAAATTCGCTTTTTAGGGAGAAGCTCCGGGGGTGGAGGCGTTCCACACCCCGCCTTGGGCTAACCGCGGCTGCCGCGAAGCTGAATCAGTGGGCAGACCGCCCCCGTTGTGCCGATTTTCCCGGCAAGCCAAGTTGAACCGGCAAACCAATGAGAGCCGTGGTTGAAAACGAGCGGGAAGCCATTCGGGCCCGGAAAACCAGGGAGTCCGCGGCCCCGCTCATTCCAAAAAATCCGTCATTGCGATCTCTGGCGCGCGCGGCCAGCGCCTGCCGCGCCTGCCCGCTTTGGAAGCGCGGCACTCAAACCGTTTTCGGCCGCGGCAAGCCCGGAGCAAAGGTCGTGTTTGTCGGGGAGCAACCCGGGTTCGATGAAGATCTGACAGGCAAACCTTTTGTGGGTCCGGCGGGCAAAGTTTTGGACAAGGCCCTAGCCGCTGCGGGGATCGATCGAGACGAGGTCTATCTGACCAATGTCGTCAAACATTTCAAATGGGAACCCAAGGGCAACCAACACATCCATAAGAAGCCAAACACGAGTGAAATAAGGGCCTGCTTTCCGTGGCTCGAAGCGGAGTTGGAAGTTCTCAGACCGGATGTGCTGGTGTGCCTGGGCGCCACCGCCGCACAAGCTTTGTTCGGAAAACAGTTCAAAGTAACGGCACAGCGGGGAGAGGTCCTTGAATCGCCGCTGGCCCGCAATGTGGTCGCAACGGTCCATCCCTCCTCGATCCTGCGCGCTCCAGACTCCGAAGCGCGACATGAACAGATGCGCTTATTCGTCGAGGATCTGAAAAAAATCGCGCGGCTCATTCGCGCTTCCCCCTGAAGCAAGGAGCACAGCGGGACCGGAATAACGCACGGCCCTGTGGTCAGGCCGCTTTGTCATAGCGTTTCTGTTCCTGGTCCGGCCATGCTACTTGCTCCAGCGGACTTTCCGCCGGGCCGCCCAGCACTTCTCCCGTCGGTTTGAAACGGGAGCCGTGACAGGGACAATCCCAGGTCTTGTCTTCGGCGTTCCAGCGCACGATGCAACTCAGGTGCGTGCATACCGGCGAGAGCAACGTCACTTTGCCGTCGCTGCCACGATACGCCGCCACCTTTTGGCCCTGAAACTTCATGACCTTTCCTTCGCCCGTTTTCAGTTCGTCAGGCGAACCTTCCGGCGCCCCTTTGATTCGGTCACGGAGGTAATAATAGGGAAAATCAACGTTCTCAGTAACGTAACGCCATGTCCCTCCGTGGAATTTTTTGCGGCTTACATCAAAGAGTTCGAACCACGGGTTTTTGCGGCCCAGAAACCTGTCCCTGGCCATGACCGCGCTCAGTGTCCCCAGCGTAAAGCCATTCCCGCAGAAGCCCGTCGCAATGAATTGCCCGTCCGCGCTCTCACCAATGAACGGCAACCCATCGTTGGTTTCAACCACTTGTCCAAGCCACCGGTGCTGAACCTCCGCGTCGGGTATGAACCGCTTCAATTCGGCTTCCAGCGCCCCAAACACCGGCCCTGCTTTCTGCCCCGTTTTCTCGTCTTTGCCTCCAAAAATGAGGTAATCGTGATTCGGGTAGCGGTCGACGCGCAGATAATAATAGGGGTCGGTTGTGTCCCAAAAGAGCGCCTCGGGCAAGCTGCCGGCGGGCAACCTGGCTCCCAGCACATAGCTCGTATAAAGCATGAGCTTGGTTTGAAACAGGGTCGCGCTGACCAGGCCCGTCTTGCCCATCAACGGCGTATGAGTGGCAATTATCACATAACGGCACCGCACCTTGTACCGGCCTGCCCGGACCACCAACGGGTCGGCCTCGAACTCCGTCGCTTCGGTGTTTTCAAACAGGTAACTGCCGTCCCCGGGGATGGATTGGATCATAGGCGCCAGGTATTTCAGCGGATGAAACTTGGCTTGTCCCTCGAACTTCACTCCTGGCCGATTCGCGTAGGGCACCTGTTCCAGGAACTCGGCACGGAACCCCAGTTGTTGAGCCAACTCGGCGTCGCGTTGCAAGGATTTCCGGTCTTGTTCGCTTTGCTCATCCAACTTGCCGTGGAGATAACCGGGAACCCACTTGAGCCCGCAGTCGGCTCCCGTTTCGCTGTTAATACGGAATATCTCATCGATTGCGGCCACACCGGCTTCCCAGAAAGCGCGAGCGCCATCGCAACCCCAGTTTTTGACCAATTCGTGAAGGCGATTGTCAGTGACGTAAGTCAGGTGGGCGGTTGTCCGGCCGGTATCTCCCCCGGCGCAACTGTCCCGCTCCAAAAGGGCAACCTTTACACCTTCGCGCTTCAACAAGTAGGCCGCGGTAATCCCGGTTAGACCCGCGCCAACCACAACCACGTCTACTTCAAGGTCCTGGTTCAGTGAACCGAATTTGGGGAGAGTCGCTGTGGTTCTCCAATAGGATTGGTGTTCCATAAGCTTCCTTGACGCACAGTTATTCTACTCCGGATCGATTACCCCGCAACGGGCCGAGTCTTAAAAGGAGCGGGGTATAACCCGCCAAGCAGCGGCTTGTGAACCGAATCATTTACTGGCATGTAGCTGTTGCGTGGCAGGAGCTTAGGCGATATTATCATGCGTCATGCCACGGCCTCTCACTTTATTGGGCATTTCCCTTGGAGCTTTGACACTCATTTGCAGCTGCAACAAAAAAGAGCCGCAAACAACTTCTCCTTCGACATCACCCGGGCCAACAGCCGCCTTCTTCAAAACGCCTTTCCAGGATGAATCCCAATTCATAGTCTGGAACATCGTCTCGGATTTGGCGCAGCAAATGTACTACGCCGCCCGCCAGCAAACCGCTGACTCCAATGAATTCCGCGTCACCGTCACGGAAAAAAAAGGTTCCCTCGACGATTCGCCGGAGTATTCAGTGCAGGTTCGGTTCGATTCCAAGCTGCCGGAGCTTTCGAGCGATTTGAGCGTCAACGGTCCCCTCTGGTCGCCCGGTGTGTATCGCGAGCTTGCGGCCAAGCTGGCACAAGCGGCCGGATTGAAACCCTCACAACAGCAAGCGAGCGCTGCCTCTTTGCTGCCAAAGCTGAGTGAGCTATCCGCGGAGCTCCTCGCCCGGGAAGATACCGCGGTGTCTGCTTTGCTCGAAAAGGATTATCGAAACGGTCAATCGCATGAAAAAGCGGCACTGTTGCTCGGCATATTTATGTTCCGGGAGCATTCGGGTCACTTTTTCGAGATACGCCAAACGCTGTGTCAAATGACGGTGCACCTGGCCATGGCGCATTTTCTTGAAGCGCCGGGGACACTTGGCATCAATGGCCAAATCGCCGAAGCGACTCTCCTGACGCTGGTGAACGCGGAAAAGGCCGCGGTCGAGAAACTCGACGCGATTACCTCCGATGATCCCGAAGCGGTCGCGCTGGCACGCGCATTGAGATGCCGCGCCACCGGCGATTATCGCCTCATAGACGCCCTGAAAGTAGCCAGTCGCATCGAGCGAGTGGAATTCTTTTGCGCCAAAGCCGGTTTCGCCGATACCGCCCCAGCCTGGGGCCAGGTGACGCGAACCGAAAAACGGACCGTAGACTTCGTTCGAACAGCCACCCAGCAACGGTACTCGGTGCAGATGGGACACGAATTTTTGGAAACCGCCTTGCCTCTTGAGATGCAGGAAATCAATACGGTCTATGAAGTCACTCATAACCAAAAGCTGAAGCCCAAGGAAATGCCCGACGCGTTGAACGAATGGTCAACGGGAGGTTTCGCCCCGGACGCTTCAGGCAAAATTCATCCACAGGTCATTGGTTGGGGCCAATGGGCTGCCTTTTTACAGAGGCACTTGTGTCATGCGGTGCAGCAGAATTACTATTTCCTGGCCAAAATGTTGGGCGCGCCCGACGAGGCGAAACAATTCGCCGGCCAGGCGGAGTCGCAACTTTCCGGCCTGAGGCTATACCCATTCGTGCGGAGGTTCACCTGCAGCACCGAGGCGGGCTATCACAAGGCGCTGGACGACGGGTTTCCTATGACCATCGCGACGCCTCACCTGGTGCCGGCCGATTGCTGGAGCTACCTGTGCAACGATGTCGATTTTGCTCCCCCTTACATGCCCATTCCAAACCCGCACCTCAATCAGTGGTACCGCCATGTGCCGCCTCCCGGGACCGCTTATGATTTGAACCCCAGGTTGCATATTGCCGCCCTACACAGCGACCCCGATGCCCTTTCCCGGATGGAGAAACTCCATCAACTTGCGCCATACGACCCCCGAATTGATTCCTTCATTTGGAAAGTAAAATACCAGGAAACGCCCACTCACGACCAGGTCATGGATTTGTACAGCCCCGTTCTGCCGTACTCGGTTCTGGCCATGCGCAGGCTCGCCGATACTGTGAAGAACCGGCCTGAAGATTATGAAAAGCTGATGATCCCGGCCGCAAAGCTTGACCCGGCCTGTTACTACGATCTCGGGAATTACTTTATTGAACAAAACAACGAGCAAAAGGCCGCCAGCTATTTCGACCTGGGTTGCGAGGCCGACCCGGACGCGGTGCGCGCCTCAAACTACGCCGTATGGCGGGTCCGCCACCTTTTGCACACTGGCGAAATTGAAAAGGCCCGCGCTGTGGCTGATGAAGCGGGAGATGTTTACTCGTATGTGGGCCTGGAGGCCAAAGCGGTCTTCATGGAAGACACAACCAACTATCAGGGAGCCTTCGAATGGTACTCCAAGATTGATGAACGCTACAATGCGGGGCTGCCACTGGTGGGTTTCTGTCTCAGGTATGAAGGAGTAACGGGCGATCACAAATACAGGCCTGAAGTTGAAAAGCGGCTCAGGGCGTTGTTCCCAAAAGGTGTTGAAAAAGTCACGTTGAGCAATTTCCACATTGCGCCGCCGGATGGGGTTCTAATCACACAGGAAAATGACGCGCTGCGGGCCGCCGGATTGAAAAAGGGAGATGTCATTGTCGCAGTCAACGGGATCCGTGTTCACAGCATGCTGCAGTATATGTATGGCCGCGACTTGAACCAAACTCCGGAACTGGATCTGATCGTCTGGCAGGGTGAGGATTACCATGAATTCAAACCAAGCGTTCCGAATCACAAATTCGGAGTTCCCTTTGATGACTACGTAAGACGCAGAAAAGGTCAACGTTGACGGCAGACCGGCGCCAATCGGCGGTTGCGCGTGTCCGATTCTGACGGTTCTTCGGGGCCCTTGTTCTTACCGTTCCTGGGGCTTTTCGGCGGAACCTGTCTCCAGGGGACTGCCGGGCGCGCGGCCGCGAAACGACCGTTCCTCCAGGTTGTGGGGATCAAAAGGCCGAGGATAATCGCGCCACAACCACCGCATCATTTCGGGCAGAATTGCGCCGCCTTGCTTCTGGCCGTGGAGCCCGATGCCCCAGGTGTAGTTGATGTCATAGCCCTTTTTGCTGAGCCCTTCGACCAGTCGAACGTTTTGGTAATGCCAATCCCGGGTTGGATCGTATTTATCTCCCCGCAACGCCCGATTGTCATTCACCCCGTCCACGAAGAACGCGCGAATGGGTTTGCGGTCGGATTCCAGGACCTTCTCGGGATAGACATCGCCCCCGCGCAGGTTGACGAACGAGCCCACGATGCTGATAACCTTGTGAAATTTCTCCGGGCGTTCCCATGCAACGGTAAAAGCGGCAATCGCGCCGGAACTGGTGCCCGCAATCGCATGCATCTCCGGGTCCGGTGAAAGGTTGTACTGCTTTTCGAGCACCGGGAGCAACTCATCGACAATCACGCGGGCGTATTTGTCATTGAGCCGATTGTATTCCTCGGGCCGGTTGGTAGTCCGGTCACCCCACTCTTTGGGATTGGGTTCCGGTTGCTCGGGAGTGCGGCCAGGGTTGATGAACACGGTAATCAGCACGGGGATCTCGCGCCGCCAGGTCAGGTTATCAATGACGTTGGGCACGCGCATGTCGTCGTTGGTGGCGATCATGGCCTGGCCATCGTTGAAAATCATCAAGCCCGCAGCCTGGTTGGTGTCATACTGTGCCGGCACATAGACCCAATACGTATGCTGCGTGCCGGGAAAAACCTGGCTCGGGAGAGTGAAGGGCCCCCGTAGTTCCCCTTTGGGAACGCCGTCCTGCGGAAGTGAGTCCGGGCCGAGGTGATAAAACGCGTCTTCACCGGCGGCAACGCAAAAGTTCGGCAACAGACCTGCCACCAAGGCGGCGAGCGCAAGAAAAGGTTTCATGATGCGAAGCATAACGGGATCGGCAAAAAAGGTCATTCACAGAAAAGCGCGGGGATTCTCGCCTGCCGCGTTGAATATCGGAAAGGATTTGGCGATTGTCCTGCCATGAAGTGTTCATGGCGAATAACAGCAACCCTCGCCCTGGGGCTGCTGGTGAATCATCAAACCCGCGCCGGCGCGCTCGAAACGCCCGACCTCCTGCAAGGAACCGATCGGCTGACCTTGCAGGGAGACATTGCTTCGAACCTTGTTGCCGGGGTGGACCGGTTTCTCCTCTACGAAATTTATCGCTCGGAAGCGCAAAGGCAACGGTATTGGCACCGGGATTACAGTTCCCCCGCCGCTTATGTTAAGTCGGTGGCGACCAACCGCGCGAGTCTCGCCCACATCCTGGGAGTGCGCGATCAACGTGTGCCGTTTGGATCGCCCGAATTGGAGGAGACCCTGAGCGAGCCGGCACTGCTGTTGCGAACGCGCGATTACGACGTGCTGGCCGTGCGTTGGCCGGTGTTCACGGGTGTCCATGGCGAAGGCCTGTTGCTGTTGCCGCGCGATCGCCGCGTCCAGGCCCACGTCATCGCGATCCCCGATCCGACCCAAACGCCCGAGCAACTGGCCGGACTGGAGCCGGGCGTGCCGCCCGAGCAGCGGTATGCCACACGGCTCGCGGCCAGCGGTTGCCGCGTGCTGATCCCGGCCGTCGTTGGCCGTGAAATGATCCAACCTCAAGGAAGGGGCAGAATAACCGCCCGCGAATTTGTTTACCGGCCGGCCTATGAATTGGGCAGGCACATCATCGGCTATGAAGTGCAGAAGGTCCTAGCGCTGGTCGATTGGCTGGAGAAAGATCGCAGCCCGGATCAAAAAATCGGGGTCGCGGGCTGGGGCGACGGCGGCATGCTCGCCTTGTATGCGGCGGCGCTCGATCCCAGGATCAGAGTGGCATGGGTCAGCGGTTATTTTTCGGACCGCCGATCGTTATGGCAGGAACCGGTAGACCGGAACGTGTTCGGGTTGTTGGAACAATTTGGAGACGCCGAACTGGCCAGCCTGGTGTATTCGAACACCTTGATTATCGAAGCGGCCAAAGCGCCCGAAGCGACCTACTCCGGAGCGGGCGTTGGCGCCCCCAGCCAGGTCGTCACACCTCCGTTGACGGAAGTGCAAAGCGAGTTCGAAAAAGCAGCGCGGTTGTGCGGGCTCAAGACCGACGATGCCAGGCTACAGTTCCACAGCAGCAGCCAAGGACACGGCCCTCCTTCCACAACCGAAGCGACTCAAGCGTTCCTTAGTGCCCTGAGCCCCGGAACCGCGCTGGCCACGCCACCGGATATTTCAGCGAAACCGAACCGCGTAAGGGACGCGGCGGCACGTGAGTCCCGTCAAATTGACGAACTGGACCGCTTCACCCAAAGGTTGCTCGTCGAAAGCCCGTACGTGAGGCAGCAGTTCATGAAAGATCTGGACACCAGCTCGCTCGAACGATTCCGCCAGACCTCAGAGCGTTACCGCCAAATATTCGGGCGCGACATTATCGGGCAGTTTGATCAGCCCTTGCTGCCGTTCAATGCGCGTACTCGGAAATCTTACGACAAAGAGAAATGGACCGGGTACGAGGTTGTTCTGGATGTTTTCCCGGACCTCATCGCGTACGGGCTGCTGTTGGTGCCCAAAGACCTTTCCGTAGGCGAACGCCGGCCGGTTGTGGTCTGCCAGCATGGACTGGAAGGCAGGCCTCAGGACACCATCGGCGAGGCCGGGTTCAACTTCTATTCGGCATTTGCCGCCCGGCTGGCCGAGCAGGGATTCATCACGTTCGCCCCGCAAAACCTCTATATTTTTGGCGACCGCTTTCGGACGCTCCAACGCAAAGCCAATCCCATCGGCAAAACGCTCTTTTCGGTCATGGTCCCCCAACACCAGCAGATTACCGAATGGCTTAAAACACTGCCTTTTGTGGACCCTGCCCGAATCGGGTTTTACGGCTTAAGTTACGGAGGCAAGTCCGCCATGCGGATACCGCCGCTGGTCACCAATTACTGCCTCTCCATCTGCTCGGCTGATTTCAACGATTGGGTATGGAAAAATGCATCGACGCGCAGCCCTTACAGTTATGCGTTTATGGGCGAATACGAAATCTTCGAATTCGACCTCGGAAGCACCTTCAACTACTCGGAAATGGCGGCGCTCATCGCCCCGAGGCCTTTTATGGTCGAACGCGGTCACATGGACGGAGTGTCGCCGGACGAAACCGTGGCTTATGAGTTCGCAAAAGTCCGTTACCTGTACGAAGCACAGCTCCACCTGCCTCCGGATGATTGCCAACTCGAAGTGTTTGTCGGCCCACACCAGGTCCATGGTGTCGGCACGTTCAAGTTCCTGCACGAGCACTTGCGCTGGCCGGAGAGATAGGGACAAGCGCAGCCCCCAGGGCTCGTGGGTTACCCGCGTCTCCATCCGTCACTTTTTCCTGACATCGGCCCGGCTTGACCTAAACTCCTCGCATGAGACGTTCTGCTCGAACCGGGGTTTCCGTCGTGAACCACTTGGCTTTGGCTTTGATCAGTCTGGCCAGCGCCGGCGCACAAACCACCCCCGATGAAATCCTTCTGAAAGACTACAAACCGCATTCGATTTTCCAAATACCGGAAACTCGGATCGAAAGAGCACGGTATTCCGCCATCGACGTCCATTCCCACAATTACGCCCGCACCGATCCCGATATCGATCGTTGGGTCAAAACCATGGACGACGTTGGGTTGGAAAAAACCGTGATCTTGTCGGGCCAGGTGGGGACGAATTTCGATCAAACATTCGCTCGTTACCATAAGCACCCGGAGCGGTTTGAGGTATGGTGCGGCATCGATTACACCGGGTTGAATGAGGGCGGGTACGGGCCCGCGGCAGTCGCCGAGCTGGAACGTTGTCACCGCGCCGGAGCGACGGGCGTCGGAGAATTAAGCGACAAAGGCCGCGGACTGGGCGGCACGACGAATCATGCAGGCATGCACATCGACGATCCGCGAATGGACTCGATTCTAAATAAATGCGCCGAGCTGCACATGCCGGTGAACATTCACGTAGGCGAGGACAAATGGATGTATGAGCCCATGGATGCAACCAATGACGGGCTGATGAACGCGTGGAAATGGCGCGTGCCAAATGAACCCTCGGTGCTGCAGCATGATGAAGTCGTTGCAACGCTCGAACGCGCCGTCGCCAAACACCCGCACACCGTGTTCATTGCGTGCCACTTTGCCAACTGCTGCTCGGACCTAAAGCGCCTCGGAGCCATGCTGGACAAATATCCCAATCTTTACGCGGACATGGGGGCACGCTTTGCCGAGATAGCCCCAATCCCGCGATTCATGAGAAGCTTCTTTCAGCGATACCAGGATCGTCTGCTTTACGGAACCGACATGGATCCCAATCCCGGAATGTTCCGCGTGAGCTTCCGGTTGCTTGAAACCGAGGATGAGCACTTCTACCCGGAATATTTTTCCAAATATCACTGGGCCTGGTACGGGTTCGGCCTGCCGGATTCCGTTCTCAAGAAAATATACCGGGATAACGCTCGCCGGATCCTGGCGGGGGCGCAATAAGCCGCCGTCGGATGAGCGCCGAGGTTTCCGCAAACCGGCCTTGTGAGGAGGTCTCGATCGCGCACAAGAATGCGCAGGTCAGGCAGGGGCTGGTTTTGGGCGGAGCGGCGGTCGTCTTTTGGTCGTTCGGCTCTTCGCTGGTTTATCTTGGAGCCCGGGAAGCGGGCACGTGGCGGCTGATCGCGATTGCTTCGCTATGCAGCGGGACGCTGCAGCTGGTGTGGAGGCGGCTTTGCAATGGCGAGTTGCGCAGCGCGATTTTTTTGCCCTGGCGCTTGTGGGCGGTACCGATGGCCTGCTTCGTCACCTATGGATTGGTTTGGCCCACCGCTTTAGCCGGCGCGACCGCAGACCAGGTGGGCGGAGTTAACCTGATCAACTACCTGTGGCCGGTGCTGACCCTGCTCTTCAGTGTGGCGTGTGTTCCCGGCGTGAAATTCACGGGCCGGCTGGCCATTGCAATGAGCCTCGCGGCGGCGGGCCTGATCTGCGCCAACGCCGCGCAGTTGCACACGTTTTTGAATCCTCCCGGCAGCTCTCATGCGCCGCGGGCGCCATACGCATTGGCCCTCATCGCCGCCATAACATGGGCAGGCTATTCCGCGTTCCTGGCGCGATGGAAAGATTGGTCGAGGAATTACGTCACCAGCCCGATGGGCTTTATCACGCTCGGCATTGTTGGTTGCGTGGTGTTGGCGCTTCGAACGAACGGTCCCGCGCGTGAGATCAGCCCTCTGGGCCTCGGTTGCACTCTGCTATACGGGCTCGGCCCGCTGGGCGCAGGTTATCTTATGTGGGAACTGGCCCTTTCCCGGGCAAAAGTGCAGTCGCTGAGCGTGCTCGCGGCGGCTACGCCTGTTCTTTCAACAATTATCCTGTGCGTGTTCCTCAAACGAACGCCGGGACTGGACCTGCTGTTCGCCGCTCTGCTGGTGAGCGCCGGCGTCATTCTGAGCATCAAAGAGTGACCGCTACTGGGGCAGCCCCTGCGGCGGGCCCGGCGGGTACCTGAATTCCTCAATCACAGCCCAAAGGTTTTCAGGATACAACTCGCCGTATTTTTTGACGAACCTAACGCTTCCGTCTACGAAGGCAAAGTTGGAGACCTGCCCATGCCGCGCGTGTTCGATCTCTTCAAAATCGTTCCCGCGTTTTCCCTGGTCGATATCCATGTGGACATGCCGGGAGCCGGTCCGTTTCTCACCGAACAGAATTGTGTCGCTCGGCTTTTTAATCGCCGCAACTTTCATCCCATGCGCGAATTTCCATTGCTGAACGAGTTTATAATCGGCAGGGCTCAAGCTCACTTTAAAGTAATCATTGAAGCCATTGATCAGGTAACTGCGATTGGGGCTTACGTCGTTTTGGACCAATCCGGCGATTCCGAAATGGTCGCTCGGGCAGGCGAGGATCTGCCAGTTCAGGTAATAAGGCTTGAGCTTGTGCGGCCAGGCATTGGTCGTAAGACGGCGCGGGGGGAATTCCTCGTCGTGGTCATTCGAGTACATTGTGGCGGCCATCGTAAGTTGCCGCATTTTGTTCAAGCAACTCGTCTGGTTGGCTTTGAGTTTCGCTCGCGCTATGGACGGCATCAACAGCGCCAGGAGAATTGCAATAATGGAAATGACGACCAGCAATTCAACCAGTGTGAATGCAGCCGTCCGCGCGAAATGTTTTTGACCCATATTGTGCCGTTTCCGGAGGCAGTCCGCTTAGCCGCCAATCGTGCTCTCTCTTTGACAGACCCCGGCCGCAGTCGTTTTGTTTCAAAAAATCGATGACTAACCAGTCACTGTTCCTAATGCTCCTTGCGCTTTGGCATCGGGGCGTGATTACCTCCCCTGCACTCATCAGGAATTGGGGGCCCAGCCGCGACAGCGCGCCCAATGAGCGGTGTGCTATATTGGGCCACAATCGGATTTATCGGATTTTTCAGGCCGAAATATGGGTAAAAAACGAGTTATCGTGATTGGCGGCGGTTTTGGTGGTGTTAAATGCTGCCAAACGCTCTGCCGTGAATTGGATCATTCACAAGTCGAAGTAGTCCTGTTCGATCGCCAGAATCACCTCGTGTTCAGCCCGCTCCTGGCAGAAGTGGCCGGCTCGTCGATTAACCCTTTGGACGTGGTCGTCCCGCTGCGTCAACTCCTCCCGAACGTGTTCTGCCGAACCGAGGAGATTCATAACATTGATTTTGCAAAAAACGAGGTCGAGTACCACGGCGAGGACAACCAGGCCGCGCGCATGCACTATGATCAGCTCGTTATCGCCTGCGGAAATGTCACTAACCTCAATGTCGTGCCCGGCATGGCCGACCACGCGTTCCCGCTCAAAACGGTCGCGGATGCCATCAAGCTTCGCTCGCATGTAATGGAGCAGATGGAGCAAGCTGAAATTTCCGAAGACGCCGACCGTAAGCGCTGGCACCTGACGGTGCTGGTGGTTGGCGGCGGTTACAGCGGTGTGGAAGCCGCCGGGGAAATCAACGATCTGATCCGTGACAGCGCGTGTTACTTTCACCGGTGGAAAGTGGCGGATTCCAAGGTCGTGCTAATCCATTCGCGGGACCAAATCCTCCCGGAGATCAGCCCGGGCCTGCGGGAGTTTGCGAGAAAGAAGATGGAGGAAGCCGGCGTGCACATGGTGCTGAATGCGAGGGTGACCTCCGCGACGCATGAAGGAGTTGCGTTGCAGGACGGCACGTTCCACAAAGGCGGCACAATCGTTTGCACGATCGGAAGCTCGGCTGCCCCGATTACTTCAGGTTTAAAAGCGGCGAAGGAAAAAGGCAGAATTTCAACCGAGCCGGACACGCGGGTGAAGGGGTTTAATAACGTGTGGGCGATCGGCGATTGCGCCTGCATTGTCAATTCGCTGAATGGGGAAGTCTCGCCAACCACAGGCCAATTCGCCGAGCGCCAGGGGCGTCAATGCGCCCAGAATATCTGCCGGGTCATGCGCGGCCAGCCTACCAGGCCGTTTCGGTTTAAGTTGCTTGGCGAACTTTGTTCGATTGGGGGGCATTCCGCTGTGGCCGATCTTTTCGGAATGCATCTTTCGGGGTTTCTTGCGTGGTTCGCTTGGCGCGGTGTGTACCTTTTCAAACTGCCGACGATCGGGCGCCGAATGCAGGTCGGGTTCGATTGGGCGTCGTTGTTGTTGTTTCCCAGGGATCTCGCGTACGTTCGCACGGAACAAACGGAGCGTGTCTCACACGCACATTACGATGCCGGCGATTTCATCTTTAGAAAAGGCGATGCCCCCACCAATTTTTACGTTCTTGAACAGGGTGAAGTTGAAGTGTTGAGATCCGCCGACGGCATGGACGGCGCGCCTGCTTCAAACGGCGCAGGGTACGAAGTGGTCGCCGTTCTGGGTGCCGGCTGTTTCTTTGGGGAACGCGCGCTGCTGGGGAACCGAGTTCGGGCGATGTCGGTTCGCGCGCGCACGACGGTGGAAGTCCTGGTCATGGGACGCAATGTCTTTGGCCAGGTTTCCGGCGCGCTCAAGCCGCTCAAGGATGCACTGACCCAAACCTTGAACCGCCGGGCCGTGGACGTGTGGCAGGACCGCCCCCAGGTTTACGAGCTTCTCAGGTCGACTCCTGCGCGGCAATTAATGGAACCGGTTCCTGATCCGCTGCTCAAGCCCACCGCCACGATGAAGGAGGTGGGGCAGGCTTTTGTCGAGCACGGCCACGAATTCTTTTATGTTTCAGCCGACGGCCAAACTGTGGATGGCGTGGTCACGATCACAGACTTGCTGCGCGCTCAGCCTGCGGGTGCTTCCTATTTGACGCCGGTGACGGATTTCATGACGCGCAATCCAGTTACCGTCGCTTTGGACGACGATTGTTCCATAGTTGCATCGGCCTTCAGGGAATACAGGTTGAAAAGCCTGCCGGTCGTTGAGAAAAAAGACAGTCGTCGCCTTGCCGGCTGCATTCGTTTGCGGCGCTTGATGGCTTTTGTTTTGAACCAAACAGCACACCTGGAGAAGGCGCCCAGCTGAACCTTGCTTGGCCACGGCTGAACCGGACCGGGCGTAGGGTCGCCTGTCACCTGTTCACCGGAGCGGCGGGCGCGTGCAGTTCGGCAAGCGTCATTCCTTCGCGGCGCAGCAGGATTGCTTCGACTTTGGGAACATACATTTGCGTTTCGGCAGGCAGACGCGAGGCGATCGCCTCGTAGCTGCGCGTTCGGGAATGTTTGAGCAGTTCGTCGACAGTTCCTTCTCCGCAATTGTAAGCGGCGAGCGCCAACCGCCACTCCCGAAAGTGACGATGCAAATAGTTCAAGTAGTGGGCCGCCGCGCGGGCGCTGGGCTCTGGATTCAACCGCTGATCCCAGGGCCATGTCGTTCTGAGCCCGTAACGACGCGCCGTTGCCGGCATCAGTTGAAAGAGGCCCGCCGCGCCCGCAGGGCTGCGGACCCGCGGATCGAACGAGGATTCAACTTCCGCAATCCAAATCAACTCGGGTGGGACCCGTTCGGAAACGAAAATCGATTTCAATCGGGGCACGAACGGACGTGCCGCTTCGGGATACGGCCGATCAGCGAACTGGGTGACCCATACTTCGCGCTCCTGCCGCGCGGTTGGTTTGACAGGAACTGAAGGCTTGCCGGGCTCGGGTTTTGGCGCCGGGATGATCAGCTCGAGCTGGTTCGCCACTTCCAGGTCATCGAGGTGAACTTTAAGCCAAAGCGCATACGGCAGTGTCTCCTCGTATTGTTCCAGTAACGGAATTGCGGTGTGGGCGGCGTCTCTTAACCCGGCCAGGTCGAGCACGTACTGGCCCTGGAACTCCTTTTGCAAGTCCGCAAGGATCTTCCGCACCTTCTCGCGGTCGGCCTGCTGCAGCGTCCGCAACACGTCTTCGTCGAGGTTTCCCTTCGCCCATTGCTGCGCCGATGAGACCAGGTCGTCAAACGTGATGGTATCGTCCTGGGCTTGGGACGTCCTCGAAACCGCGGAAACGAGCATGGACGCCAGCAAGAGAGCTCGGGTGGGCCCGCTTTTCATGAAGCCCGATTTGAGTGCAATTTCCGTAGCTTCGGTGCCCCGCAATTGTGGCGGTTTACGAACCAAAGCGCCGAGCGTTACAATGACAGAATTTTGCCGAGGCGCGTCGCGAGATCTTGCAATCCCTCGGGCGTATCGCCGCCGGGTTGCTCCGTCATGGCCCAGCCAGAATAACCCACCTCGTCGAGCGCTTTCATGACCGCCGGCCAATCGTCATCGCCTTCCATCAACGGCACATCGAATCCTTTCCAAAGACCTTCTTTATCCCGGCGTTTGCGGCTGAACTCTTTGATGTGCAGTTTCTGAATCCGTTTGCCAAGAATCCGCACCCACTGCTCCGGCCAGCCGTAGTTGATGATGTTTCCAACGTCGAAATGCCAGCCCACAGCCGGGCTATTGAATTCATCCACGTAACGGGCCGCCTCAAGCGGGCTGAGCAAAAACTGGTTCCAGACATTCTCGATGGCGATTTTGACCCCGAGTTCCTCTGCCAGCGGCACTGCCTTGCGAATCTCCGCCTGCGACCGCGTGTAAGCGTCCTGGTAGCTGATTTCCTTGTTCACAACCCCCGGCACCAGCAATACGGATGTTGCGCCATACCGTTTGGCATCCCGCAACGTTTGCTTCAGCGCTTCCAGCCCCGCCTCGCGCACTTTCGGGTCCGGATGCGACAGCGGTTTGTCCCAATGATGCGCGCCGCACACGCTCGGTATCACGAGCCCCGTTTCGTCGCGCGCTTTCAATACTTCCTCCTGGTCCATGTGGCTGTTCATCTCGGTCCCTTCGAACCCCGCCGCTTTCACGGCTTTCATTTTTTCCAGGACCGATCCCTGAACTCCGACCGTGCCCCACATGATGGCCTTGCGAATCGGGCGCTTGGAACCGGACGGTTCGGCTCGTGTTTCCAGGGCACCGAGGCCGGCCCAAGAGGCGACCGCGAGGGCGCTGGCACTTCGCTTTAAAAATTCACGGCGTTGCATAATGAATGGCAGTTAGGAGATTGGTTATTGGCGTCCCGCCGGGCAGTCACCCGAGGTTCTCAGGCAATTTTGGTCAGCCCGGGCATGGCCATCGGGGCAATGTCCAGTTTCATGTTCCAATCAAGGTTCTCGGGAACCAACTTTTCCTGTGAGTTGAGCATTTGTTCCCAGGTAACTTCCTGCCCGGTATAAGCCGCCATGCGTCCCATCAATCCCATGAGCGTGCTTTGGGCCATCCATTCGCCATCGTTAATGGGCTTGCCGCTTCGAATACTTGCGAACAGCTCGTTGTGTTCCACCTGGTACATATCCGTCTTTGGCCCCGAATCGTGGTAGCGCCAGTTTTCTTTGCCCTTGATAAAGGGCGCCTGCCAGCCGGGTATTTTGGCGAAGCCCTCCGCCCCCATCAGGTAATCGGAGTTCTCAGAGTAGCAATCACCCACCTGGCGCTGCCCGACAAACCCGCGCACGTCGTTAGCGAATTCGTAAACGACGAACATATGGTCGAAGATGTTGCCCTGGTTGTTCGGGGTTTGCCGGCCGCCAACGGCAACCGCTTTGATCGGCGGCTGGTCCTTCATGGCCCATGCCACCTTGTCCACGCTGTGACAGCATTGCTCCACATAACCGTCCCCGCAGAGCCAGACAAAATTGTACCAGTTGCGCAACTGCCACTCCAGGTCGCCCATCCCAGGTTTCCGGCTTTCCAGACTGGGCATCGGTTTCACCGGCCCCGTGTAATAAGTGGCGTAAATCGCCCGGACATCCCCGATGGCGCCGCCGTGGATACGCTTGTAAAACTCGCGCCGCGCCGCGTCTCGGCGCCAGCAAAAACCCGCAACCAACGATAAATCCTTGGATCGCGCCGTTTTTACCGATTCCAGCACCGAACGGACGCCGCTGGCGTCGGTGGCCATCGGCTTTTCGCAAAACACATGTTTCCCGGCATCGACCGCGGCCTTGAGATGGACCGGACGGAACCCTGGCGGTGTCGCCAGCAACACAACATCCACCCCGCTGTCGATCACTTTTTGATACGCGTCCAGCCCAACGAAGCTTTTTTCGGGCGTCACTTTGACTTTCTCCCCATGATCTTTTTGCAGGCTTTGCAGGCTCTTTTGGAGCTGGTCCTCGAATGCGTCGCCCATTGCGGTCAGCACGACGTTGCTGTCGGCATTGAGCGCCTGGCTGGCCGCGCCCGACCCCCGTCCACCGCACCCGACTAATCCGACGCGGATGGTGTCGGTTTTCTCAGCGCCAAGCGCGCCGGAGGGCAAAATCGCGGGCGCGGCGAGCACCCCGCCGACGAGGGCGGAGGTCTTCAGAAATTCGCGGCGAGTGGTGAGGGAATTGGATGGCGTATTCATATGAAGTGCGTTCCACGTGATAAGAGCCGAAGTTGGGTCAGTCAAGCTTACAACTCGGGATGCTCGGGATGCGCGGACGTTGAGCAACCCTTCAGCCGGCTTTAACACCTAACCGATTCAATCAGCAAAACTGCGCTATTGCAAGCCAGGCCCGCGTTTGCTAAAAATCCCTGACACCGCCAGCGGGTGTGGTTCAGTGGTAGAATGCGGGCTTCCCAAGCCTGAGATGAGGGTTCGATTCCCTTCACCCGCTCCAATTTTGAGAATCAGACACGCACGACCGCAATCGCAACTAGTTCGGAACGGATGGGACCCCCTGTGAAGCAATCCACGCAATCCGCCTACTCCGCCTAGGCTTGTCGTTCTGAAGGCTGTGAGGTATGGTCTTGCCGTGAGCACTCTCTCCGAAATCGAAGCCGCAGCCGACGCCCTTACGCCGGAGCAGAAGCAGGAACTGTTGCTGTTCCTCGCGGCCCGCCTGCGGGCGCAAGGCGCTAAGCTGCCTGAGCCGCGCAAATTCTCGCGCGAACAGATCGCGAATTGGATTGGGCGGGATGAGGCCGATATGCACCGGTTTCGTCAGGGCCAGTGAGGCTGTTTTTGGACACTAGTGTTCTGCTTGCCGCGTGCGGCTCGGCGGCAGGCGCTTCCCGCCAAATCTTCAGTCGGGCTTCTGCCAACGGCTGGGTCCTGATTGCAACGCCTTACGGACTGGAGGAGGTGCTTCGGAATCTTCCGGACTTAGCGCCATCAGCGAGCGCGGACTGGGCGGCACTGCGACCGGCTTTGCTGATCATGGACGACGTGCTGACACTTGACCGCGCAGCCGTGTTCGCAGTCACCAAGGACCGCCCGGTATTATTCAGCGCGTTAGCCTGGGCCGACATTTTGCTGACGTTGGACGAGAGTGACTTTGGAGCATTTATGGATAAGCCGTTTTACGGCCTGCTTGTGTTCAGGCCAGGCGTATTCCTTCAACGAGAACGCGCCGCTGGCCGCCTACAATAACCTGGGGGCGCTTAGAAAGGCCTGCCGGTACTCCTCGACACCGGCAACATTACGACCGGAGTGCCTCCGGAGTGAGTACCCCTTTTGGAAAAGCCAAACCCAGATGGAAGGTGGCCCAGTTAGTTATGTGGCTTCCGCTGATTATGCTTACGACTTTCGAGCACTGCGAGAGTCCCGTCAAGCACCTGGTCGAGACGCCTGGCAAGGTCAGATGCCAGAAATCGCAGCACAAAATACCCGTGCTGCTGAAGCAGCGCATCTTTATGCCGGTCTCGCCGGTAGGCGTCCGCATCACCCAAGTGCTGTTCTCCATCTAGCTCTATCGCTATCCCGAGTTCCGCGCAGAGGAAATCCACTTCCATAGTTCGAGAGCCATCGAAAGCTATCGGCAATCGGGCGTTCAAGCGAAAACGGTCCTTGGTCGCGGACATGGTTTGCAGTCGGCCATAGAGGAACGCTTCGCTGGCACTTCTGGCCTCACCCTGGGCCTTTGGCATCCGAGGACTTGCTGCGCGCACGAACAGTTGGCCGAGCGGCACATCGACTCCATCCAGGACAAGACGGCGCACGCTGGCTGCATAATCTCTTTTCCATTCCGGATCAATGGGCAAGGGCACTTCGACTGGCCAACCTGGAAGGGTGCTGGCGGGGAGGAGAATAGTATAACCCAGGGACTCGTAGCCGCGGCACCGCCTATCAAACATTCTTGAAAGCATGGGCACGTTTAGATCGGCGTAAT